>JANMJO010000325.1:0-5812 GCA_031371425.1 Verrucomicrobiales bacterium | reverse complement strand
GCCAAGATCAACATCGAGTATTGCTACTGCGCCACGCCGCCGGACGCCAAGCGCGGCCTGATGATTTTGCGCGTCTCCAATCCGCAGAAGGCGATGAAAGTCCTGAACAGTTGAGGGCTTCGAGCGCATGACACATCCGCTGCTCTACGAAATCAACACCCGCTGCTGGCTGCGCGAACTCTCCCGCGCACACGGCGGGGAAATCACATTGGCCAACGTGCCGGAAAGCGAATTCGCCGGCTGGCGGCAGCGCGGCCTCACGCATCTCTGGTTGATGGGCGTGTGGACGACCGGCCCGCGTGCTCGCGCCGAAGCCTTCAAACACGCCGACCTGCTCAACGCCTACAACCTGCTGCTGCCCGGCTGGCAGGAGGAGGACATCGCCGGCTCGTGCTATTCCATCGCCGACTACCAGGTGCCGCCCGCGCTGGGCGGCGAGGCGGGGCTGCGCCAGTTTCGCGCGCGACTGCACGCGCACGGGATGAAGTTGGTTCTCGATTTCGTCCCCAACCACCTCGGCGTGGATCATCCGTGGGTGACCGCGCATCCCGAATGGCTCGTGCACAGCCTCGTCGAAGTGCCGGGGACTTTCTACGCCAACACCGACTCCGGCCCGCGCTGGATCGCGTATGGCAAAGACCCGCATTTCTGTCCGTGGATTGACACCGTGCAGGTGGATTACCGCCGCGCCGACGCGCGAGAGGCGATGGTGGAATTGTTGCAATCCATCGCCCGCCGCTGCGACGGCGTCCGCTGCGACATGGCCATGCTGCTGCTTAACGAAGTTTTTGCCGGCACTTGGTCGCACATGCCCGTGCAACCCGGCGACCCCGCGACCGCAGCAGAATTTTGGGCCGCAGCCATTCCTGCCGTGAAACGCTCGCAGCCGTGCTTTATTTTCCTGGCGGAAGTTTATTGGAGTCTGGAAGGCCGGCTGCAAACGCTCGGCTTCGATTACACCTACGACAAACATCTTTTCGACCTGCTCGTCAGCCAGAGCACGCCCGAAGTGCAGCCGTATCTGCTCGGCTCGCCCGCCGCATACGTCGCCGCCAGCGCGCACTTCCTGGAAAACCACGACGAGAAACGCATCGGTCCGCGTCTCACACTGCCGCAGCATCGCGCCGCCGCGCTGCTCATTCTGGGATTGCCCGGCATGAGATTCCTCCACGAAGGCCAGCTCACCGGCGCGCCCCACCATTTCCCGGTGCAAATGGGCCGGCATTCCGTGGGCCAACCCGACCCCGCCATCGCCGCGCTTTACGACCAATTGCTCACCACGCTGCGCGAATCTGCCGTGGGCCGGGGCGAGGGGAAACTCCTCTCGCCGCACGCCGCGTGGGAGGGCAATCCGTCGGCGGGAAATTTTATCGTCGTCCGCTGGCAGACCCGCGCACCGGAGTTCAACCTCGTCGTGGTGAACCTCGCATCGCACCGCAGCCAGTGCCAAGTGCCGCTGGAGTTGGAGCAGCTTGCCGCGCACGACTGGCAGTTGACCGACCTGCTCAACGGCGAAAATTACGAGCGCTGCGGCGACGACCTCGCGGCGCGGGGGTTGTATCTCGACGCTCCCGCGCACGGCGCGCAGTTGTTCCGGTTCACGCCGAAATGAAAGCTCCAAGCACCAACCGCCAACATCCAGAGAAATTCCAAGCTCCAAACTGCAAACGGGCACGGCCAATTTCATTGGAGCTTGAAGTTTGAAGCTTCTCTGGAGCTTGGAGCTTGGAATTTGGAGCTTTTGAATTCGCGCAATCCATGCCCGCAAACCATCGCAAATGAAACCGGCCAATCCATTCGCCATCGTCCTCGTCACCGCGCCGGACATGAAGACCGCGCGTCGGCTCGCGAAGGCCGCGCTCACCGCCCGGCTCATCGCCTGTGCGAACCTGATTCTAAAAATCGAATCGCACTACCGCTGGCAGGGCAAGCTGGAGCGGAGCGCGGAAGTTCTGCTCGTATTGAAAACCACCCGCGCCCGCCTCGCCAAGCTGGAGCAGCTCATCCTTGCCGCGCATCCCTACGCCACGCCGGAGTTTGTGGTGCTGAAATTGGATCAAGGCAGCGAGCGCTATTTGAATTGGTTGCAAGCCAGTTGCGCCGCGAAGTAGCGTAGCGGCGTCTCGGCAAAGCGCCGTCGTTTGAGATTGAGTTAGTGGCAGTCTGCCAACACGCCGCTATGACGCCGGGAAATTTGGAGTGCGCGGACACGTCCGCGCTTTGTAACTGGGAGACATGTCTCCCAGTTACAAAGCGGCGACATGTCGCCGCACTCCAAGCGGCGGTGCTGCCGCGCCGCCTTGATATTTAGGCCGAGCAGCAGCTCGGCCCTACCAGCGCCCGGCAAACATGACTGCGCCAATGTCAGCATGAATTGTTATAATTAAAATCTGCGTTCATCTGTGTCATCTGCGGACGGAGCAACGATTCATTGCCCGCGCTGTCTGCTGCCGCTAATCTCACGCCCATGTCGGCTTTGCCTTTCGAGCTGTTGCTTGCGCTCCGCTACCTGCGTCCCAAACGGACGTTCGTCTCGGTCATCACGCTCATCTCGGTCATCGGCGTCATGCTCGGCGTCGCCGTGCTCATCATCGTCATCAGCGTGATGAGCGGGTTCGACCGCGACCTGAAGGAAAAAATCTTCGGCTTCCAGGCGCACCTGACCATCGCCAACAGCGACGGCGGGACGATGTCGCATTACTCGCTCATCACCGAGGCCATCGCGTCGAACAAGAACGTCATCGGCGTGTCGCCCTTCATCATCGGGCCGCTGCTGGTGGAAATCCCCAAGGCCGGCGAGCAGAAGAGCATGGCCGCACCGTTTCTGCGGGGTGTGGACCCGCGCACGGAAGGCCGCATCAGCAACTTGCCGCAGAGCATGGTGGCCGGGAAATTTGATTTGAGCGGGCGCGGCGTGGTGGTGGGTTGTGATTTTGCAGCGGCGCAAAACCTGCACGTCGGCGACCGGATTTCGGTGTATTCCATCCGCGACTTGCAGCGGATGCAAAAGAGCCAGGGCAAGGAAGGCATTCTGCCGCAGGACTACGAGGTGCGCGGAATTTTCGACGTGGGCTTCTACGAATACAACCTGTCGTTCATCGTCACCTCGCTCGAGAACGCGCAGGATTTGTATGACCTCGAGGACGCCGTGCATGGCCTGCTCGTGAAATTGTCCGACCCGATGTTCGCTCCGCGCGTGCGCGAGCAACTGCGCCCCGCGCTCGGCGAAAGGTTCGGCATCCGCACCTGGCTGGAGCAAAGCCCCATGCTGCAATCCGTCCTCGTGGAAAAACAGATGATGCTCTACATCCTGTTCTTCATCGTGCTGGTCGCGGCGTTCGGCATCACCTGCACGCTCATCACGTTCATCATGATGAAGACCCGCGAGATCGGCCTGATGAAAGCCGTCGGCGCGACGAACCGCCAAGTCATGACCGTCTTCCTGCTGCAAAGCCTCATCGTCAGCGTCGCCGGCGTGATTTGCGGCGTCGCGCTGGGAATGACTTCAATCCATTACCGCAACGAGTTTCTCCATCTCATGCGCAACTGGACGGGCATGGAACTTTTTCCCGCGTCCATCTACGGATTCTACAGCCTGCCCGCGCTCATCATCCCCGGCGACATCGCCATCATCTGCGGCGGCTCGCTCATCATCTGCCTGTTTGCCGCCGCGCTGCCAGCGTGGCACGCGAGCCGGCTCAACCCCGTGGAGGCGCTGCGCTATGAGTAATAAAGTTTCGAGTTTTGAGTTTCGGGTTTCGGGTTTCGAGTCGCGCCAACACCCGCGTTGTTTCCTAACTCGAAACCAGAAACCAGAAACCAGAAACTTCGCCGGAGGCCGGCATGAGTGATCCGCTCGTCATCGCCCGTGGTCTGGGCCGCACCTACCGCATGGGCAAACGCAACCTCGAAGTCCTGCGTGGCGTGGATCTGTCCGTATCGCGCGGCGAATTCGTCGCGCTGCGCGGCGCGTCCGGCGCGGGCAAAAGCACCTTGCTCCACCTCCTCGGCGGACTCGACAAGCCGGACACAGGTGAAATTTTCTTTGCCGGAAAAAATCTCGCCACGCTCCCTGCGGCGAAACTGGCCGAGCTGCGCAATCGGAAAGTGGGATTCGTTTTCCAAGCGTATCACCTGCTGCCGGAACTTTCCGCGCTGGAAAACGTCTGCCTGCCCGCCCGCATTGCGCGCGTTTCCGCCGCTGCCACCGCCGAACGAGGACGCGAACTGCTCGCGCGAGTGGGCCTCGGCGACCGCATGGATCACCGGCCCTACGAACTTTCCGGCGGCGAGCAGCAGCGCGTGGCCATCGCCCGCGCGCTAATCAATGCGCCGGAGTTAATCCTCGCCGATGAGCCGACGGGCAATCTCGATTCCCACACCGGCGGCGAGATCATTGACCTGCTCTGCGCCCTGCGCGACGAGCGGCAGACCACGCTCGTCATCGCCACGCACGACATGAAGGTGGCCGAGCGCGCGCCGAAGGTGGTGCAGTTGGTGGATGGACAGATTGCGACGGTGTGAGTTTCGAGTTTTGAGTTTCCGGTTTCGAGTTGAAACTCGCGAGACCGTTCGCCAACCAGAACTCGAAACCGGAAACTAGAAACTAGAAACCAACATGGATTGGGAACAACGCTATCAGACCGGCGATATGCCGTGGGAAAAGGGCGAGCCTTCGCCCGGCCTTGTGGATTTCCTCGCAGCGCACCGAAAACTTCCCGGAGAAACCGTCTGCGTTCCCGGCGGCGGCACGGGGCACGACGCCCGCGAATTCGCCCGAGCCGGCTTCCGCGTTTACGGCTACGACCTTGCGCCCAGCGCGATTTGATTGAGTCGGGAGCGGACGTGCGCGGCAGGTTTGCGCGCGGAGTTCCGGCAGGCGGATTTTCTGCGGGATGAACCTCCGTTTCGATTCGACTGGCTGTTCGAGCACACGCTCTTCTGCGCCATCAACCCCGCCGAGCGCGATGATTACGTCCGCGCCGTCGCGCGCTGGCTGAAGCCGGGCGGACATTATCTCGCCGTGAACTACATGATCTGCGAGGGCGCGGAAGGCCCGCCGTTTCCGTCCACGCGGGAGGAATTGCTGGCGCGCTTTTCGCCGCACTTTGAATTACTTGCCGACTGGACGCCGCGCTCGTATCCCAACCGCGAAGGCAAGGAGCGGATGTTCTGGTGGCGCAAGACAACGGCATCTTGACGCCGTCCCTGAAGTCAACATGCGGCCGGTTTGGAGTTCCGCCTTCAGGCGGTTCGGGAAATTAACACGCCAAGCCGCCTGAAGGCGGAACTCTAAACAAAGGTGAGCCCCGTGACCGCCGCCGTCGCAAGATGCCCGCTGAAACTCGGAGCTTCCCAGACTAACTTCACCCCGCGATGGGACTGGCAGATCGAGATTATATGCGGGACGAAGCGCGCCGCTGGCAATGGTCGGCGAGCGCTGTGCTCATGGCCGTCATCGGCGTCGCGTTCGTGCTGCAACAGATTCCGCCGGCGGACTTCATCTATTCCTGGCTCGCGTTGAGCGCGGATGGTTTGCGGCATGGGTTCGTCTGGCAGTTGCTCACGTTTCAGTTTCTGCACGCGGGCTTTTGGCATCTGGCGGGAAATTTCCTGAAACTCTACTTCGCTGCCGGGCTTGCGGGCGGGTTGCTGCAAGGTCTGCTGGGGCTGGCGTTTGAAAACCGTTTTGGCGGGCCGGTCATCGGCGCGTCGGCGGGAGTCATCGGGCTTTTCGCCGCGTTCGCCATGCTGGAGCCGGACGCGGAAATCCGGCTACCCGAGTATTTATTGAATGGTGTCAGCCGGGTTT
>JANMJO010000306.1:0-3576 GCA_031371425.1 Verrucomicrobiales bacterium | reverse complement strand
GGAGGACTAGCCCGAGCGGAATTTTTCCATCCCCGACATCGGATGTCGGGGACAGCTTCTTACGCGCGACATCGCCACGAACCTTTGGAACTTTTCTGTGCGCCCGGGTTTTCCGCGAGGGCGCGGAAAACTGCGCCCGGGGCGGGCGCGCTCCCCTTTCGCTTCGGAGTCCGGGTTTAGAGCAATTTCAATAAACCTGTACCCACGATTTGGAAGGCAGCTAAAAAATTCCGCGAGGTCTTGGACTGCGGCAGCCCTCTGCCGCTTTCGATCATCCCACCACATTCACAGCGGCAGAGGGCTGCCGCAGTCCAAGACGCTATCGCGCCATTCGTTCGCCCAGGTCAACTCACCGGCTACAGTCTTTTTGAAACTGCTCTAGAAAATCCTCACCATCCGCGAAGCTGTCGTGCGCTTGATTCACAAGGATTGACGCCTTCGCCACCGCCAATGCGAAGCTTGTGGAGGACTACAACAACGCCCGTATCATCGTGGATTCGGTCGGTGGCAAAGCGAAAGCCAAGACGCCCACGCCGCCAAATCCGTAAAATCAAATTCGGAAAACATAAAGCGGCCATTGGAAACGGAGGCCGCTTTTTTGTTCTACGTTCCGACGCGGGGCGCGTCCAGATGTTGCCGGATGGTTTGGGAGAGATGTTGCGTCTGGAAAGGCTTAATAAGAAAGTTAACGCCTTCTTGCAACGGAAAATCTTTGGCGACGATTTCGGCACTGTAACCGCTCATGTAAACCACTTTTAGTTTGGGGTTCTCCTGAAGCAGCTGTTGCCCCAGTTCTTTGCCGGTCATGCCATCGGGCATCATCAAATCGGTGAGCAACAAATGAATTTCGGAGGCGTGTTCTTTCCAAACTTCCAGGGCGTTGAAACCCGTGGACGCTTCCAGCACACGGTAGCCTAAGCCGGTGAGGGTTTTTTCAATCATGGCGCGCAGTGCTGAATCGTCTTCCACCAGCAGGATGGTTTCATGGCCGGTTTGGACGGTGGCCAACAGGTTTTTAATGATTTCTGTGTTGTGCGATTCCGCCAGCTGGGGCAGATAAACTTTGAACGTCGTTCCGCGGCCGACTTCGCTATAGACGTTGACCCAGCCATGGTGTTGTTGCGCGATGCCGAAGACGGTGGCCAGTCCCAGGCCCGTGCCTTTGCCGACATCTTTGGTGGTAAAGAACGGCTCAAAAATTTTGGAAAGGTTTTTCGCTGGAATCCCGCAGCCGGTGTCGCTCACGCTCAAGCGCACAAATGAACCGGGCCGCGCCTGGGCCGTTTGCGTGGCGGCGAATTCGTCGAGTTTCACCTCGTCCGTCTCGATGACCAACTGGCCGCCATCGGGCATGGCGTCCCGGGCGTTCACCGCAAGATTCAGCAAGACCTGACTAATCATGCCCGCGTCGGCATAGAGCAACATCGGTTGCGTCGCCAGCTTGAGCTGCACCACGATGTTTTCGCCGAGGGTGCGCTTCAACAGCTTGGTCATCTCTCTGACGGATGCTGTCAAGTCCAGATCGCGTAGTTGCAGCGCTTTCTTCCGGCTGAACAAGAGCAACTGGCGAGTGAGGTCGGCGGCCTTTTGAACTGCATTGCCGATACCATCAGTAAGCTCCACCTGCTCGGCGGAAAGACCACCTATACTTTGCAGCAAACCCGTCTGCATTTGGATGACCGCCAGAATATTGTTGAAATCGTGGGCCACTCCTCCGGCCAGCGTGCCAATGGCTTCCATCTTTTGCGACTGGCGGAATTGGGATTCAATTTTTTTGCGCTCGGTGAGGTCGAGCACGAAGCACACGCCCTCATCCGAGGTGTCTTCAAAAGTCGCTGCGCCGATCAGGATCGGCACGCGAGAGCCATCCATGCGGATGAATTCCTTTTCATACGGTATGCAGACTCCTTTGGCGGCGATTTCCTGAAGGGCGTGTTGATCGAGGGCGGCGTATTCCGGCGGCGTCATCGCCATCCAGTCAATCTGCCCGGCTGCCAAGTCCGCGCGGGTATAGCCTACCAGTTCCAAAAAGGAATCGTTGGCCTCGGTGATCTGGCCTTTCGTATTCCAAAAAATCACGCCTTGCGCGTTGGAATCCACGAGCCGGCGGAAGCGCGCCTCGATTTTTTTCACATCTGTTACATTGCGCGAGACGCCCACCAACCCGGTGATGTTGCCTTGACTGTCAGACACGGCCACTTTGGTTGAAGATGCCCAGGTATACCGTCCGTCGGGCCAGTTTTCCTTTTCCTCACGAGCAATGAGGGGTTCACCGGTGCGCATGACGTGCTGTTCATCCTCGTAGGCCTGCAAAGCGTGTTCTGTGCCGTAAAAATCAAAATCCGTCCGGCCCACCGCATCCGCCCCGTGTTGCAAACCGAACCGCCGGGCCATCGCGTCGTTGATGCGGACAAAGCGGCTCTGCCGGTCCTTGAAATAGATCATGTCGGGAATCGTGGTCATCAAGCTGTTAAATCTTGCCTGCTCTTCCTGTAGCGCAGATTCCGTGCACTTGCGTTCCGTGATGTTCTCGTACGCCACGACCACCCGCACTGGACCGTAGCCGGGAAATCTCGTCACCCGGCAAATGAACCAGCGCTGTTCCGTGGGTGAATGGCATGGATACTCGTGAGTCCAGGGCGACTGCGCACCACTGGCCACTGCGCGAATTCCCTTGATGGTCTGGGCAGCGTTCTGGTCGCCTTGGGCGGCGGCCTGCTCGCAGACGGTGAGGTAATTCATTCCTTCGCTGTCCAACTTCCAGTCGGTCGCATTCGCCCGCGCGAACTCGCGCCAGGCCTTATTGGCGGCCAGGATATTCCCCTGTTCATCCAGCACCGCCACATGGGCCGAGAGTGCGTCTAGCGTGGCCTGGTTGAAACGCTCGCCCTCGCGCCGCTCCACCTCCGCCCTGACGCGCTCGCTGATGTCACGGATATTGCATTGGATTACTTTGACGTCACCGGCTTGATAGACGTTGCTGACAAACTCCACCGCGATGTGGCGGCCATCCTTCGTTTCCAGTGGCAAGTCTTCGTAGCGCACAAACCCATCCTTTTGCAACCGCTCCATCATGGCTTGATTGGACACGGTATCCTTGAAGGGACTGAGTTCGCCGATGGTTTTGCCGACCATTTCGTCGTGGGAAAAACCCAGCAGTTCAATCAAGAACGGATTTACATCCGTGATGCGTCCCGTATCCGAATCCAGAATCAGGATGCCGTCCCGCGCTGATTCAAACAACCGGCGATAGCTCAATTCGGAAGCGCGGAGCGCGGCACTCTGAGTCTCTGCCTTTTGCGTCCGCCAATCCGCCTGCCCAGTGCGGGTGTTGGCCTCAATTGTTCGCGCATTCGCCTGATCCGTGCGGATGTTGGCCTCAACTGTTCGCGCATTCGCCTGATCCGTGCGGGTGTTGGCCTCGGTGGTTCTTGCGTTGGCCGCATCCGTCCGAAGATTGGCTAGGTCCGTCCGCGTATTCGCCTGCTTAATCAGCGTGCCGTTAGCGGGGGGGGGGGGGGGGCAAAATCCCCAACAAAAAACAACGGAGGCAGGTATGGATCACCCCCAGGGTTG
>JANMJO010000302.1:0-3264 GCA_031371425.1 Verrucomicrobiales bacterium | reverse complement strand
ACGGAGTGAAGAGCGACCTGGGCAAACCCATCCCGAAACAAAATGGAAAGGCGCAGCCGCCGCTGCCGCTGTTGCGCAACGGGAAAGTCGTCAAGCGCGTGCTGCCGGATGACCAGCAATCGCTCGTCGAAATCTACACGGACGAGGCGGTGAAATTCATCAAGGAGAAAAAGGGCGCGCCGTTCTTCCTCTACCTGCCGCATAACGCGGTTCATGCTCCCATCTATCCGGGCAAGAAGTGGGCAGGCAAATCGCCGCACGGAATTTACTCCGACTGGGTGGAGGAAGTGGACTGGAGTGTGGGCCGCATCCTCGACACGCTCCGTGAAAACGGATTGGCGGAAAAGACGCTCGTGATTTTCACCTCCGACAACGGCGGCACGCCGCGCGCGGTCAATGCTCCGTTGCGTGGACATAAAAGCACCACGCTCGAAGGCGGGATGCGCGTCCCAACCATCGCGTGGTGGCCCGGCAAAATCCCTGCAGGCACAGCGACCGATGCCGTCACCGCCATGTTCGACATCCTGCCCACGTTCGCCGCGTTGTCCGACGCGAAACTTCCCACCGACCGCAAACTCGACGGCGTCAACATCTGGCCGCAACTCGCCGGGCTGACGAATGCCCAGCCAGCGCACGAGACATTCTACTATTACTACGGACTCATTTTGAACGCCGTCCGCCACGGTGACTGGAAGCTCCAAATCGCACAAGGCAACAAGGTCGCCGCCGGAGAAAAATTCACCCCGCAACTTTACAATTTGAAAAGCGACATCGGGGAGAAGCGTGATGTTGCAGCAGCTAACCCCGAAATCGTGGCCCAACTTCAAACACTTATTGCCGCAATGAAAGACGACCTCGGCCTGAACGACAAAGGCCCCGGCTGCCGCGAGGTCGCGCGCAAGCCCGATGCAAAACCGCTCATTCCGGCCGACAAGCAATGAGCGCTTGCCCGCCTGAAAGGTTCGCCCCAGACTTTTGATTATGCACTCCGGATTGCGATCGCTGATTCTTGCCGTCGGGGTGGCGTTGCTGCCCATGCTGGCATTGGCGGCAGGTGACGCTGGGCAAACCAATTCGCCGAACCCGGACTACATGGTGAATCTCTGGGGCGCGGACGAAGGCATGCCGATGGCGTCGGTGACGGATGTGGCGCAAACGCCGGATGGGTATCTGTGGTGCGGCACGCTGGTGGCGGGCCTGATGCGTTTTGACGGGGTGAATTTTGTTCCCTTCAGCGCGGCCAACATCCCGGAGATCCAAAGCGAAGGCATTCACAAACTCGCGGTGGATCAGACCGGGCGGTTGTGGATCAACACGCTCAACAACGCGCTGGTGATCTGGGATGCGACGGGCTTTCAGTTGGCAGTGGCCACGGGCGTGCGGGTGGATCGCTTGCTGTGGTCGTCGGCGGACGAGATTTTATTTTTGGAGGATCGTGGGAAATTATTCCGGCTTCAACGGACCGCGCAAGGCTGGAGCGGCGAAAGCATTCCGTTGCCGGAATTGAAGACGCGGCAAATCTGCGCCGATGCCGACGGGCGCGTCTGGTATCTCCGCACCAACAATGTCCTCGCTTCATGGCAACAGGGAAAACTCCTCACACTGGAATCGCCTCCGGGATTGGAGGGCCAACCGATCCGCCAGCTTGCCGCTGATCGGCTGGGACAGGTTTGGGTGGGGACGGATCAGATGCTGGCTCGCTGGCAGGGAGATCATTTTGTTTCCGTTGATCCCGGCGGCGACCAGGGTTCGCTCGCGGTCAAGCGCATCATTCCTGCTGGCGGCGGCAGCCTTTGGGTGGAAGCCAACGGCTGGATGCGTCGGCTGGCCGAAGGCCGCTGGGTGGCGGAATCGTCCGCGTGGGAAAATGATTTTTCAAAACTCGGCCCGTTGCAATTCGTGTGTGTGGACAGCGAGGGCGGCATCTGGACGGGTGCGCGTGACTCCGGCCTAATTCATCTCGCGCCGGATGGAGCGGTGACGCGGCTCACCACGCGCGACGGACTGCCGAGCAACTCGCTCCTGTTCGCCAGCGAGGATCGTCAGGGAAATATCTGGAGCGGTTACGCACGCGGCGGATTGATCCAGGTGCGTCCGCGATTATTTCGGACGGTGGCCAAGCCGCAGGGATTGTCGGACACGCTGGTGAGCACGGTTTGCCAGGATGCGGACGGCGCGGTTTGGATCGGCACTCACTCCGGCACGGTGGCGCGCTGGCAGGATGGTCGTTGCACCAACATTGACCTGCCCGCGAGCCGGTCGAGCCGGCCGACCGTGGTGACGGCGGACGCCGCCGGGCGCAAATGGTTCGCCGTCCCCAATGTGGGGCTGATGGTTTATGAATCCGGCAACGCGCGGCTGGTCGCGGACAGACAACAATTCTCCGGCGACATCCGCCTGCTCTTTTCCGCCAGCAACAACGCGCTGTGGATCGGAAATTTTAACGGCATCTGGTCGTGCAAGGATGAGCAGCTCACCAAAGTTTATTCCTGCGGCCCGGGCGTGGTGGAAAGTCCGGCGGCCATGACCGAGACGGCGGATGGCACGATCTGGGCCGGCACGTTCGGCGGATACTTGTTGCGCTGGGACGGCACGCGTTTCAACCGGAGCGAGCCGCCGGAGCGTTCGTCGCTGGGACGGCTTTGGTCGCTCTGCGCGGACAAGGACGGCGGACTTTGGATGGGCAGTTCGCGGGGCGGTCTGCTTCATTGGCGCGATGGAAAGTTTCGCCGTTACACCACGAAACAAGGGCTGCCATCGGACTGCATCGTGCAGGTAATGTTGGACGGGCAGAACAACCTCTGGCTCGACACGACCGCAGGAATTGTCCGTGTGGATGGCGCTGCGTTCAGCCGTTTTGACAGCGGTGAACTGGACACGTTGCCGGTCAGTGTCTATGGGCGTGAAGACGGACTCCTGACCATTGGCCCGGCCATCGAGTTTCAACCGAACTGTTGGCGGGCGCGGAATGGTGAGTTCTGGTTTGCCATGGCCAATGGCGTGGCGTCCGTGAATCCCGATTCCGTCCGCAGTGATGCGAAGCCACCGTCGGTGGTGCTTGAGGAAATCCGGGTGAACGGAACGAACGTCTGGCCGGCGCGTCCGGGTGCGGTCTTTGCCTCTGCTGCGGAGACCACTGAAAAGCCTGCGGCGCATCCGTTCGTAAAGGTTGGACCTGGGCGGCAGGATTTGGATTTTCGTTTCACCGGATTGAGTCTCGGCTCGCCATTCAAAGTGCGGTTCAAATTTTTGCTCGAAGGGTTG
>JANMJO010000268.1:0-10195 GCA_031371425.1 Verrucomicrobiales bacterium | reverse complement strand
GTGCCGGCAATCCCGCTGGCCGAGCTTGCGGAAACGAACGTCCCGCCCCTCACGCTGACGTTGACGACGAATGCGATTCCGGGAACGAACGCCGTGGCGGCCGTCGCCACCGCGCTGGTGGCCACTGGGGAAAACATCCGGCTCGTCACCGCGCAAAAACAGGCGGCCAAATACATCCACGATTTCATCCAGAACACACAGAGCGGCAAGCTCGGCACGCTGGGCATGGTGCTGCTCGTGTTGGTGGCGATCCGCATGCTGGCGAACATCGAGGCGACCTTCAACGACATCTGGGGCGTGGCGCGCGGGCGGAACTGGTTTGTGCGAGTCATCCAGTATTGGGCGACGCTCACGCTCGGGCCGCTGCTGCTCATCACCGCCGTGGGGCTGGCGAGCGGGCCGCATTTTGCGGCGACCCGCAGCGTGATTGTGGAGATGCCGTTCATCGGCGGGTTCGCATTCAAACTGTTGCCGCTGGTGGTAGTGTGGCTGGTGTTCGCGCTGTTCTACCAGCTCGTGCCGAACACCAAGGTCAATTTCAGCGCGGCGCTGGTGGGCGGAATCGTGGGCGGCTCGCTGTGGTTTCTGAACAACGTCTTCGGCTTCCTCTACGTCTCGCGCGTGGCGAACAACCGGGAAATCTACGGCAGCCTCGGCCTCGTGCCGGTGTTCATGGCGGGGTTGTATTTCTCATGGCTCATCCTGCTGTTCGGCGCGCAGGTGGCGTATGCCTTCCAGAACCGCGTGGCGTATCTGCAAGAACGGCTGGCCGAAAATGTGAACCAGCGTGGCCGCGAGTTCGTGGCGCTGCGCCTGATGACGTGCATCGGCGGGCGTTTTCAAGGCGGCCAGCCGCCGGCGACGATGGCAACCATCTCCGCCGAGCTGGGCATCCCCAGCCGCCTCGCGCAACAGGTTCTGCGCCCGCTCATCGCCGCGCGTCTCGTCAATGAAACCGCCGGGAGCGACCCGGCTTACACACCCGCGCGTCCGCTGGGCGATATCAACGCGCACCAGATTCTGCTGGCGCTGCGTTCCACCGGCGGGCCGGATATTGTCACGCGCGACGAACCGGCGCGCATGGAAGTCTTCGGCGAATTTGCGCGGATCGAGGCGGCGGAAAAGCAAGCCGCGTCCTCCGTGACCATGCTCGCGCTAGTCAACCGCGCCCATGCTCGGCTGGAACTCGTGCCTGCCGAGCCGGTGGCGGAACTGGCCGTGGAGCAGGAGGAAAATGCCGTGGAAGAATCCATCATTGAGCCGCCGCCCGCCGCACCCGCCGCCAAGCCTGCGGCTTCCAGAGAAACGACACCACCGGAAGACAACCTAGGTTTTCCGTTGTGAAGGCTCGCCGCGTTCAACCCCACATCTGACGGTCGAGCGAGCGGTATTGAATCGCCTCGCTGATGTGGTCGCTCAAAATCCGCTCCGAGCTGGCGAGGTCGGCGATGGTGCGGGCAACTTTCAGGATTCGGTCGTAAGCGCGCGCGCTCAGGTTCATGTCGGCCATGGCGAATTTCAGCAGCTCCTTCGTCGGCTCATCGAGTTCGCAATACTGCTTGAGCTCGCGCGAACCCATGCGCGCGTTGCACGTCACCTTGGGTTTCTCGGCGAACCGCTTTAGCTGACGCTGCCGCGCAGCGACGACGCGCTCGCGGATCTGCGCGGAGGACTCGCCCGGTTTGCCGTCGCTGATTTCGCGGAACTTCACCTGCGGCACTTCAATGTGAATGTCAATGCGGTCGAGCAACGGCCCAGAGATTCTCCCTAAATAATTTTGAATTTCGCGCGGTGAGGATTTGGATTCGCCCGGCATTTTTCCATCGGGCGTGGGATTCATCGCGGCAAGCAGCATGAACTGCGCGGGAAAAGTCATCGTGCCGGCAGCGCGCGAAATGGTGACGTGCCCGTCTTCGAGCGGCTGGCGCATGGTCTCCAGCACGCTGCGCTTGAACTCCGGCAGCTCGTCGAGGAACAGCACGCCGTTGTGCGCGATGGATATTTCGCCGGGCGTGGGGTTGATGTTGCCGCCGAGCAGGCCGGCGTCGCTCGCGGTGTGGTGCGGGGCGCGGAACGGACGCGTGGTGACGAGCGCCTGCCCGGATTTCAGCAGGCCGGTGATGCTGTGAATCTTCGTCGTCTCCAGCGCCTCGTTCAAGGTCAGCGGCGGCAGGATGGTGGGCAGCCGTTTCGCGAGCATGGATTTGCCGGTGCCGGGCGGGCCGATGAGCAGCGCGTTGTGGCCACCAGCCGCCGCGATCTCCAGTGCGCGTTTGACGTTCTCCTGGCCTTTGACTTCGGCGAAATCCAGTTCGTCATCGTGGTTCTGATCGAAGAGACGGGCGATGTCCACGCGCGTGGGAGCGATCTTGATTTCGCCTTCAAGAAACTGCGCGGCCTCGCGGAGGTTTTGCACGGGGATGACTTGCAGGCCGGCAACGACGGCGGCCTCGGCGGCGTTCTCGGCGGGAACTAGCACGCCGGTCTTGCCATCATCGCGGGCGCGGAGGGCGATGGACAAAACACCTTTGCACGGCCGCACCGCGCCGGTGAGAGCGAGTTCGCCGACGATGATAAAGTTGTCGAGCTGGTCGGTGACAATCTGTTCGCTGGCGGCGAGAATGCCGAGGGCGATGGGTAGGTCGAAGCTCGGGCCTTCCTTCTTCACGTCGGCGGGCGCGAGGTTGATGGTGGTGCGGCCCATGGGGAATTTGTAGCCGGAGTTGCCGAGGGCGGTGGCGACGCGGTCGCGGGATTCCTTCACAGCGGCGTCCGGCAGGCCGACGATGACGATGAACGTATCGCCCCAGCCGGCGTTGACCTCGACTTCGATGGGATAGGCCGCGATGCCGTTGACGGCGGCGGAGCAGACTTTGGCTAACATGATTTGCCGATTACGATTTCCGATTTCCGTTGATGACGCAAGGCTGGAGCTGGATTTGGGTGTGACTGAAACAGCCGCGCAGCGGAGTCCCGACCCAAGTTGGAGTCCAAGCTTTAGCTTGTTCCCGTCACACCGCACACCGCCCCGACACGCTGAAGCGTGAACTCCAACGAACTCTGCACGGCACTTCCAGTCACACCCGCTGGAGTTGGATCGTGCAATGCCGGGATGGAGCGATGAGCCTTGGCAACACCTCGGCGTTGCCGCTTGCCCCTCGGAGAATGCACTGAACACGAACGCCGAAGTTGGGTTAAACACGCCCGCTAGGAAGCGGGCGTTCCGGGGAGCGCCCGCTTCCTAGCGGGCAAGTTCCAGCGTCCCGCCTGAACTTTCAACACACCAATCAATACTTTGAAGGTGGGGAAAATTTTGAGGACGATATTTTCGGCGTGACGCCGAAAATCACCCGCCGGAGGCGGGTGCTACCAAAAACTTACCCGCGCGTTTGGTTTCCATTTCGGAGTTCGGGCTAAACCCGGACTCCGAAGCTGGAATGGCGCGCGAGCGGCGGCTGGATGTAGCGCAGACATTCCTGTCTGCGGGTTCACGCGACATTCCTGTCGCGTGTGCTGTGAAACTGGCCACTGGAAAGTCGCCAGAACCCGCAGGCTGGAAAGCCTGCGCTACTGTTCCATTCGCGCCGCCGGACGAACGGCGTGGGGCATCGCGGTCAATAGCCGGCGAACAGTGAGTAGGGGCGGATGCTGTCTGCGCCGAGGCCGAAGCGGGGCATGGCTTTCAGGGAGAAGGTGAAGGCGACGGTGACGTCTTCCGAGCCACGGGTGTTGTCGTTCACGCGGAAGGTGAGGGCGCCGGTCCAGCTGCGGAAGTCGCGGTAGATGGAGTAGTATTGTTCGACCATGCGGCCGTTGCGGGCTTCAAATTGCTGGCCGATGTGGGCGCCCCAGTTTTCGTTGAAGCGGTAGTAGAGGCTGCTGGTGATGAGGTTGTTTCCGGTGCCGAGAATGGGGTCATCGTGGACGTAGAAGTGGCCGAGGCTCCAGCTCCAGTCGCTGCCGGGCGCGAGGGTGAGGGTGTGCCAGGCGAGGCGGAAGCGGTGTTGGTCGAGGTCGAAGCGGGTCTGGGATTCGAAGGTGATCCAGGAGCGCGGGGAGAAGGTGATGTCGGAGTAGATGTCGGACATGGAAGACTGGTTGGTGTCTATGGAGGAGCGGGCGAGACGCCAGTCGGTGTAGAGTTCCCAGTTGAGGAGGTCCACGACTTCGCCGTTGCGCTTGGTTTGGAATTTATTTTTCAGGCCGAAGCGGATGGCGTTCTGCGCGTCTATGGAATCGAGGGCGTTCATGCCGGGATAGTCTATGGGCAGCATGCGGAGGCTGGGCAGGGAGTAGTCGAATTGCGGGAGGGAATTCGGGGTGCGGTTGGGCGACGGGGTGTAAACGTAGTTGGCGGAGGGTTCGATGATGTGGCGGAGGCCGTGCATGTCGAGCGTCTTGTTTTTCACGCCGGGCCAGACGCGGGAGGATTTGAAGGAGACTTCGGCTCCGGTGTCGAGGACGCTGCGGTAGGCTTTGGGGGTGGTGGCGCCGGGGCCGGTGGCTTTGTCGTAGTAGGTGAAGCGGCCGCCGACGTGGGGGGTGACGTTGAGCCAGCCTCCGAAGGTGTGGGGCATGAGGAGTTGTTGGTAGGTGTCGGCGCGCATGGCGGCGTAGTTGAGGCCGAGGGGAAGGCTGTTGCTCTCGGCGAAGCGGCGGCGGAGGTAGGCGAAGGAGCTTTCGCTCTGGTAATAAATGGGCGAGTTGCCGAGTTGCTGGCGGAAGCCGGTGAGGCGCACGTCGGGGAGGCGCTCGACGGTTTCGAGGAAGTCGTTGATGCGGGGCTGGGCGGTGGCGTCGAGGCTGAAGTTGTCCCAGAATTTGTTCACTTCGAGGTAGGTGCTGGGCTGGATGCTTTCGCGGTATTCGCCCTCGAAGAAATCTTTGACGAGCAGCGGGTCGCCTTGGTAGCGGACTTGGGCGCGGACGCTGAGGTTGGTGGCGGGCTGGGCGAGGTAGGTGAAATGGACGCGCTGGCGGTCGGTGGGGACGTTCACGCCGTTGGCGTTGTTGGAGGGTTTGTCGTCGCGGAGGTAATAATATTTGAGGGCGCCTTCGCCCCACTGGCCGAGGTGGTATTTCAGGTCGGTGCCTGCGCCGACGCCGCGTTTGAGGCGGTAGTCGAGGCGGAAGACGCCGTCGAGTTTCTCGTTCCAATACCAGTCGTAGCGGCTGAGGAGATACGGGCCGAAGCGGCTGCGGTAGCCGGGCTGGAAATTAAAATTGTTCGCGTGGTCGCCGAGGTTGCGGCGGTAATACGGGAGGTAGAACACGGGGACATTGCCGAGAATCAGGAGGGCATCGCGAGCTTCGATGTATTGGCCGGGGACCATCTTGATGCGGCGGGCGCGGATTTTCATGGCGGGTTCGGAGAAGTCGTCCGAGGTCATGACAGCGTTGGTGGCGGTGTAGGTCTTGCCGGAGATGTCGCCGGAGAGGCCGCGGCCGGAGGCAAAGACGGGGGGCTTGCCGGTGCGGAATTCCTCGGTGCGCATCACGCGGGTCTTGAAGTTGTAGCGGATGTGTTCGCCGACCCAGACTTGCTCCTCGCGCTGGATGCGCACGTGGCCGTCGGCGAGGGCCTCGCCGGATTTCTGGTCCACGGTGATTTTATCGGCGACCATGAGCGCGCCGGCGTATTTGATGACCACGCCGTTGGTGCCGGTGGCGGTGCCGGTCTGGAGGTCGTAGATGAATTCGTTCTGGGGCGAGAGGGACTCGATGATCCAAGCCTGCTCCTGCGCGTGGCTGACGAGGACGGTGAGCAGCACAAAAACGCCGGTCAGGAAGCTTGAATGTTTCATTGTCCCGGCCAGCTAATCAAATCGAGACTCGCCTGCCAAGTTTGATTTGCTGCGGGTTCGCCCATCGGGGCTGAGGCAGTTGGCACATGAACTGCAATCCAATCAGTCGTAACCAACGAATTCATCCATGAAGCCAAAACCCATCAAACTTCATCACGAGCTCCGTGAATTGCGCCATTCGCCCGGCCATAGCGTTTCTTCCACACCAGTCACGTTTTATTTGATGCGCCTCCGTTCCCGCCTGTCCGCGCCCCGCACGATCAAGCGCTGGCTTGTCATCCCGGTGTGCTTCAAGGCGGAGGCCGCTTCTCACGCAGAGGCGGTGAAAATCACGCACCTTTAGTGGACAGGTTGTAGTTCATAGTGCGCGCCGGCCGGAATCAGAAATGGTTTCGGCCGGTTTTTTTTCGAAAGGCGAGGGAGTTGTCCGCAGATTGCACAGATTGAAACCGATTTCCAATAGCCCCGTTGTTTCAAAATAAATCTGCGACCCTCTGCGGAATCTGCGGATTCCCCGTCAACCCGGCGGCAACAGCCTGAACCCCCGCTCGCGGAACTCCACCCGCTCGAAACCGAGCTGGTGAAACAGATTCGCCAGTTGCGCCCGCGCCCGATCGTCCGCGTCCTTGAGAATCCCATTGCGTCGCGCCGCACGTTGGATGTCGTCCAGCGCCTGCTGTCGCGCCGCCTGCTCCAGAGACTTGTCGAACCCCCGCAGCAACCCCGTCGTCCGCTCCACCACCTGCGTGAGTTTTTCATCCAGATACGCGTCCGTGATGCGTGGCGACGGCAGCACGAGCGAGATGGACTTGCCGGAGATGCGGACATCGCCGGATTTGAGTCCGCTCAAGTCCACGCCCGCCTTCACCACGCCGTGCGCCACCAGCAGCACGCGGCTCGTGCCGAACGTCTCCGACCATTTCACATCCTCCAGCACCACGATTTTCTCCATCGAATACTTCACCGTGACCAGTTGCGCGAGCGTCTGCACCTGGCGGATGACCGTGGCAGTGTTCAGGAAATGCCGCGAGCCGCCGCCCCACAGCCGCGACGCGAAAAGCCCAGCGCCCAGCCCGATTCCGAAAACCAAGGCAAGGAGGGACACCGCCAGAAATGCGCGCGCCAGCTTCATGGCGAAAATGTAATCGAACCGGCGGCGAAGCAAAGCCCGGTTTGGGAAGTGGGTCGGTTTGCTCGGAGTTCCGCGTTTACACGGCGGGGAAACCGCCTGAAGGCGGAACTCCAAACTTCAAAATGACCCACCACCCCGGTTTGGTCCGCGATGAAATCGCACGAGCAACCCGGGCCTAACTTTCCGCTTTGCACTTCGCGCTTTGAAACTAGAATCAGCCCGTGAACTTTCAATCTCTCGGCCAATTCCCGGTCTGCCGCCCGCGCCGTCTCCGCCAAAACCCCGCCCTCCGCCGCCTCGTCTGCGAGACACGCCTGAGCGTGGAGCAGCTCGTCCTGCCGCTCTTTGTCCGCAGCGGCAAAAAAATCCGCAAGCCCATCGCCGCCATGCCCGGCGTGTTCCAGCTTTCGCCGGATGAATTGCTGCGCGAAGCCGCCGCCGCCCACGCGCTCGGCGTGCCGGCCGTTTTGCTCTTCGGCATTCCCGACAAAAAAGATGACCAGGCTTCCGGCGCTTACGCGAAGAATGGCATCGTGCAACAGGCCGTGCGGTTGCTGAAAAAGGAACTGCCCTCGCTGCTCGTCATCACGGATGTCTGCCTCTGCGAATACATGACGCACGGGCATTGCGGCGTTTTGGGGAGCGCAGCCGCCACGGCTGTACCGGTTCGCGCCTCGCGAACCGGAACTTCCAAAGATGTCAAACGCGGGGCGCGTTCGACCGCACCCGAGGCGGGCGCGCTCCCCAAAATTCTGAACGACCCGTCGCTGAAGCTGCTCGCCCGCGCCGCCGCAAGCCACGCCGAGGCCGGCGCGGACATCGTCGCCCCGAGCGACATGATGGATGGCCGCGTTCGCGCCATCCGCGCGGAACTTGACGCGAAAGGTTTCGCCGACACGCCGATCATGAGTTACGCGGCGAAGTTTGCCTCCGCGTTTTACGGCCCGTTCCGCGAGGCGGCGGAATCCGCGCCCCAGTTCGGCGATCGCCGGAGTTACCAGATGGACGCGGCGAATGCGGACGAGGCGTTGCGCGAGGTGGCGCTGGATATTCAGGAGGGCGCGGACATTATCATGGTCAAGCCGGGCATCGCGTATCTCGACATCGTGCACCGCGTGAAGGCGGAGTTCGGCTTGCCCACGGCGGTCTATGCCGTGAGCGGCGAGCACGCGATGATTAAGGCGGCGGCGGCGAACGGCTGGATTGACGAGCGGGCGGTGACGTTGGAAAGCTTGCTGGCGATGCGCCGGGCGGGCGCGGATATTTTGATCACCTACGCGGCGGCGGACGTGGCGCGGTGGCTGAAGGAGAAGTGAACCGGCGCGGGCGGTTGTTTTATTCTTCGCTGTTTTCAGCGGGACATGGCTTTGCCAAAAGCTCCAAGATACAAGCTCCAACATCCAGAGAAGCTCCAAACTTCAATCCTCAAACAGGACTTTCCTGAATCCGTTCCATGCAGCAGGACAAGACTGCTTTTCCATCACCGACGCTGCCCTTCAGGCTTGGAGCTTGAGGCTTGGAATTTCTCTGGAGCTTGGATGTTGAAGCTTGGTGCTTTCAGATTCCGTCCAAAGTCTCCACCGAAACCAGCGGAGAAACTTATTATTTGATGGCGCGGAACGCGATGAAGAGTCCGCCGATGATGACGAGGGCGAGGATGATGCCGCCGATGAGGAAGTAGAGGTTGACCTTGTTGGTCTTCTTGGCGAACACCTTCGTGTCTAGGCCGCCACCGACGGGGCCTTTTTCCAAGTCGTTCAGACTCACGCCGCCTGTTCCGCGCTGCATGATCATGGTGGAATCCACGCTGGGCCTCGGCAGCACGGCGTCGGCGGTCTCGAGCCGCATCTGGATCTGGCCGAGGCGGAGGATTTGGCCGGGTTTCAGCACCGCTTCACCGGCAATCTGCTGGCCTTCGATGAACGAGCCGTTGGTGGAGTTGAGGTCTTTGACGACGACATCCGAGCCGCGCAGCAATATCTCGCAATGACGGCTGGAGACGGAGGGGTCGGCGATAGGGAAGGTGTTCTCCTCAATGCGGCCAATCGAAGTCTTCTCCGCGACTAACTCGTGGGAGCGTCCCGTCAGACCCTCGCTTAGGAGTACAAGTTTGGCCATAGCTGATTTGCGAGGATTATCCCCGCAGAAGGTTTCAAGTCAAACGCAATTCAAAGGATTTCACCGCGGCGCAAACAGTTCACCGCTTCTCAATCATCTGTCGGAACTCCGCAAACAACGGCGTGGAATCGTGCGGGCCGGGCGAGGCCTCGGGATGATACTGCACGGAGAACACCGGCTTCGTCTTGTGGCGCATGCCTTCCACTGTGCCGTCGTTCAAGTTCACGCGATGCACCGCGACATCCGATGGCAGCGAGTCCGCATCCACCGCGAAGCCGTGGTTCTGTGAGGTGATTTCGACGCGGCCACTCTCCAGATCTTTCACCGGCTGGTTGCCGCCGCGATGGCCGAACTTGAGCTTGAAAGTTTTTCCGCCGAACGCCTGGCCGAGAATCTGGTTGCCGAGGCAGATGCCGAAAATCGGAATGCCCGTGTCGAGCAGCGTCTTCACCTCGCGCACGATGTAGTCCAGCGCGGCGGGATCGCCCGGGCCGTTCGAGAGGAAAATTCCGGCGGGCTTGTATTTGAGCGCGTCGGCGGCGGTCGCGGTCGCGGGCAACACTTGCACCTTGAAACCATGCTGCCGGAGACGGCGCAGGATGTTGTATTTCATCCCGTAGTCGAACGCCACGATGGGAATGTCGGCGGCGGGCAGCGGCTTGCGCACGTTGCGGGCGTCGGCAGTTTTTATTCCGCGCACGAGATCGAACGCCGCGCTCTGCTCGTCCTTCACATCCCAAGCGAACGCCTCCTTGTGCGTGACTTCCTTCACGTAATCCACGCCCACGAACACAAATTCCTTCGCGCGCTGCACCGCCTCGGCTTCGGGAATATTTTCCGTGGTGATGAACCCATTGAGCGCGCCGCGCACGCGCAATTTTTTCGTGAGCGCCCGCGTATCAATGCCCTGAATGCCGGGGATGCCGTTCTGCTCCAGATAATCTGCGAGCGACCAGTCCGCGCGCCAGTTGCTGACCACCGGCGAGAGTTCGCGGATGACGAAGCCCGATGCGTGCGGCCGCCACGATTCCACGTCCTGCTTGTTCACGCCGTAATTGCCGATGAGCGGGTAGGTCATCGTCACGATCTGGCCTTTGTAGGAAGGGTCGGTGAGGATTTCCTGATAGCCGGTCATGGACGT
>JANMJO010000243.1:0-6585 GCA_031371425.1 Verrucomicrobiales bacterium | reverse complement strand
GAACATTTGTTGCGCGGACTCATAGGTGCGCCGCGCATTCCACATCTTCACGACCGCCTGATCAAACGGCGTGCGCCGCGCCGACTCGACGGCGTTGGCGCGGTCGGCCTCGCGCCGCAGGTCGGCGAGCTTGGGTTTGATTTGATTCCAACTGTAATGTTTGCCGTCTGAAACGGTTTCTAGTTTCGAGTTTCTGGTTTCGAGTTGACCCGAAACCCGAGACGCGGAACTCAAAACAGGTTCACCTTTCGCAGGCAAAGCGAGCAAGCTGACGAGTTCGGAATGATCCACGCGGAACACGGGATAATCATCCGCCACGTCCGGCTTGAACGCCGTGTCCAGCAACCATTCGCTCGCAGAAAGGATTTTTGGATGGCTGCTCCACGGCTCGATGTTCGCGCTCGCCTTGGCGCGCAATTGCAGCAGCGAGTTCCGCGCGAACGAGTCCAGCGGCTGAAACCTGCCGCCCGCCACGAGCGGCAACTTGCCGAACTCCTGCACCGCGAGCTTTCCCGCCCCGTCCGGCGGCAGCCGCAAGCTCGCGAGAATCCAGACCGCGAATACGCCGGTGATGATAGGTGGGAAAAACTTTTTCATAAAAGACATCGCGGAAATCGCGTTTTGCTGTCAGATGAAATCACAATTCCAAGCGACACTTTCTTTCCCCTCACCCTAACCCTCTCCCTTGGGGAGAGGGAACATCTGTCAGCGCACCTTGGCTTTTCGGATGATCTTCCAGCAAATCCCGCGCGCGCATTTTCAAAAAAACTGGATGCGATTCTCCCTCTCCCCAAGGGAGAGGGCCGGGGTGAGGGGGAACGAGCCGCTCGAGCCGCAAAATTCATTTCGCTGTCCTCCGTTTCCGGATGAAGCCGACGAGGTGCATCAGGAATTGAATGACCAGCCCTCCGCCGACCAAGCCGCAACCGATGTAGGGCGTGACCCAACCCGGATTGCGGACGACTTGCAACACGCTCGTGCCGCGCCCGGCATCCAGTTGTTCACGGCCCATCTGATATTGATAGAACGTCAGCCCTTCGTAGCGCAGTGGATTGTTCATGTAAATGTCCACCTCGCGCGATTCGTGCCGGGCGGGGTTTTCAATGCGGATGCGGCTCTGGAAATTTTTCGGGATGTCCGTGCCGCGATAAACTTCGTGCGTCGTCTTGAGCAGTTGCACGGAGAATGGATAGTAAACCCGCTCGAACCGCAACGCCAACCGCCACGCCTTGCCGGCAATCGTGACTTCTTGCTCGGGCAAATCAGGACTGCCCACCCACGAGCCAAGCGACCCTTGCGGCGTGGTCAGCTCGATGATGACGGCGGGCGTGTTGCGCTTGTCCGTCTCTTTCGTTTCCGCCTGCGGGAGGAGCGTCGTCTTCGGTCCGAATCCTTCCGTCGCGGGTGGCGCGCTCTTGTCCACCATCGGCGCGCGTTGGCGCACGAAAGCGTTGGCGTAAAAATCCCGCACGCGCACGGTGAACGGCAGAGCGGTGCTTGAGATTTCGCCGCGCCGGGCCAGGAGCGGTTGCGGCAGGGAAATCACCGTGTCGCCGCTGCCCGCGTCGGTGATGAAAACCAGTTCGGTGACGTTCAGGCTTTCGGAATAATTCCGCGTCTCGCGCTCGGCGAAACTCATGGTCGTCTCACGCGAAAGCAGATCCGTCGCGAGCTGGCCGACGAGCAAAAGGATGATGCCCGTGTGCGCCAGATGAATCCCCAGTTTTTTCCAAGTGAGTTGAAACCGTTTGATGTGAGCGGCGATGAGGTTCGTGAGCAACACCGTGCCGACCAGATAGCCACCCGGCAGAAAAGGAATCTTGAACCCGCCGCCCGCCGGCGTCCACCAGATGAAGAAGCTGCGAAACCAACGGTGCTGCGCCTCGTATAGCCCCTCGTTCACCTGCGCGAGCGTGCCGAAAAAAATCAGGACGATTGCCAGACACAGGCACACGACGGTCAGCCGCAGCGACGTGAAAAATTTTACAATCCGGTCAATGAGCATCTTAATACTTCACGGTTTGGACGAACTTGTTGAACGCCTCTTTTTGTTGCCCGACGCTTTTTTCGCTGCCCGTCATTTTGTAAAACCACGTCTGCCCCGCGTGCGGAACAATCGCGCCCACGAGCCGCGCGTTCGCGCCGGACAAATCCACAAGCCTCGCGCTGCCACCCGCAGTCTCCATTGCGCTCACCGTCTTGTCCAAATCCGCCTCGGCGATTTCACCCAAGCCGACTTGCCGCCGCCAGCGGTTCACGTTCGCGAGCAGCCCGCCGACATCGCCGGGAAAAGCACTGATGCTCACCGTCGCTTTGCCCGCTGCGTCGCCGCCGGCTGTGAAGCTCGCCAGCACCATTTGCCCGGGTGGCTGCGATTTCCAATCCGCTGGCGCCGTCCATTGCGGCATGCCCGGATTGGGATTGGCCGGTTCAACCACTGGCACTCTCGGCACGTCCACTGGTGCGGCACTTGCCTCGGGGAACGAGATGCCTTTCAGAAATTCCGTGAACGACGCCTTCTGTCCAGCCACGAACAAATCTTCCCCCGTCATCTTGAAAAACCAACTCATCTCCCCTCGCGCAATCATCGCCACGAGAATCCGCGCTTGGTTCGTGCCGCCGATTAGCGGTGCTTCGCTCGCCATCTCAAAAAATTCGCCGGTCCCGCCGCCGATGTCTATGGGTCTGCCCTTCGCGCCCGCATCCGTCACGGCGATTTGCGGGAGGCGCATTTGTTCGCGCCACATGTTGACCAGCGCGATCTCTTCGCCGGTGGTGGGCAATGGAATAATGCCAACTTCCGCCATCTGGCCCGCGCTGCCGGTAACGGCAAAACTCGCCACACGCATGGTGCTGGGCGCAATCTCCTGCCAGTTGCCGGGCAAAGTCCAATGCGGCTTGGCCGGGGCTGGCGGGAGAGCGTCGGACATTTCCGGGTGGCCGGAAGGCAGGGCGGCATCCAGAGGCGCAGCAAAATTTTTGGCCACGCTGTAAACTCTGATCTCATTGCGGTCGCAACCGCAGAGGACAAGGAGCGCGATGCCCGCCAGCACGCCGCTGCCGCCGGATAAAAGCATTTTTTTCACGCCCAGACCATAGCCAGCACCAGCGGTTCAAGCAAGCCGCTGGGCAACAAATTCTGGCTCGCGCGCCTGACTTTCTTTATGGTGACGCCGCATTGTGAGCCAGCCCTACGAAGAATTGTTGGACGGTGACAGCGTGTTGCGCCTCGCGCCCGGCGCGCGGCATGAACTGGTTTGCCGGCGGCTGCACGGGCTGGTCGCCGCCAGCGTGGCGAACTTCTCCGGCACGCGGCTGCTCGCGCCGCGCTCGCGCGTTCAGCTCGCGAGCCAGACGTTCGTCTGCCCCGACCTTGCGCTCGTCACGTCCGCCACGGGCAAGCTCTGGCTCGCGGCGGAGGTTGTCAGTTCCGACGACCACCGCGCCGATACCGTGGTCAAGAAGCAGATTTATGAGGCTGCGAAAGTGCCACGGCTGTGGATGCTCGACCCGCGCTACGACAACGTGGAGGTTTATCACGCGCACAGTTACGGCCTGATTTTGCGGGGCATTCTGGCTGGGTCGGAGCGGTTGACCGAGAAGTTGCTGCCGGAATTTGAACTGGGCATCGCGGAATTGTTCCGCGCCGCCGCGCCACATTGAACCTGAAAACCGCAGTTGAGTCCGCAGATTTCGCTGATGACACAGATTTTATGGCGTTGATAAAAAATCTCTTTTCACCTTCCGGTTGAATCAGATTGGTTGCTCAAACATGAAAAAATATTCTTCATCTGCGGAAATTTGTGCAATCTGCGGATAAGCCAACTATGGAAATTAAGATTGAAATGCAGGACGAACTGAAAATCATCACCGCCAAGCTCGGCTTGGAGAAATACCGCCGCCACATCTTCCTCTGCACCGACGCGACCGACCCCAAGTGCGCGCCGCGCGAGGTGACGTTGCGCTCGTGGGAATTTCTCAAGGCGCGGCTGAAGGAACTCAACCTCGTCGGGCCGGAGCCGCTCGTGTATCGCACCAAGGCGGACTGCCTCCGCGTCTGCGTGGACGGGCCGATTGCGGTGGTTTACCCTGAAGGCGTGTGGTATCGCGGTTGCACGCCGGAAGTGTTGGAGCGCATCATTCAGGACCACCTCATCGGCGGCCAACCGGTGGGGGAATTCGCTTTCGCCCAGAATCCGTTGGTGGTGTAATTACACCCGATTGACCCTTTTATGACAAAGCAAGGTTGTCTTGAGCAGTGCATGGACTGTTATGCCGGTGCAGCGACCACTTGCGTTTTGTGGGAGGCGTTACCTGTTCCATACTTTGGCAATGTCGTGGGAGAGCGAGTTGGTGTGGCAACGGTAGGCTTAAATCCATCCTGGACTGAGTTTCTGACCCCAGAAGGCACTTGGCGAGAAGCGCAAGACCGGCTGCCAGCGGTGACGGATTTTAAGGCGCAGAACCGAGGGGAGATAAAGAGTGATCATGTCCAGAAAGCCTGTGCAGCAAGGGACAATTATTTTTCAACGGGCGACCGCAGGCCGCACCCTTGGTTCGATGGCTTGCAAGGTGTGATGCGTGCTGCTTGGTTTGATTGGTCATACAGCGATGGAACGGCGGTTCATCTAGATCTCATCGCCTGCGCGACAAAGCCCGAAATAGGAAAGTTGGAAGCAGATACGAAAGCAACACTTCTTAAGAACTGTGTACCAAAATTCCTCAATACGCTATCAAAGCTTAGACCCGAAGCATGGCTATTACTGGATGGGCGGACAGTTTTTGAAGTAGTAACGCAGCATTGTGGTGCTGTGGTTAGCTTCCAACAGCAGGTCGGCGACAACCCGACACTTGAGGTGTGGCGGGGAAAATTGTCATCTGAGTTCGGGGGGCGACAGTTCCTTGGTTGGAGTAATCCCATCAACCAACAGCGCAACCGGTTCTGGTTAGTAGATTGGTTGCGCAGCTACGGCCAAGTTGCGGTGATGACGGAGGTCGCGGCGGTGAAGTTGTATCGGATAGCTGCCGAACAGAATGATGTTAAGTCGCAAAGTCTTTTGGGTTTTTGTTATCGGGATGGCCGTGGCGTGGTGAAGGACGATGAGGAAGCGGTTAAGTGGTTTCGAAAGGCTGCTGAACAGAATAACCCCATGGATCAATACATTCTGGGCAGTTGCTACCAGGAGGGTCGTGGTGTCGTGAAAGATGTAGTTGAAGCGATGGTGTGGTTTCGAAAGGCCGCCGAGCAAAATTTGGCTTTGGCTCAATTAACACTGGGTAACTTTTATCTCGTTGGTCAAGGCGTGGCGAAGGATGAGCTGGAAGCAGTGAGATGGTTTTGGAAAGCGGCTGCACAGAATGATGCCATGGCTCTATTCCAACTAGGTGTTTGCTACCGAGATGGGCATTGTGTGGCGAAGGATGAATTGGAAGCTGTAAAATGGTTTCATAAAGCGGCTGAACAAAAAGACGCCAGCGTTCAACGCCTTCTGGACGTTAGCTTGCGTGATAGCCAAGGAGTGGCAAAGGATGCGGTGGAAGTGGCGGAGTGGTATCGCAAAGGTGCTGAACAAAATGATGCGGTGGCACAATGTCTTCTGGGTTTTTGCTGCCGGGATGGCCGAGGTGTGGCGGAAGATGCGGTTGAGGCAGCAAAGTGGTTTCTCAAAGCTGCCGAGCAAAATTTTGCTCCAGCTCAATACTCTCTTGGTTTGATGTATGCCACAGGCGTCGGGGTTGTGAAAGATGAGTTAGAGGCTGTAAAATGGTATCGCAAAGCTGCTGAGCAGAATGATGCGGCGGCACAATGCTGTTTGGGCGTCTGCTGCGACAGCGGCCAAGGTATCGCGCAGGATGACGTGGAGGCAGTGAAGTGGTATCGCAAGGCCGCTGAACAAAAATCACGCCTTCGCTCAATCTAATTTAGGCATCTGCTACGCCAATGGCCAAGGTGTAGCAAAGGACGAGGTTGAGGCGGTCATATGGTATCGAAGGGCTGCTGAGCAGAATGTCGCCAAAGCTCAATCCAAATTAGGCTTCTGCTATCGGTATGGCCGTGGCGTGGCGCAGGATGAGGTGGAGGCGGTGAAATGGTTTGGAAAAGCCGCTGAACAGAATGACGCTATGGCTCAATGCATTCTCGGTCTCTGCTACGCCAGAGGTCAAAGCGTGGTACAAGACAAGGTGGAGGCTTACAAGTGGCTGTTGCTGGCGACTGCGCAAGGCATTGAGAGCGCAAAAAAAGCTGTGAGCATTCTGGAAAAGTTTATGACGCAGGAGCAAATTGCAAATGGACAAAGGCTCGCAAACAAGTTCAAACCACGGCAGCAATGAATTTGGGGAATGGTGGATTGGTATAAAGTAAAAGGGTCAGTCCGCAGTATTGACAAGCCCGCGTGAATCCCCGCCCAGCGGCGGCGTGGATTTTGGGGCAGTTGGCTTCGAGCATCAAAATCCTCAAAAACAGGACTTGCATAGCCCGCATCCGCTGACTAGGCTTTGCGCTCTTTTCGGAAGAAGAACGCCATAGTGGCGGAGCGGTCAAAGTCGGAAGTCAAAAATAGATTTTATGTCAGTCAAAATTCG
>JANMJO010000216.1:0-4532 GCA_031371425.1 Verrucomicrobiales bacterium | reverse complement strand
GCTGCATTGCGCGGCGGTGCGACCGGCTTGAGCGCGATCAACACCATCCGCAGTTGCATCGGCGTGAACCTCGACACGCTCCGTCCCGAACCGAGCGTGGAAGGTTACACGACGCCCGGCGGTTATTCATCTCGCGCCGTGAAACCCATCGCGCTCCGCATGGTCATGGAAATCGCGACGCTGATCAAAAATGAATTCCCCGGGCGCTCGCTGTCCGCCATCGGCGGCGTGGAGAATGGCCGCGACGCAGCTGAGTTCATCCTGCTCGGCGGCGACACTGTGCAAGTCTGCACCGGCGTGATGAAGTTCGGCTACGAAATGGTCAAGCCCATGTGCGACGAACTGCTCGCGTTCATGGACAAGCACAAGTTCGAGACGCTCGCCGATTTCAAAGGCAAGGCGCTCCCGTATTTCACCACGCACGCCGACCTCGTGAAACGGCAGGGCGAACGCAAAGCCGCGCAAAAAGCCGCCGCTGCCGCCGCACCCTCCAAGAAAATGGTGCAGGCCGATGGCGAATGGACTGGTGACGACTTCGTGAAACAATCAAACGCGCTCGCGCGCTGATCAAAGCCTCGTAGAGGCGAAAGATGTGTAGCCCCGGGCGCAAGCCCGGGGTTCACGTTCCGAAAACAAATCAAGCCCCGGAGGGGCGAAAGGAACAATTTATGTCCGCGCCACAACTCGAACCCTGTCCGTTCTACATCGGCGGCGAATGGCTTCAGCCCAAAGTCGCCGGCACGCCAGTCTTCAACCCGTCCACGGGCGACACCATCGCCGAGTGTCCCATCGGCACGGTCGCTGACGTGAATGCCGCCGTCGAAGCCGCGCACGCCGCGTTTCCCGCTTGGATGGAAACGCCACCTGTCGAACGCGCCCGCATCCTGGGCAAGTTCAAGATGCTGTTGGAGGAAAACTTCGAGGACATCGTCCGCTGCAACACCCGCGAGCACGGCAAGACGCTCGTTGAGTCGCGCGGCGATGTGAAGCGCGGCATGGAAGTCGTCGAGTTCGCGCTCGGCGTGCCGTCGTTGATGATGGGCGAAGTGCTGGAGAACATCGCGCGTGGCATTGATTGCGAGGCTATCCGCCAGCCGCTCGGTGTGTGCGTCGGCATCACGCCGTTCAATTTTCCCGCGATGGTCCCGCTCTGGATGTATCCCATCGCCATCGCGTGTGGCAACACGTTCGTGCTCAAGCCGAGCGAAAAAGTCCCGCTCACCGCCATCAAGATTGCGAAGCTGCTCGAGAAAGCCGGTCTGCCGAAGGGCGTGCTGAACATCGTTCACGGCGGGCGCGAAGCGGTGGACGCGCTGCTCACGCATCCGAAGGTGAAGGCGATTTCGTTCGTCGGCTCGACGCCCATCGCGCGTCACATTTACGAGACCGGCACAAAACACGGCAAACGCGTCCAATCCAATGGTGGCGCGAAGAATTACGTCATCATCATGCCCGACGCGGATGTGGAAAATTCCACGCGCGGTGTCATCGAGGCGGCGTTTGGTTGCGCGGGCGAGCGCTGCATGGCCGGCTCGACCGCTGTCGTCGTCGGCGCGGCGGAGAAGACCGTGTTGCCCACGCTCATCGAAGCCACGCGCAGAATCAAAGTCGGCCCGACCGACCGAGACGCGCAGCCGGACATGGGCGCCGTCATCACGCGCCAGCATCGCGACCGCGTTCTGGAATTGATCGAAGCCGGGGTGAAAGAAGGCGCGAAGATTCCCGCCGACGGACGTGGCGTGAAAGTTTCCGAAGCGCCGAATGGTTTCTACGTCGGCGCGACGATTCTCGACCATGTGCAACCCGGCACGACGGTGGCGAAGGAAGAAATTTTCGGCCCGGTGCTGAACGTGATGCACATGGAAGACCTGGACACGGCCATCGAGCTGGCGAACAAGTCATTTTACGGCAACGGTGCTTCCATCTTCACGCGCAGCGGCAAGGCGGCGCGCGAGTTCAAGCATCGCGTCCAGTGCGGCATGGTCGGCATCAACATCGGCGTGCCCGCTTCGATGGCGTGGTTTCCGTTCAACGGCTGGAACGACTCGTTCTTCGGCGACCTCCACATGCAAGGCCGCGAAGGCGTGCAGTTCTTCACACAGCAAAAGGTGACGACGAGCCGCTGGTTCAGCTACGGCGAAGGCGACATTTGGCATACTGAAAAGAAATGATTTGCAGCCACAGATTTTCACAGATGAAACACAGATAAGATGAAAAACACATTTTCCAATCTGTGGTCATCTGTGTTTATCTGTGGCTAAATTTTTATGTCACTCCTGATAAAAAACGGCGAAATCGTAACCGCCAGCGAGCGCTACATCGCAGATATTTTTTGCGAAAACGAAACCATTACGCGCATTGATCGCAGCATCACGCCGCCGAAGGGCGCGGAGGTGGTTGACGCGAAGGGCAAGTTCGTCTTTCCCGGTTTCATTGATCCGCACGTCCACATCTACCTGCCGTTCATGGGCACGATGGCGAAGGACGATTACATCACCGGCAGCGAGGCCGCGCTGGTCGGCGGCACGACGACGCTCATCGAGATGTGTTGCCCGTCGCGTTCGGATGATGCGCTCAAGAGCTTCGATCTGTGGATGAGTCAGGCCGTCGGCAAGTCCGCGTGTGACTTCACGTTTCACATGGGCGTGACCAAATTCGATGACACGACCGAGAAGCAGCTCCGCGAAATCGTGAGGCGCGGCATCAGCTCGTTCAAAATTTTTCTCGCCTACAAAGGCGCGTTCGGTGTGGATGACACCGAGCTTTATCGCACGCTCAAGCTAGCGAAGGAGCTGGGCGTCATCGTCACCGCGCATTGTGAGAACGAGACGCTCGTCAGCGAACGCTGCAAGGAATTGATTGCGGCTGGCAAGTTTGGTCCGGGCTTCCACGAACCGAGCCGTCCCGTGCAGGTCGAAGCCGAGGGCGTGCATCACCTGATGACCTTCGCCGAACTCACCGGCGCGGCGACTTATATCGTTCACTTGAGTTGCAAGGAGGCGCTCGATCAAGCCATCGCCGCGCGGCAGCGTGGCGTGCGCGTCGCCGTCGAGACGCTCATCCAGTATCTGACGCTCGACAAAACCTACGCGGAGTTGCCGAAGTTCGAGGGTGCGAAATTTGTCATGTCGCCGCCGCTGCGCGACAACCGGAATCAGGAAGTTCTCTGGAACGGACTGCGCGATGGCCTCGTGCAAACCGTCGCCACCGACCACTGTCCGTTCGATTTCCGGAAGCAGAAAGAGATGGGTAAAAATGATTTCACAAAAATCCCGAACGGCATCCCGTCGCTCGAAGAACGCATCAACCTGCTCTACACCTACGGCGTGAAGACGGGCAAGATTGACCTGCACACGATGGTCAACGTCGCCAGCACGCAGGTCGCGAAGCTGTTCGATTTGTTCCCGCGCAAAGGCACGATCCAGCCCGGCGCGGATGCCGACCTCGTCGTGTTCGACCCGAACTATCGCGGCAAAATCTCCGTGAAGACGCAGCACATGAATCTCGATTACAGCGCGTTTGAAGGATGGAAACTCGAAGGCCGCCCGAGCGTCGTCACCGTGCGCGGCAAGGTCGCCGTGCGTGATGGAAAATTTGTCGGCAAGCACGGCTTTGGGAAATTTTTGCAGCGTAAGCCGAGTCATTTTTAAATCAAATACGCTCGCAAATGAGTAGTCTCACTTTCCCCTCACCCCAGCCCTCTCCCTTGGGGAGAGGGAGAATCGTTCGCCGCCTCTCTCGAAAACCTGCGACTGGGATTTGCAAACAGTCATACGAAAAGTCCAAAGCGGGCGATTGCTGTCCCCTCTCCCCGAGGGAGAGGGTGAGGGGGAACGCGACATCGAACCATCCCGTATGATCAAGCACCACGTTAAAGTCTATCCGTCGAAAGTTCCGCTGCCGAAGACGGAACAGTTGGCTTGGAGGCTAGCGTCTGTTGCGACGGACAAAGCGCCGGTGCTTCCAGATGTCGCGGAGATGGTCATCAATCGCATCATTGATAACGCCGCCGTTGCCATCGCTGCCATCAATCGCACTCCTGTTGCTAACGCTCGCACTCAGGCACTCGCGCATCCGCGTGCGAAGGGTGCGGCGGTGTTTGGCGTGGCAAGCGAACAGCGGTTCGATTGCGAATGGGCCGCGTGGGCCAACGGCGTCGCCGTGCGCGAACTCGATATGCACGACACGTTTCTCGCCGCAGATTATTCGCATCCCGGCGATAACATCCCGCCGCTCCTCGCCGTGGCACAACAATGCGGTTGCACCGGCGCGCAACTGCTGCGCGGCCTCGTCGTCGCCTACGAAATCCAGATGGACCTCGTGCGCGCGATCTGCCTGCACGAGCACAAGAAAGATCACATCGCGCACCTTTGCCCGTCCGCCGCCGCCGGCATCGGCGCGATGCTCGGCCTCGACACGGACACGATTTATCAGGCGGTTCAACAGGCGGTGCATGTCGGATTTTCCACGCGGCAATCGCGCAAGGGCGAGATTTCCAGTTGGAAAGCCTACGCGCCCGCGCACGCCGGCAA
>JANMJO010000027.1:0-9141 GCA_031371425.1 Verrucomicrobiales bacterium | reverse complement strand
AGCCGGCATCCGCAGCCCAGCAAACGTCCGCCCGCTGTCCCCCTCTCCCACCCGCCGCGCCGGAGCGCGAGCGAGGCGGGTCGGATGGGAGAGGGGTTAGGGGTGAGGGCGGTTTGGCTCCACCGGAAACAGCGAAGAACCAGAATTCTCCGGCTTGGAATTTCCGGCCTTGAATCCTGTTAATTCTGTTAATCCTGTCTCAATATCTTCTCCCCGGTTTGCCGCCTCAACCTCAAAGCCCGGCCAGATACCGTTCCGCTTCAATCGCCGCCGCGCAGCCCATGCCCGCCGCAGTGATGGCCTGGCGGTAAACGTGGTCGGAACAATCGCCCGCCACGAACACGCCCTCGACATTCGTCGCCGCGCCGGATTTCCGGTGGATGTAACCCGCCTCGTCCATCTCAACCGGCCCTTTGAAAATCTGCGTGTTCGGCACATGCCCGATGGCGACGAAGACGCCGGCGCAATCCATCACGCTCTCCGCGCCGGTGTTCACGTCCTTCACGCGCACGGCGGTGACCTTGTCCTGCTTCACGTCCAGCACTTCGGTGACGATGGTGTTCCAGACGGGCTTGATCTTCGGGTTCGCCAGCGTGCGATCAACCATGACCTTGGAGGCACGCAACGAGTCGCGGCGATGGATCAGATACACCACCGAGCCGAATCGTGTGAGGTAATTCGCTTCCTCGCACGCCGAGTCTCCGCCACCCACGACGACGAGCGGCTGGTTGCGGAACATGGGCAATGCGCCATCGCATGTGGCGCAATAGGTCACGCCCTTGTTCTCCAACTTGTGCTCGCTCTCCAAACCGAGATGCCGGTGTCCCGCGCCGCTGGCGATGATGATGGTTTGCGTCTCCACGCGCTCGCCGTCCACGGTCAGCACGAACGGCCGCTTCGAGAGGTCCACGGCGTCCACGGTGGCGAACTGCACGCGCGCGCCGAACTTCTCCGCCTGCTTCTGCATGCGGGTGACCAGCTCGTAGCCATCCACGCCATCGGGAAAGCCAGGGAAATTTTCCACGATGGTGGTGGTGGTGAGCAGGCCGCCGGGCTGCCTGCCGGTGAGGACGAGCGGGGCGAGGCCGGCGCGGGCGGTGTAGAGCGCGGCGGTGAGTCCCGCGCAACCTGTTCCGATGATGACGACGTTTTCCATAAAATGTTTTTGAAGTTAGATGACCGTCGCAATGTAGGCAATCACGGATGAAGAAAAACGACGACCAATAAATTTAAGTTAATTGATTTGCCGCCACGCCCACCGGCGTTTAACGTCTCCCGGCCTGCAGGAGTAGAACCCACTTCGCTAGGATTTTTTTAATGAAGCATGAACCATTGTCAGTGACTGAATTGAACGAGCTTGTCGCCGGTTTGAACCGCGTGGCGCGCAATCTCTGGTGGACGTGGAATCAGGGCGCGCAGGAGCTTTTCCAGGAACTGTCGCCGCGTGGCTGGCAGAACCTCTACCACAACGCCGTGGCCATCCTCCACGAGGTTTCGGAATACGAGCTGCGCGTGCGCCTCCAGAACCCCTCCTTCGCCGCGCGTGTCCGCGAAGTGATCCATGATTTCAACGCCTACCTGAATGACAAGAACACTTGGGGACGCGAGCACGCCGCAAGCCTGCACAAAAATCCCGTCGCCTATTTCTCCGCCGAGTTCGGCTTTCACGAGACCCTGCCCATCGCGGCAGGCGGCCTCGGCATCCTCGCCGGCGACCACGCCAAATCCGCCAGCGACCTCGACCTCGGCTTCGTCGGCATCAGCCTGTTCTACCGCGAAGGTTATTTCCAACAGGCGTTCGACGCGAACAACTGGCAGACCGAGTTCTACGCCAAGCTCAACCCCAAGAACCTTCCCATCGAACAAGTCCTCAACGCACAGGGCGAACCGCTCACCATCACCGTCCGCATCGGCATCGCAGACATCGTGGTGCAAGCCTGGCGCGCGAATGTTGGCCGCGTCCCCGTCTATCTCCTCGACGCCAACCGCCCGGAGAACGAACCCCACTTCCGCGACCTCACCCTGCGCGTCTATGGCGGCGATACCACCACGCGCATCATGCAGGAAATTCTCCTCGGCGTTGGCGGCGTGCGGTTGCTTCGCGCGCTGGGCCATGAGCCTTCCACGTTCCACATGAACGAAGGCCACGCGGCGTTTCTCACGCTGGAATTGATCCGGGAAAAACTCGTCGCCGGTCAGACCTTCAAGCAGGCGTTCGACGCGACCAAGCACGAATGCCTTTTCACCACACACACGCCCGTCGAGGCGGGGCACGACCGCTTCCGCAGCGAGCTGATGGATTTTGCCGCCTCCAAATTCCGCGATACACTCAAGCTCACCCACCCCAAGCTCATGGCGCTCGGCCGCGTGAATCCCGACGATGCCAACGAGCCGTTCTGCATGACCGTGCTCGCGCTGAAACTCTCCCGCGCCGCCAACGGCGTGAGCGAACTCCACGGCCAGGTCAGCCGCGAAATGTGGCAATGCCTCTACCCCGGCAAGACCGTCGCCGAAGTCCCCATCGGCCACATCACAAACGGCGTCCACGTCCTCGGCTGGATGAAAGGCACCGTCCGCAACTACTGGCGCCACAAACTCAACGGCAAAGCCACGACGCCCAAACCCGGCCACGATTGGACCAGCGAAGTCAACTCCCCCGAGTTCTGGAAGAAGATGGCCGACCCCACATTTTTGAGCGACGAAGAGATCTGGGCCATGCGCTACCAACTGCGCCGCGAGCTCATCGAGTTTTCCCGTCGCCGCCTCCTGCTCCAGCACCAACGCCTGTCCCACGAAGACTTCATCGCCTTCGACCAACTGCTGAACCCCGACGCGCTCACCATCGGCTTCGCCCGCCGCTTCGCCACCTACAAGCGCGCCCCGCTCATCTTCCAGCAGATGGAAAACATCGCGAAACTTGCCAGCGACAAGCAGCGCCCCGTGCAATTCATCTTCGCCGGCAAAGCCCACCCGCGCGACGACGAGGGCAAGCGCTACATCCAACACATCATCCACCTTTCAAAATTCAGCGCCCTCCAAGGCCATCTCGTCTTCATCGAGAACTACGATGTCCACGTCGCGCGCCAGATGGTTTCCGGCTGTGACATCTGGCTGAACAACCCCCGCCGCCCGCTCGAAGCCTCCGGCACCAGCGGCATGAAAGCCGGCAGCCACGGCTGCCTCAACCTCAGCATCCTCGACGGCTGGTGGCGCGAAGGCTACGACGGCACCAACGGCTTCGCCATCGGCGATGACTCCCACGCCGCCGACATCGAGGAGCAAGACCGCGTGGACAGCGCCAACCTCTACAAGGCGCTCACGGAAGACGTCATCCCCTGCTTCTTCAACCGCGACGCCCAAGGCGTGCCGCGCGAATGGATCAAGAAAATCCGCCGCGCCATGGCCACCCTCGTGCCGCAATACAACACCTGGCGCATGGTGCAGGAATACACCAACAAGTATTACCTGACGAAGTGATTCCGTAGCAGCCGACGTAAGGAGGCTCTTTCTGAAATTTATTTAGTTAGAGCCTCCTCACGTCGGCTGCTACTGTTTGGGGGTAATGTTGACCGACATCAAATCATTCACCCGCGAAGAACTCGAGTCCCGCTTCCGCGGCTGGCAGCAGCCCATCTACCGGGTCAAGCAACTCATGGACTGGCTCTACGTCCACCGCGTGACCACATGGGACGCGATGACGAACCTGCCCAAGCCGCTCCGCGAAAAACTTTCGCAAGAATTCTCACTCGGCATCCTCGAAATCGCCAGCAAGCAGGGCAGCCGCGATACCACCCAGAAATTTCTCTGGAAACTCGCCGACGGTTCATACATCGAAAGCGTCTTAATCCCCGCCAACCCTTCCCTCTACGGCGAGGTCAGCGACCGCCACACCCTCTGCGTCTCCACGCAGGTCGGCTGCGCCTACGGCTGCAAATTCTGCGCGAGCGGCCTCGACGGCTGGAAGCGCAACCTCCTCCCGCACGAAATCGTCGAGCAAGTCCTGGGAGTAGAACGCTGGTGCGCGAAAGAAAGTTCCAGGTTGAAGGTTGAAAGTTACAAGTTGGAGCAGAGCGCGCCCGGCGAAAAACCTGCAACCTGCAACCTGCAACCTGCAACTCCCCGCCCCAAGAATCCCGGCAACTCCTTCCCCAGCGAACGCGTCGTGGACAACATCGTCATCATGGGCATGGGCGAGCCGATGGCCAATTACGACAACCTCCTCAAAGCCCTGCGCCTGCTCAATGCACCCTGGGGTGGCCGCATCGGCGCGCGCAAAATCACCGTCTCCACCAGCGGCCTCGCGCCGCAGATCCGCAAGTTCGCCGACGAACCAGAACAGTTCTCCCTCGCCATCTCCCTGCACGGCGCCACAGACGCCGTCCGCGACCGCATCATGCCGGTGAACAAGAAATACCCGCTCCGCGAACTCACCGCCGCGCTCGATTACTACCAAGCCAAACGCGGACGCTTCATCACGTTTGAATACATCCTCATCGCCGGCGTGAACGATTCCTTGGACCAGACCAAGCCCCTCGCCGCGCTCGCCAAACGCTTGAGCGCAAAAGTAAATTTGATTCCCTACAACACCGTCGAAGGTCTCACATGGGCGCGACCCAGCGATGAAGTTTGCGAACGGTTTGCCGCCGCGTTACGCCAGCACAAAATCGTAACGACCCTGCGCCGCGAAAAAGGCCACGACATTGACGCCGCCTGCGGACAACTCCGCCTGAAAACCGAGAGGGAATTAAATCCGCGAATTACGCCAATTGCCGCGAATTAAACTTCCCTGAACTGATTCGTGAAAATTCGCGCAATTTGCGGATGATAAAATCTGTGTTTCATCTGTGCCAATCTGTGGCTAAATATCCCCGTGATTGCCCTGCTTGATTATGGCTCAGGAAACCTCCGCAGCGTCCACAAGGCGCTGCTGAAAGTCGGCGCGGACGTGCGCGTGACGCAGACGCCCGACGGGATGCGCGGCGCGAGCGCCGTCGTGCTACCCGGCGTGGGCGCGTTCGACGACTGCATCAACGCGCTCCGTAAACAGGAATTGCTCGAAGCCTCACGCGAATTCATTCAGACCGGCAAGCCGTTCCTCGGCATCTGCGTGGGCTATCAGGCGTTGTTCGAAAAGAGCGAGGAGTTCAATAGTTGCGCGGCGGGCTTGGGGATTTTCGGCGGCAAAGTCGTGCGCTTCGCCGAGCAACCGGGGCTGAAGATTCCGCAGATCGGCTGGAATCAAATCGAGGTCACGCGCCCGGACTGCCCGCTGTATCGCGGCATCAAAAGCGGCAGCTACGTTTATTTCGTGCACAGCTTTTATCCGCAGCCAGTGGACGCCGGCATCGTCGCCACGCGCACGACTTACGGCGAACCGTTCGCGTCGTCCGTCTGGCGCGACAATGTTTACGCCACGCAATTTCACCCGGAGAAAAGCCAGACCGTCGGCCTGCAACTGCTGAAGAATTTTGTGGGACTGGTGAAAGGTTAAAATTAACTTGGCAATGTCGGGCAAACGATGGAAATTCAGCCGAAGGAATTCAACTTATGGCCACTCTAACTTTAGACCGTGTCCTGACCGAAGCCGAAGCCTTGCCTGCGGACGAACAGGAGATGCTTGAAAGCCTCTTGCGCCAGCGTCGCATCGAAGCATGGCGGCAGGAGACGGCGGCGGAAGCCAAGAGTGCCATCAAAGCCTTTCGCGCTGGCAAACTTAAAAGCCAGTCGGTTGAAAATCTCATCGCCAACTTGCGCAAAGCCAAGTGAACCATGAGCGAGCTTGTTCCCTCGCCCAAGTTTGAACGGGCATATCGTGGTCTCGTCAGAAAAAATCCTGCGGTGCAGCCACAGATTGAGACCACCCTGCGGCGGATGACGGAAAATCTCAACGACCCTCGCTTGAAGACGCACCACTTGAGCGGACAACTGGCCGGACTCCATGCGTGTTCCGCCGCTTACGATTGCCGGATTGTCTTTGCAAAACAGAAGCATCCGAAAACCGGCGCGGAAGTTTTGCTTCTGGTCAACATTGGCTCGCATGAGGAAGTGTATTGAAGATTTTGAAACCCCGGTCTGGCGCGACAATATTTACGCCACGCAATTTCACCCGGAGAAAAGCCAGACCGTCGGGCTGCAACTGCTGAAGAATTTTGTAGGACTGGCGAAAGGTTAGATGCAACCTGACAAACAAAAACCAAAGCAGCTATCCCGAGTTTTAGTCAGCGCAATTTTGCTGATTTGTATTCCCGCTACAGCGCATGCAAATGCCGGAACGCCTCTCATGTGGGCAACCATGCTGCATCTTGCAATTGGAAATGTATTCATAGGAATTTTTGAGGGGTTGATTCTTGCAAAAGTTTTTGGGTTGAGAACCCGCACTTGCGTTATTGCATTGATTCTCGGTAACTATTTTTCAGCATGGGCTGGCGGGTTGTTTTTGAACCACTGGATAACAGCGATATTACCATTCAATCTCTACAATGCTTGGCGCTGGCTTTGGGTCATGGTCGTGTCTACATACTTAATGACGCTGGTTCTTGAATGGCCTTTGGTGTTTTTTTGCTTCCGCAAAGAACCGGAGAGATTTGGAAAGACTTTGCGAGGAAATCTGCTCGTTAATTCTTTGAGCTACGTTTTGCTGTTCGGTTGGTATTGGCTGGCGAGCGGGACAACACTTTACACCCAGATGAATGTTGTTCAGCAGTCGCCAATGCCCCTTCCCACACAAGGAGTCCTTTACTTCATTTCCGAGGCGGGAGATTCGGTGTGTTCACTGAACTTGAAGACACATCAAACAGAAAAGGTCTCCTCACTAGCTGTCACAAACAAGGACGACCGCCTTTTCGTCATGCCGTCAGTTACTGACAGCAATCAATGGGACATCTTTGCCTGTGTTTGGGATAAATCACGCACACACGCACAAGCCGTCATGGTTCTCTCAAATCTCACCGTCATCGCAACGCAATCTTGGCGAGACGAGCATTCTTCCGGCAGACTTGAAGGAACGTGGTTTAATTTTGGCAAAGCTCCTAAATTGGGATCATCTGAGAAAAGTGGCTGGGAATTTCACACGGGATTTTGGCCGATTGACGGACTGCACGGGCAAAACACAAACACCGCAGAACACATTCGCTTCTCACTGGAAACTCCATTCGTCGCATGGGTTGCTCGTAACGCAACGCATCTGCCCGGCGATTATGTTGTTTTCCAGTTGGGAGACGATCAAATTTGCCTGCTCGAAACGAAGACAAAGAGAATTTGTTTATTGGCTAAAGGACGCGGCCCAGTTGTTGTTCTTCCAAAAGAATGACTGTGAGGCCGTAGAATTATGTTTTTTGTCCGCACTTGCATTTCATTCACTGCGGACGCAAATTGATTCGCAATTTTTGAACAGTCAACGTCAACCAAAGTAAAACTATGCCACACGAACTCGCACCCCTGCCCTACGACAAAGCCGCACTCGAACCCCATATCGACGCGCTCACCATGGAAATCCACCACGGCCGCCATCACAAGGCCTACGTGGATAACCTCAACAAAGCCATCGCCGGCAACGCCGCGCTCGAAGCCAAATCGCTCGAACAAATCATCCGCGATTTGAGCGTCGTGCCCGACGCCATCCGCGGCCCCGTGCGCAACAACGGCGGCGGTCATTGGAATCACACGTTCTTCTGGAACAGCCTCGCCCCGAATGCCGGCGGCGCGCCCACCGGCGCTTTGGCTGATGGCATCAACGCCGCGTTCGGTTCGTTCGCGGAATTCCAGGCCAAGTTTGAAGCCGCCGGCATCGGCCGCTTCGGCAGCGGTTGGGCGTGGCTCGTCTCCAACAACGGCAAGCTGGAGATCGTCTCCACCGCGAACCAAGACAATCCGCTTATGGGCAAAGCCGTCTCCGGCGTGGAAGGGAAACCGCTCCTCGGCGTGGACGTTTGGGAGCACGCCTACTACCTGAAATACCAGAACAAGCGCGCCGACTACCTCAAGGCCGTCTGGAACGTCGTCAACTGGAGCGCCGTCGCCGCGCGTCTGTAAGCGACCGTAAGAAATTCAAAAGCCACGCTCGTGAAAATGAGCGTGGCTTTTTTGTTTGTAGCAGCCGAGGTAACGAGGCTCAAATTTTAGTCAGAGCCTCCTCACGTCGGCTGCTACACGAGTCACCCGAGCAAGCTCTTCGCCAGCGCCAGCGCCTCGTCCAACTTGCTCGCGTCTTTGCCACCGCCACGGGCGTTGTCCGGCTTGCCGCCACCTTTGCCACCGACGATGGGCGCAATCGCCTGAATTATTTTACCGGCCTGCACCTTCGCGGTGAAGTCCGCCGACACGCTGGCGACGAGCGCAACCGCGCCATTCGCCGCGCCGCCGAGGACGATGACGCCCTTGAACTGGCTCTTGATCGCATCAGCGACGGCTTGCAGGAAATCCCCGTCCACGCCGCCGACGTTGTGGATGATGGCGGGAATGCCGTTGATGGTCGCGATGTGTGCCTTGAGATTACTGGCGACGTTGCCGGCCTCGCGCTGATGCGCAACTTTGACCTGTTTTTCCAAATCTTTTTGCTGCACAAGCAAGGCTTCCACTTTCTTTTCCAGCTCGAGAACCGGCGAACTCAACTTGCCCGCGATGCTGCGGATGAGTTGCAACTGTTCGTTCGCCAAACTGTAAGCGGCCAATCCCGCCACCGCCTCGATGCGTCTCACTCCCGCCGCCACCGCCGCCTCGCTGACGATGCGGAACAAACCGATCTCGCCCGTGGCGCGCGTGTGCGTGCCGCCGCATAGTTCCATCGAGTAGCCATCGAGCTTCCCTGCCGCGCCGCCGATTTGGACGACGCGCACCGTGTCACCGTATTTGTCGCCGAAGAATTGCATCACGTCCTTGCGATGCTTCACGTCGGCGTGCGCGACTTCCGTCCACACGACGCCGGCGTTTTCGAGGATGCGTTCGTTGACCAGCTTCTCGATGTCGGCGACCTGCACGGGCGTGAGCGGCGCGCTGTTGAAGTCGAAGGTCAACTTGTCCGGCCCGACGAACGAACCTTTCTGCGACGCTTCCTTGCTCGCGACTTCGTGCAATGCCCAATGCAGCAAATGCGTGACGGTGTGGTGGCGTTGGATGGCATCGCGGCGAGATTTGTCCACGGTC
>JANMJO010000192.1:0-13200 GCA_031371425.1 Verrucomicrobiales bacterium | reverse complement strand
CGCAGCGTTTGCAACACCTGATCAATCTCCTCGCTGGTCAGCGTCCACGAACGGCGCGGCAGTTCAGCGACCACCGCCGATTTGAAACGGTGATGGAAGTTGAACGCCTGTTGGTCATTGCCCAAATGGTCGGTCAGGATTGCCAGCGCCAGTTGCGCCGGACCACTGCCGCCATAGCCCCACTCGAACCCGGTTGGACTGTGATTCCACAAGTCCCGCCGGGGATTGAGCCGGCGTCCGTCCACCGTGACGGTGACGGCGTAGCCTTCGCGGCGTCCTGCATACTGTTTCATCGGACACCAAAGATATGTTTATCGAACAACTCAAAGATGAGCGGGGTAGCCTTTTTGAGAAGCTATTGTCGGCCAACCGGACGGTGGGCCAATTGGAAGCAAAGTTGCACCAGTTGGATGGTCCGAAATTGTGATGCAACAGTGGACACGAAAATTTAAATATTTCTGCCAATCCGGCTTGTTGTTGAAGACCCAACGGCAGTAATCCGTCCGTTGCAGGCGCGCAGCCGCCCCTTCGTCCAGAAAAGCTTTCGCCACAGGATGCATCTGTAGAATGGACGCCGGGTTGATCGCGGCGATCGGGCCTGCCGCCAAATTCCGCCATTGTCCAAATTATGGTTGATTTTGTCTGGATGCGTGATTTTGGAGGAAATGTTCCTGCGCCTTCAGCTGACGCAAAAGTGCAATGAATTGACGCAAAACATCAATGACCATTGCCGGTGAATCGTTAATAATTCCTTCTAGCCAATAATTATGAAGCCAAATTTATCCGCCTCCGTTTGGATTGCAATCGCTTGCCTGTGGGTTCAATCCTTCTCCCCGGCAATGGCTGGAACCCCAACCGGCGAAGTGGTGGACGTTTCCGCGTTTGGAGCCATTCCCGGCAATCAAAACGACACCACGCCAGCAGTGGTTGCAGCTTTAGAAAGATGCCGTGTGACGCACGCCCGCAAACTGGTTTTCCCAGCGGGCCAATATCATTTCTGGCCGGACCGGGCGACCGAGGAATATCTGTTTGTCAGCAATAACGACGAGGGTCTCAAGCGCATTGCGTTTTCCCTGTCCGGACTGGATGGGCTGGAGATTGACGGTGGCGGAGCCACCTTCATCTTCCATGGACCGATGGTGCCGTTCCTGATTGAAAAATCGAAGAGCGTCACCCTCAGAAATTTCTCATTCGATTTCAGCCGTCCGTTCCACTCGGAGGGACGGGTCGTGGCAGTCACGGACGACTATGTGGATCTGGAATTCTCCAAAGAGTTTCCCTACGAAATCCGGAACGGCGTGCTCGTCTTCACCGACGGAGGAAAGTCATCCGCTCCCGAAACAACCGTGACCAGCGGCGAGGTGCTCTACCCTTACGGCAGCCTCCTCGCATTCGACCCCGACAAGCAGGAAACCGCTTTCATGGCGCAGGATCGCTACGGCCTGGGCGAGGGAATTGCCGCCACCGAAATCGGCACCCGGCAGGTGCGCCTGCCTCTCAATAAAATCTCCGCCGTCCCCGGCAACGTGCTGGTCTTCGGCGCGGAAATGCGGGGCAGTCCCGGCATCGTCATCTCGGACAGCTCCAACATCCATCTTTCGGACATCAAGATCCATCACTGCGGCGGCATGGGCGTGATCGCCCAGCGGAGCGCGGATTTGTATCTGAAAAAAATCCAGGTGACTCCGCCACCCGGGGGCAAGCGGATTGTGAGCATCACCGCGGATGCCACCCATTTTGTCAACTGCCGCGGCAGAATCGAGATGGAGGACTGCCTGTTCGAGCAGCAGAAGGACGACGCCACGAATGTCCACGGACTGTATGCGAAAATCACACGCATCCTCTCCCGCACCCGCTTCGAGGTGCGAATGATCCACCCGCAGCAGGCCGGGATGGATTTCGTGAAACCCGGGACGCGCTTGGAGCTCACCGACGGACCGAGTTTGCAGAACGACGGATTTGCAGTCGCAAAAACCGTGGAGCGCATCAACAAGCAAAGCACGATCATCGAGACTGAAGGTCCGCTGCCTGAAAACGTCACCGTCGGGGATTCCATCGCCGATGCAGATGCGAACACCGCAGACGTTCTCATCAAAAACTGCGTGATCCGTGGCAACCGTGCGCGGGGAATTCTGCTGGGCTCACGCGGCAAAATGGTCATCGAGGGAAACACCTTCCACACGGCTGGCGCGGCGATTCTGTTCGAGGGCGACGCCCGCTTTTGGTTCGAGCAGGCAGGGGTCAGGGATGTCGAGATCCGGGGCAACACCTTCGTCAATTGCAATTACGGGGTGTGGGGAAACAGTTGCATTCAGGTAGGCTCCGGCATCGCGGATGAATTCAGGAAAACCTCCCGCTACAATAAGAATATCAGGATCGAGAACAACCTCTTTCGCGTATTCAGCCCGCTGCCGCTGCTTTCGATGTATTCCGTGGATGGACTGACTTTCGTTGGCAATCAATTGGAAAGAACCCGGGACTATCCTGCACCGGAAGGAGAGGAAAAATTATTCATGATCACCGACTCCGACCATGTGAAGGTAGAGAATCCCAAGAGGGTTTCCGCCAAGCTCACGACCGCTGCGAATTGAAGGGTTGACACCTGCGAAGTTCCTTTCTGTCATGATGCGCCATGTGAAAGAATTCCCGCACTTTTCCAATTCAATCCGCGGTTCACGCTCATGAAGACCATTTGGTATTCCATGGCTGTCGCCATTGCCATCACCTGTTCTGCGTCAGGTGCCGGGGAAAAACATCGGCCTAACATCCTTTTCGTGCTGGCCGATGACTTGGGCTGCGGCGATGCCGGGACTTAACTAAGTTCACAATTAAATGAATACAAAGTATCTCCGGTTATTGCCACTCATCGCGTTGCTGGTTGCCGGGTGGTCCGCCGTGAACGCAAACGAGGTGATGCCGCTCGCCGGCAATTGGCGTTTTGCCTTGGATACCAATGGAGCGGGCGAGAACGAAAAATGGTTCACTCACGATTTGGCTGACACGGTGACGCTGCCGGGAACTATCGCGCAAAACAAGAAAGGCCCGCGTGTCCAGCCGACGGAAAATGTCATGGAACTCAGTTCCGAGTATCCCTACGAAGGCGTCGCCTGGTATCAACGGACGATTCAGATTCCCGCAGACTGGCGCGGACGCCCGGTCGAATTATTTTTGGAGCGCGCCAAGGTGACGAAAGTCTGGCTGGATGGCGTTTTCCTTGGCGAGCAAGACGCGCTGGGCGTCGCGCAGGTCTATCGGTTGGGCGAGCTTGCTCCGGGCGCGCATCAGTTGACGATCCGCGTGGATAGCAAGGCCGGGCCGTTTGGTGTGACTGGTCACATGATCACCACCAGCACGCAAACCAAATGGAACGGACTCATTGGCGATTTGCATCTGGCGGCGCATGATCCGGTCTGGCTTGAGCAATCGCGCGTGACTCCCGACGCGCCCAATCAGGCGGCGCAGGTCGCGCTGCTCATTGGCAACAGCACCAAGAGTTCACAGCACGGCCAAATCATTCTCTCCGCCATCCCCTTCAACGTGCCGGCAGCCAAGGCTCGCAAAGCGATTCTGGTGACCAATGCTTTCACGGTCGCGCCCGGCGGTGCCACAGTTTCGGTCACACTGCCCTTGGGAAAGAACGCGCTGTTGTGGGATGAATTTCATCCGGCACTCTACCGGCTGGAGGCAAAGCTGGAAACGGAAGCTGCGGCGGGGAAAGTTTTCCGCGACGCTCGGCAAGCGGAGTTCGGACTGCGTGAGTTCAAGACCAAGGACGGCCAGTTCACCATCAACGGGCGGACGCTGATGCTGCGCGGCAAGCACGACGCGCTGGTCTTTCCGCTGGAGGGGCATGTGGCGATGGATTTGAAAGCCTGGATGCGCGTGTTTTCAGTGGCAAAATCCTACGGACTGAATCACTACCGGTTTCACAGCAGCACCCCGCCAGAAGCCGCGTTTCAGGCGGCGGATCGCGTGGGCATTTACCTCCAGCCGGAGTTGTATAATTTTGGCGGCGACTATCGGGACGCGGCGAGTGAATACAATCTCGCGGAAGCCAAGCGCATTTTGACCGACTATGGCAACCATCCTTCGTTCGTCATGTTTTCGTTGGGTAACGAGATCTATGGCGGCCGTGCGAGCCGCGCCAAGGCGGTGGCCGAGTTGAGGAGGTTCGACGGCACGCGGCTTTATGTGCAAGGATCGAACAACGAATTCGGTCGTCCCACATTTGCGGAGGGCGATGACTATTGGACGACCGCGCGGACTTCGCAGGATTCGGCGGAGCACGCCGTGCGCGGGTCGTTTTCGCACGCCGACAAACCGCTGGGTCACATTCAGCAGTTGCGACCGGCCACGACTTATGATTATCGCAACGCCTTGCAGGGAGTCTCTGTGCCGGTGATCGGACATGAGGTTGGTGAATTCGAAGTGTTCCCGGATTTTCGCGAGCTAAAGAAATACATCGGCGTGCAAAAGCCGTGGAACTTCGAGACCTTTCAGCGTCGCCTTCAGGCGGCAGGGATGCTGGATCAAGCCGATGACTTTGTGGCCGCGTCTGGTGCGCTGACAGTGCAATGTTACCGCGAAGAAATCGAAACGAGTTTGCGCACGCCCGGCTTTGGCGGATTTCAACTGCTCGACCTCCAGGATTTTCCCGGTCAGGGCACGGCGCTGGTTGGCATCCTCAACGCCTTCATGGAAAGCAAAGGTCTTATCAATCCGGAAGCGTGGCGCAACTTCTGCGGTCCGGTCGTGCCGCTGGCGCGCATGAGCAGTTATACTTGGACCAACCGCCAGACGTTCACCGCGCAAATCGAAGTGGCCCAATACGGGCCGACTGATTTGAAGAATGTCCCGCTGATTTGGACGCTGGTAAATGATGCCGGAAAAACCATGGCGCAAGGCGAACTGCCGCCGCGCGATTACCCCGCAGGTCTTATTCCGGCGGGAACGGTGTCAATTTCGCTGGGCAGTTTGGCGGCGCCAGCGCGTTACCATTTGCGGCTTCGTTTGGGTAAGACGGACTATCGCAACGACTATTCTCTTTGGCTTTATCCAGACCAGGTGGACACCACGCCGACATCAGCGGTGGCGATTCGTCAGGCTTGGGACGATGAAACGCGAGCCATGCTGGCCGCCGGACGGACGGTGTTGCTCTTGCCGGCTGCAGACGCGGTGCCGGGCGTAGAAGGATTTTTCACTCCCGACTTTTGGTGTTATCCCATGTTCCGCAGCATCTGTGAAGGGAACAAAAAGCCCGCTGCCCCCGGCACGATGGGGTTGTTGATTAATGCGCGTCACCCGGCGCTGGCCGAATTTCCGACGGACACACACAGCGACTGGCAATGGTGGGATTTGGTGACGGGCAGCCGCGCACTCGTGCTGGACGGCACACCGGCGTCATTCCATCCGACCGTGCAGGTGATTGACAACTCCGAGCGCAACCACAAGCTCGGCTGTCTCTTCGAGGCAAAAGTGGCGCAGGGAAGATTAATCGTCTGCACACTGGATTTGTTGCACAAGCAAGACAGTCCCGTTGCCCGGCAGATGCTTCATACTTTGCTCCAGTATGCGCAAAAGGGAGTCAAACCCAGATCCGAACTTCCGATGGCGACCGTGAATGCCATTTTCGCCCCGGCAAAGCAGGTGATCAAGAAGAACCCAGACGGCTCTTACTCGGAGTTTTTCGAGCGGAAGGATTAGGAAATGAAGAAAACAATTGTCGCGTTTCTTGCGCTGCTTGGCATCGCTCGATTCGCCCATTGTGAATCATCAACTGAAAAAACAAAACAAGCCATGAAACATCTCCTCACACTCCTCGCCGCTCTACTGACGGCCACGGCGGCTCAGGCCGCTGAAGTCGGAAGTTTGCGCTGTGAATACCGGGACAGCCCCCTTGGAGTTGACTCAACAAAGCCGTGCCTGAGCTGGATAATCTCGGAGAAGGCAGGCAATGGTGGCGTCCGCGGCCAGAGGCAGACGGCCTATCAGGTGCTGGTGGCAGCGACGCCGGAATTGTTGGCCAAGGAAAAGGGCGATCTCTGGGACAGCGGGAAGGTTGACTCCGACCCGAGCATCCAGGTGGCCTACGCCGGCAAGCCGCTGGAGTCCGTCCAGCAATGTTTCTGGAAGGTGCGCGTGTGGGACAAGGAGGGGGCGGCCACGGCTTGGAGCGCTCCTGCGACCTGGACGATGGGATTGCTGAAGCCGGAGGCTTGGCAAGCGAAATGGATTGCGGCCGTGACCAAGTATCGGGAGTCGAGTGGGGGGCTGGGCTACCATGCGACCGAGGCGGCAAGCGAAGATGAGGAAAAGTGGGTTCAAGTGGATCTCGGCCAGAGTGTCCCGGTGGAGCGCGTTGTTCTGCACTCGAATTTCCACGGTTCGCCGGAAAACAAAGTCAAAGGGTTCGGTTTTCCGATCCGTTTCCGCATCGAGGTCTCCGATGAGGCCGACTTCAAGGACTCGAAGGTCATCACCGACCAGACGGCGGCCGATTACCCCAATCCCCGGCACGCGGCGGTGGGATTTGATGCCGGCGGCAGGTCGGCGCGCTATGTGCGGGTGAAGGCGACCAAGCTCTGGAATCGTGGCTACGGTGGGCGACAATACTGTTTTTCTCTGGCGCAAATGGAGGTGATTTCCAATGGCAAAAATGTGGCTCTTCACGCCGATGTCACCGCCAAAGACAGCTTCGAGGGAGGCGGCTGGAGCAAGTCGGCACTCACCGATGGGAAGCGATTCTCACCTTCACCCGGCACGGGTTACAATGAGGAGGAGGCCGTCAATCTGAAGCCCTCCGAAACGATCCAGCTCCGCAAGGAATTCACTCTGGAGAAGGTGGTCAAGCGCGCCGTGGTGTATGTCTGCGGCCTCGGGCAGTTCGAGCTTCGACTCAACGGTCGGAAAGTCGGCGACGATGTTCTCGAGCCCGGCTGGACCGACTATCGGAAAACCTGCCTCTATTCAGCTTACGACGTCACCGGTCAGCTTGCGCGGGGAGCCAACGCCATCGGAGTGATGCTGGGCAACGGCATGTATAACGTGCCGGGCGGGCGATACGCGAAGTTCACCGGGTCATTCGGCCCGACCAAGGTGATCCTGCAACTCCATGTCGAGTATGCCGACGGAACTTCTTCAGTGGTTGCCGCCGACAATTCCTGGACGTGGGCGCTCAGCCCCGTGGTTTTTTCCTGCACCTACGGCGGCGAGGATTACGACGCCCGCAGGGAAATGCCTGGCTGGGATAAACCGGGCTTTACCCAGGATGCGGCATGGCGAAAGGCAGTCGAAGTGCCCGGCCCCGGTGGACGACTGGTGTGCACGAGCCAGTCAGCGCCGCCGATCAAGGTGCAGCAGACATTCGATTCGGCACCGCCCGTGAGCCTGGGATCGGGAATATCAATGTTCGACCTCGGACAAAACGGTGCGGTCATGCCTTGCATCACCGTCCAAGGTCTGGCCGGGGCACGGGTCAAGATCGAGACCGGCGAACGCTGGGAGAATGGCAAGTTTTCGGGTGCATGCGATGAACTGGCTTCCTTCAATTACACCCTCCGGGGGAGCGGCCAATCGGAAACGTGGACACCGCGATTCACTTACGCGGGAGCGCGTTATTTGAGGGTGACCTGTTCCGCCCCCGAAGGTGCCGATGACGAACGCCCCAAGGTGCTCAAGGTGCAGGGGAATTTCGTGACCAGCTCGAGCGCGGAGGCGGGAAGCTTCGAGAGTTCAAGCGAGTTGTTCAACGGCACGGCCCGGATCATCCGCTGGGCGATGCGCAACAACATGATGAGCCTCCTCACCGACTGCCCGCACCGGGAGAAACTCGGCTGGCTTGAACAGGTTTATCTCGTGGGCCCATCGCTCATCTACTCCTACGACATCCAATGCCTGCTCATTAAGATGGCCGGCGATATGGCCGATGCCCAGCTCGCCGATGGTCTGGTGCCAGACATCGCTCCGGAATACACCGTCTTCGGGGAAGGCTTTCGCGATTCGCCTGAATGGGGAAGCGCCGCCGTACTCACCCCTTGGATGATTTACCAATCCTACGGGGATTCGGAAATCCTCCGCCGACACTACGAAACCATGGCCCGCTATGTGGCCTATCTTGAGAGCAAGGCAAACGCGAACATCCTTACCCATGGGCTTGGGGATTGGGTTGGGTTGGCTGGAGCCAAGACCGGGGCGACGGCGACGGCAGTCTATTTCCTCGACCTGAAGGTCATGGAGAACGCCGCCAAGGTGCTCGGCAAAATGGCGGACGTCCAAAACTATGCAGCCAAGGCGGAGGCCGTGCGCCAGGCCTATAACAAACTCCTGTTTGCCGATGGCAGCTATGGCGGTCAAACCGACAATGCGATGCCGTTGGCCATGGGAATTGCCGAAGCCAGCGACCGGCCGGCAGCGTTGCAATCTCTGATCGCAGACATCCGCAAACGCGGCAACGCTTTGACGGCGGGGGATGTCGGTTACCGCTATCTCCTGCGGACCTTGGCTCAAGCTGGCCGCTCGGACGTGATCTACGACATTAGCACCGGCACAGACAAACCTGGTTACGCCATGATCCTCGCCAAGGGGAATACCGCGCTGACCGAGGTGTGGGACGGGTCGGGCGTCGCCTCCTCCGACCATTTCATGCTCGGCCATATCATGGAATGGTTTTACGCCGACCTTGCCGGCATCCAGGCGGGCGCTCCCGGCTTCAAGCGCATCCTGATCAAGCCCCAGCCAGTCGGGGATATCTCATGGGTCAATGCCCATTACGACTCACCCTACGGCCGCATCGTCAGCAACTGGAAACGGGAGAAGAGCCGCTTGAGCATGGAAGTCACAATCCCCGCCAACACCACCGCCGAAATATTCGTCCCTGCCAAGGAGGCCAAAACCGTGATCGAGTCGGGCAAACCCGCTGCGGAGGCCGAAGGGGTGAAGTTCCTGCGGACGCAGGACGCCGCTGTCGTCTTTGCCGTGGGCTCGGGAACATACCGGTTTGAGACTGCACTACCGAATTGATTGCCCCGTGAGGCTTATGAAATAATCCATGAAACAAATGAAGACTACAGCCATCAAATATTTTGCAATGTGCGCCTGGCTGGCCTGCCTTGTCCTGGCTTGTTCCGGCGCGGACAATATCGCGTCCCCATCCGCCCAGGTCGTGATCGGGGATACGACCAAAGGGGCTGATCTTCCGGCGGCCATCCTGAACGCTTACGCTTCGGGCGCGCGTGACATTACCATCAGGCCGGGGACATACCGGATTCCACCCACCGGGAAATGCGCCATTCCGTTGGAGCAATGGAAAAACGCGACCATTCATGCGAAAGGAGTGACGATCATCTTTGAAGAGCTTGCCCAGCGTCCCATCTATTTGAACCGGTGTGAGAATGTCACTTGGGAAGGAGTCACCTTGCGGTTCGCAGAACCATCCTTCACCCAGGGACGCGTCAAGGCTATTAGCGAGGATGCCCAGGGGAAATATCTCGATTGGCAGATAGACGCCGGATACCCGGTCTTTGATGCTGCGAAGATCACCTTTGATGTCGTGGATCAGAAGACTCGCCTGCTCAAGACGGGGACGGGTGACATAGGATGCAAGAGCGCAGAATCACTCGGAGCCGGTCTCTATCGGTTGCGGAATATTTATGGCGGACTGGGTTCCACAGCGGTCAACGACTGGATCTTTACTCGCCGCCCTGACGGTGGCAGTTCGATTATCCAACTGGACGGCTGCAGCCATTGCACCATGCGCGGAATCACCTTGCAGAATAGCGGATTCGCGGCGTTTTTTGAAACGGGCGGCACCGGCGGACATCACTACGTTGATTGCCGCATTGCACCCGGCCCGAAACCGGTTGGCGCCACCGAGGAACAGTTGGTGGGCTGCGGCGCCGACGGTTTCCACTCAGCCGGAGTCAGGATCGGGCCAACTTTCGAGCGTTGCGTGTGGGAAGGTGTTCTTCACGATGATTGCATCGCCATTCACGGCAGCCTGCAGAAGGTCCTCCGGGCTGACGGAAACAAACTCATTTTGGAAAAGGGAAATCGAAGTGGCTTTGTTGCAGGCGAGCCGGTGCGTATTTCCAGCGCGGATGGGTTCTTCGGGGAATTCACTTGCACGGCCCTGCGTGTTCTCCCAAACGAAGGAGAGCTTTTGGAATTAACACTGGATCGGAAGAGTGGTGACCCGGCTGAGGCGAAAGCATCCAATCCCCGGAACAACGGCGCCGGCTACAAAATCCTCAACTGCACCCTCGGCAACTGCCGTTCGCGCGGCATTCTGGTGAAGGCCGACAACGGCCTCATCGAGGGCTGCACAATCAGCGGTTGCGGCATGTCGGCCATCAGCATCGGCCCGGAGTATTACTGGGGCGAGGCCGACTACTCCAAGAATGTGACAATCAAAGGTAACAAGCTCCTGAACAATGTCCTCAATGGCAGCGAAGCCGGAGTGATCTTTGTCCACGGCGATGGCGCGATGGGCAACGGCAACTTAACCATCACCGGCAACCTCTTTGACAAGAACTACGGTCAGATCGCCATCCATGCCGAAGACACCGACGGCATCCTGATTGCCAACAACCGCTTCATTGCTTCTCCAATTCTACTTCCCAACCAGACCAGAACCATCTTGGATTTCAAATCAGCGAAGAACATCGTCCTTAAAAATAATGTGGTGGAGAAATCCGCGAAGAGCGACACGCTGGTGAAGCTGGGAAAAAACGTCGAAGGAGTCACTGGCAACGACACCAACGGAATCACCCTGGCAGCCGCAGATGCAGTTGCCGTCGCTAACGCCGGGCCGGAGGTCCACGATGGATCACCGTCTGATTCCAACCTCCGCTACATCGGGCGCTGGGACCGGTCGAATCCTCAAGTCCGTCATAGTTACTGGAGCACGGCCTATTTGCGTGCCGCCTTCACCGGCACCACCGTCAAGGTGAAGGTCAGTGGCGGGGTAATGGCATTTATTGATGGCCGCCGCGTCCAGTTCGTGGCGTGCGACGGCGGCATCAATCTGACCCCCCAACCATTGCCGCCGAGGCGTCACACGCTGTTGCTGGCCAGCGCCGGGCAGAATGAGGAACTGCTGTTTCGCGGCCTGATTCTGGATTCGGGCGCGGTAACGGAGCCGGTGCCGGCAAAGCCTCTGATCGAGTTTGTCGGCGACTCCATCACCGCCTGCGAGGGCAAGGGCGGGACCGGCGACGAAAACTATGCCTGGCAAGCGGCTGCATCGCTCGGCTGCGATCTTGTCCGCGTGGCGTTCAGCGGCGTGGCGCTTAAGACCGGCTATGGATTTTTTGGCGACAAAACCGGTTTTGATCAATGGTATTTCAAATTCAAGAACTGCAATCATACCGAAGACCAGATGCCTTGGGATTGGTCTTACGATCCGCAGATGGTGGTGATCAATTTGGGAACTAACGATGCCAAAGACGGCCAGCGCCCAACCGATGCGGAGTTTGCGGTGACTTATGCCGACTTTATCCGCGCCATTCGGGCGCGTTTGCCCAAGGCGGAGATCGTGGCGATGCGACCATTCGGTGGCTTCCAAGCTGGCGGCATTCGTCAGGCGGTTGAATCGCTCGCGAGTTCCGACAGCCATTTGCATTATGTGGATACCAGTGGCTGGCTGGTCGAGGCCGATTTCGTGGACGGCATTCATCCTTCCGTGGAAGGTCATGTCAAGGCGGCTTTGTTGCTGGCAAAAGCCTTGAAACCCTGGTTGCACCGCTGAACTTCGAGTGCAAGAACACATGAAGAAACTCATTTGTGGATTACTGCTGGTTGTGGGTTTTAACGCAGCCGCCGCCGAAACCAAACTGTGGTATGACCAGCCGGCCACGAACTGGGAAACCGGGGCGTTGCCCATCGGCAATGGCCGGCTCGGCGCGATGCTGTTTGGCGGCGTGCCACAGGAACACATCCAGTTTAACGAGGGCAGCCTCTGGATTGGGGATGAGGCCGTCACCGGTGCTTATCAGGCGTTCGGCGATGTCTTTGTCACTTTGAACCACGGCGCGGTGACGGACTACCGGCGCGAACTCGATCTCGAACGGGCGGTGCATACCGTCACCTACATCAGCAACGGCGTGAAGTATCGGCGCGAGGCCTTTGCCAGCAATCCGGCCGGAGTCATGGTCTTCCGGTTCACGGCGGACATACCCGGCGCGCTCACCGGCACTGTGACGTTGACCGATATGCATCAGGGAAAAATCAGCGTGAGCGGCAACCGGATATTGTCATCCGGTTCGCTCGCCGGTTATCAGTTCACCGGCGACAAACCATACGCTCAGGCTTTGAATTACGAGGCGCAAGTGCTGGTGCTGAACGACGGCGGCACGGTGGCGGTGGCCGGAGAGAAAATCATTTTCACGAACGCGAACTGCGTGACGTTATTCCTGGATGCCGGCACGGATTTTATCCAGAACCACAATCAGGGCTGGCACGGAGAACTGCCGCACCGCGCCATCACCCGGCGACTCGATGCGGCGGCGCGAATTCCTCATGGAAAATTACTGGCGGGCCATTTGCGGGATTATCAGGTGTTGTTTGGCCGCGTGGCGATTGATCTGGGTTTGAGTCCGACGGTGAAGTTGCCGACGGACGCGCGGTTGGCGAGTTTGAACCAGACGCACCTGCCGGATACGGGGCTGGAAGCGTTGCTGTTCCAGTATGGACGTTACTTGTTGATTGCAGCGTCCCGTCCCGGTGGATTGCCGGCAAATTTACAGGGCAAGTGGAATGACAACAACCAGCCGCCGTGGCGTTGCGATTACCACACCGACATCAATTTGCAGATGAACTACTGGCCGTCGGACGCGGCCAATTTGCCGGAATGTTTTGAACCTTATTCAGCCTGGCTCAATTCCACCCGCGAGGTCCACAAGGCGGCAACCAAAGCGGAGTTCCACACGCGCGGTTGGACACTGCACGGCGAGAATGGAATTTTTGGCGGCGGCTCGTGGCAATGGGTTGAGTCCGGGAGCGCGTGGTGCATGCAAAATATCTGGGAACACTACGCCTTCACCGGCGACAAGAAATACCTGCGCACGGTGGCCTATCCGATGATGAAGGAAGTCTGCGAGTTCTGGCTCGACCGGCTCAAGGCTTTGCCGGACGGCACGCTCGTTGCGCCGAACGGCTACTCGCCCGAGCACGGCCCGCGCGAAGACGGAGTTGCACACGACCAGC
>JANMJO010000138.1:0-2087 GCA_031371425.1 Verrucomicrobiales bacterium | reverse complement strand
TCGCCCTTCATCTTTTTCTTCGTGGCGCAGTTCGTCCTGCCGGCGTTGAAGATCAAGGAGAAGAAATATGTTTTACGCGCGGCGTTCGTCGGGGTGGGGCTGTTTCTTTCGGGCGTCGCGTTCTGCTACTTTTACGTCATGGCCAAGGCGCTCAAGTTCGCCGAGTGGTGGGCGCTTTGGATGGGCGTGAAAGTTCCCGAATGGCGCGCCGAAACATATTTCAGCTTCGTGACCAAGTTCATGCTCGGCATGGGGCTGGGTTTTGAGCTGCCCGTCGTTCTGCTCGCGCTCGTCAAGATCGGCCTGCTCGACTACAAAACGCTGCGCGGCATGTGGCGCTACATGATCGTCATCAACCTCGTGCTCGGCGCGTTGCTGACCACGCCGGAGGTTTACACGCAGGTCGTCATGGCTGTGGTGCTCTATTTCCTCTACGAGATGAGCGTGTGGATCGCCTGGTATTGGGAGCGCAAGGAGCGGCGGAGCGGGGCGTCCGGGTCATATTGAATCCAGCCCGGCGGGTCGCGCTGAAAACGCCCTTTACAATTAAACGAATCGCGCTAGTTTCACGCCACCATTCATCTTATGCGTAACTCCATTTCCACTCTCATCGGCTGCGCCGCGCTCGCCTTGTTCGCCGTCGGTTGCGCCGGCCCGGAACAGAAACTCGGCCGCGGCATCGTGAACAGCTGCGAATTATTCCGAGGCGGCGAGATGCGCCGGAACATCGAGCAGACCACCATCTTTGAATCACCCGAAGCCGGCTACACCACCGGCGTCATCCGCGGCGCGAACCGCACTCTCGCCCGCACCGGCCTCGGCCTCTGGGAGATCCTCACCTTTCCGTTCCCCAACCATTCTCCCGCTTCCTACGACCCTATCGCCACCCGCCATCTGGCCGCCAACCCCGTTTATCCAGACAGCTACCGCCCCGGTCTTCTCGCCGGCGATTCCACTCTCGAAACTGACAGCAACGTGGGCATGAGTGGCGGCGATGTCGCCCCGATGATTCCCGGCAGCCGGTTCAGCATTTTTGGGAAATAATATTTCGCTCCGCGGAGCGGACAAACTCGCGCCAGCTCTGGAGATTTTCCGGCTGGCGCATTTTTCTGCCGATGACACTGGAAAAACCATCACCCTGCAAAGTCAACCTCCTGCTGAACATCCTCGGCAAGCGGCCTGACGGTTTCCACGCCCTCGAAACCATCTTCCACCCCGTCAACCTCTGCGACCAAATCAGTTTCACGCGCATCCCCACCGGCATCGCCCTGACCTGTAGCGACCCCAACCTCCCCACCGACGCGACCAACCTCGTCCACCGCGCCGCCGCGAAATTTCTCGAAGCCGCCCGCATCAACGACGGCATCCGCCTCCATCTCGAAAAGAAAATCCCCATGGCCGCCGGTCTCGGCGGCGGCAGCGGCAACGCCGCCACCACACTCCTCGGCCTCAACGAACTCTTCGGCCACCCGCTCACAACCGGCCAGCTTCACGTCATCGCCTCCACACTCGGCTCGGACGTGAACTTCTTCCTGCAAACCAAGCCCGCCCTCGCCACCAGTCGCGGCGAAATCATCCAGCCCCTCGCCGATTTCCCCGCGCTACGCGGCGCGAGCTTCCTCCTCATCCACCCCGGCTTCGGCATCTCCACCCCGTGGGCCTACCGCGAGCTTGCCCGCTTCCCCATCGCGCTAAACGGCCAGCCCGGCCGCGCACAGAAACTCATCGCCCTCCTCCAAACAGCCCCGCTCGCCGCCGCCGCCCGCGAATTCTACAACTCCCTCGAAGCCCCTGCGCTCGACAAATATCCCGTCCTCGCCCTCTACCAAGAATTCCTCCTCGCCCACGGCGCGGAAGCCGCGCTCATGTCCGGCAGCGGCTCCACCACCTTCGCCATCTTCCCCCGCCAGGCCGCAGCGGAAACGGCGGTGGAGAAATTCAAGGCCCGGTTCGGCGCAGCCTGTTGGACAGCCGTCATCCCGGTCACATTCTAGTCGCAGTTCAAACTAACATTGGCACAGTGGGCGGGTAGGGCGCGTCGCTCCGCGCGCGCCGTCGTGAACCAGAACGCTTTCGTGCCAGCCAGC
>JANMJO010000130.1:0-10985 GCA_031371425.1 Verrucomicrobiales bacterium | reverse complement strand
CTGCAAAATTCCGATTACGACGTGAAACGCGCGCAACGCGGCATCATCTACATTGACGAGATTGACAAGATTACGCGCAAGGCTGACGGGCCATCCGTCACGCGCGACGTGAGCGGCGAGGGCGTGCAACAGGCGTTGCTGAAAATTCTGGAAGGCACGGTGTGCAGCGTGCCGCCGCAGGGCGGGCGCAAGCATCCGCAGCAGGAATACATCCGCGTGGACACGGCGAACATCCTGTTCATCTGCGGCGGCGCGTTCGTGGGGCTGGAGAAAATCGTCCAGCGCCGACTCGGCAAACACGTCATGGGTTTCGGCGCGGCGGGTGCGGGACACGACGCCGCGAGTGCGGCGCGGCACGAATTGCTGGAGCGCGTCGAGCCGGAGGATTTGTTGAACTTCGGTTTCATCCCCGAATTCGTCGGGCGTCTGCCGATGGTGACGGTGTTGGCGGAGTTGACCGAGGCGCAGTTGGTTTCCGTGCTTTCCGACACGAAGAACGCACTGACCAAGCAGTTCGCCAAACTGATGGCGATGGAAGGTGTGGATCTGGAATTCACGACCAACGCGCTGCACGAGCTGGCGTCGCAAGCCATCAAGAAGGGCACGGGCGCGCGGGCGTTGCGGAGTCTGCTGGAGAAGGTGATGCTCGACTTGATGTATGACGCACCCAGCGACGGCGACATCATGACGGTGAAGATTACCCGCGCCGTGGTGCGCGGCGAGACCCCGCCCATCATCCGCCGCAAGCAGGATCAGGAAGCGGCGTGATCATTTCGGTTTCCGACCGAAGCCCCAGATGAGCCAGACCGCGAGCGCGGCGAGGAGGATGACCCACCACAGATAGCGAAGTTCCCGCGCAGCCATCTCCACGAACGCCATAGCACGCGGGAAAATCAAAACCAACGCCACCACGACGGCGACGATGACGGTGATTTTCAGGAAGGCGATGGCGCGGGGGTTCATCAGTGGGCGGGCGTTGCGGCGCGGCGTTTTTCCAGGTCCACCATTGGCAGCAGGATGTTCGCGCCGCTGCCGGTGCCGCCGATGACGAGGGGCGATTTGCCGTCCCACTTCTCGACGATTTGCAGGTCAATGAACGCGGGCGTGAGCTTGAGGGCTTCGCCACGGATCTTGATGGACTCGGCCTCGCCCTTGGCTTTGATGACGGCGGTGTCGGCTTCGATCTGCGCTTTCTGCTGGAGGAACTTGGCTTTGGCGGCCTCTTGCTCCTGCACCATCTTGGATTCGATGGCGGTCTCAAGCTCCTTGGTCAGGTCAATGTTCTGGATGACGATGTCTTCAATCACCAGAATGCCGCCGACTTTCAGGCTGGCGGCGGCGAGGGCCTTGGTCTTGATTTCCTCGCGTTTCTTCACAATCTGTTCGGCGCTCTGCAAGGCGGTGACTTCCTTGAGCGCTTCTTGCACGCGCGGGGCGATGAGGCTGTCGAACGGGTCGCCGGCGAAATCCTGGTAGATTTTGACGATGGAGCTTTCCGGGATGCGATAGAGCACGCGCAATTCGGTCTTCACCTGTTGCAGGTCGGAGGAGTAGCAATCCGCCGAGAGTTCGCGCGTCTGCTGGCGGATGGACATGGGCACGATGTGCGTGACGAAGGGGGTTTTCCAGCCGAAGCCCTCGGGCTTGAACACGGGCGAGACCTTGCCGAGCGTGACCTCGATGCCGCGATAGCCGGGGTTGACGACGTAGGTGGCGGTGGAGGAGACGATGATTGCCACGAAGATGAGGATGGCGACACCGATGAGTTGAGCGACAGTTTTAGGTTGCATGGCGGGAGTCTGGCTGGGCGCGGGTGCTTCGCCAATTACAATTTCACCGGGGCATTGCAGTCAGGGCAAGTTGACACGGTTCGTATTTCAAAATTGCCAGTGAAAACCCTTTAGCCCGGACAGGCGGGACGCGCTGTCCTACTTTGGCGGCGCAGCCGCCAGCAAAGTAGGGCAGGCGTCTCGCCTGCCCAGCCGCAAGAACAGTGTCCATTACACGCCGATGTCTTCGTTCCACAACTCCGGGTGCGCGGCGATGAAGTCCTTCATCAGCTGGATGCACGTCGGGTCATTCAACACTTCCACCTTCACGCCCTGCGAGCGGACGTAGGCTTCCGGGCCTTGGAACGTGACGTTTTCGCCGACGATGATGCGCGGGATTTTGTAAAGCAACGCCGCGCCGCTGCACATCGGGCACGGCGAGAGCGTGGAGTAAAGGATGCAGCGCGAATAAACTTTGGCCGTGAGCCGCCCGGCGTTTTCGAGGCAGTTCATCTCGGCGTGATGGATCACGCTGCCGTGCTGCACGCGCTGGTTGTGGCCGCGCCCGATGATCTGGCCATCGCAGACGAGCACCGAGCCGATGGGAATGCCGCCGGTGGCGAGGCCGAGCTTGGCTTCTTCAATCGCGGCTTGGAGAAATATATCCATGTGCTCACTCGTAGCAGTCGAGGTGATGAGGCTCAAATCAATTCTTCATCCCGCCGTATTCAGAATGAGCCTCCTCACGTCGGCTGCTACAATTCAGATTGCGGCGGCGATGGCGTCGCCCATCTCGCGAGTGCCGACGCGTTTGGCGTTCGGTTCGCTGGCGCTGAAGATATCGCCGGTGCGGTTGCCGGCGTTAATGGCGGTGGTGACGGCGGCTTCGATGGCGGCGGCGGCTTCGTTGAGGCCGAAGCTCTGGCGGAGCATCATTGCGGAGGAAAGGATTTGGGCGATGGGGTTGGCCAGGTTTTTGCCGGCGATGTCCGGGGCGGTGCCGCCGGCGGGTTCGTAGAAGCCGAAGGTGTTGCCGCCCGTCGTTGCGCCCAAGCTCGCGCTGGGCAGCATGCCGAGCGAGCCACCGAGCGCGGCGGCTTCGTCGCTGAGGATATCGCCGAACATATTCTCGCAGAGCATCACGTCGAACTGCGTGGGGCGCAGCATGAGCTGCATGGCGGCGTTATCCACGAACATGTGTTCGAGCGCGATGTCGGGATAATTTTTGCCGACGCGGGTGACGACCTCGCGCCAGAGGATGCCGTTTTCGAGCACGTTCGCCTTGTCAATGCTGGTGAGTTTCTTGCGGCGGAGTTGCGCGGCTTTGAAGGCGACGTGGGCGATGCGCTCGATCTCGGGCGTGGTGTAAACCATGGTGTCGATGGCGCGCTGGTTGCCGCCGCCGAGGTCTTCGGTCTTCTTGGGCTGGCCGAAATACATGCCGCCGGTGAGTTCGCGGACGACGAGGATGTCTATGCCATCGCCCTGGCGTTCCTTGGCGAGCGGGCAGGCGTGGGAAAGAACCTTGGGGAGTTTGACGGGGCGCAGGTTGGCGAAGAGGCCGAACTCTTTGCGGAGGCGGAGCAAGGCGGCGCGTTCAGGGCGTTCCTCTTTGGGGAGGGTGGGGTCGCGGTCGGGCAGGCCGACGGAGCCGAACAAAATTGAATCTGAATCTTTGCACAGCGCGAGGGTGGCGTCGGGCAGGGCTTTGCCGGCGGCGTCAATGCCGGCCCAGCCGACGGGGGCTTCGGTGAGGGTGAGGGTGAAGCTGAATTTTTTTTCGACGACGCGCAAAACCTTGATGGCTTCGCGCATGACTTCCGGGCCGATGCCGTCGCCGGCGAGGGCTGCGATTTTGAAGTGTTTCATAAAATTTGAATGGCGATGCTACGATTTTGGCGCACGGTGACAATGGAAATTTCCACAATACAGCGGCTCGGGCATTTTGTTCGGAGTTCCGCCTTCAGGCGGTTCGCGTCACGCACCACCCCGGCCGCCTGAAGGCGGAACTCCAAACGAGGGCAGCGCGCCGGCTCACTCTTCCGGCTCGGCGAGGGCGTTTTTGACTTTGGCGAGGAGTTCGCGGGAGGTGAAGGGTTTTTGGAGGTAGGCGATGTCCTGCTCGTCTTTGCCGGGGAAAACGTAGCCGCTGGTGCAGAGGATGCGGAGGTCGGGGAGGATTTTGCGCGCTTGGTCCACGAGTTCGCGGCCGCTCATGCCGGGCATGACGAGGTCGGTGATGAGGAGGTCAATGGCCGGGTCGTTCTTGGCGAGGAGTTCCAGGGCTTTCTGGCCGCTGTTGGCGGTGACGACTTTGTAGCCGAAGGAGGACATGATGGCTTGTCCCATGGTGAGGAGCAGGTCTTCATCGTCCACCATGAGGATGGTCTGGGTGCCTTTGAGGTCGTTGTTATCGAAGGAGGCGGCTTGGACAATTTTGTTGTCTGCGGGGAGATAGACGCGGACGGAGGTGCCGACGCCGGGTTGGCTGGAGACGGCGACGCCGCCGCCGTGGTTGGTGACGACGCCGTAAACCCACGCGAGGCCGAGGCCGCGGTGGGGGGCTTTCTTGGTGGTGAAGAATGGCTCAAAGATGCGCGGCAGAATGTCGGTCTCGATGCCGCTGCCGGTGTCGGTGATTTCCGCGCAGATGTAGCTGCCGGCGGCGAGCTGAACGGCGCGGTCTTGGGTGGGGGCGGTGAGGTCGAGGTTGCGGGATTGGACGGTGATGCGGCCGTCCCTGCCGAGGGACTCCATGGCGTTCTCGAAAATTTTGGTGAAGACCTGCTGCATCTTGGCTTCGTCGAATTTGGCGGCGTAGAGTTTGCGGCCGAGCTGGAGTTGCCAGGAGGATTTGCCGGGGGCGGTGTTCTCGAAAACATCCACGGTGCGCTGGAGAAGCTGGTTGAGGTTGCCGGCGGCTTGGCCTCGGGGTTCTTTTTCCTGACGGCTGAAGGCGGCGAGGTCGGCTGCGATTTCGGCGGCGCGGGCGGCGGATTTTTCAACTTCCACGAGCGAGGCGCGCCAGGGATGGGTCGGCTCGGCGCGGCCGAGGAGGAGGGAGGTGTGGCCGAGGATGCTGGTGAGGGCGTTGTTGAAATCGAGCGCCATGGTGCGGGCGAGCTGGAGGGCGCAGTCGAGTTTCTGTTTCTGGATGATGGCGGTGTTGCCTGGGTCGGCGTGAGTTGTGGCGGGCTGTTCCTCTTTGGGCGGCGGGGGGAGGAGTTGCAGGAGGAATAGTTCCCGGTCGTCGTGGGTGAAGGAGCAGAGCGAGGGGATGAAGAGGATGGGGTTGCCGTTCTGGCCGCGGCATTTCAGTGGCGCGGTGCCGTGCGCGGCGCGCGACCAGTCGGCGAGGAAATCTTTTGGGGTGGCGGTGTTGCCTGCACCCCAGATGTCCACGAGCCGGCCCGTGCCGCTCTTCGCGGGCGCGCCAAAGACGGCGATTGCAGCGGCGTTGCTGTGGTGAATTTGCCCTTCGGCATCCACGAGCAGCACCGGCCAGTCGGCGTCATTGAGTATGAACACGAGTTCGGACATCTGGCTGATGAAGTTAGCAGGCGTGGGAATTTTGGCCAGTCTGAAGGCGTGGGAATTCTACTTGGCTTCAGGTCCATCGGCAACGGGCGGGGCGGAATTGGTGCTGGCGGGCAGGCCGAGGGCGGTGCGGAGTTGGTCGGCGAGGTTGGGGCTGAAGCCGTGTTCGGGATTGAGCACGCGCCGGAGGACGTCTTGCTTGATGGTCTCCAGCGACCCGATCTGGATGCGTTCGCCGGTGCCACCGGTCTTGTTCTGGTAGCGCGCCCAGACTTTCTTGGCGAACAGGGCGAAGCCTGCGGCGCGGTCGTCGTTGCCGGTGGCGAGGCTGTAGAAGGAAGTCGTCAGCAGGCCTTCGAGCACCATCTTGGTTTTGTCGCGCGAGGTGTCGCCGACTTCTTCCTCGACGCGGGCATAGACGTATTCGTCGAGTGTCATGCGGGTTGGCAGGCTGTCTTGGCGGGTGCTGATGAGCGGTTGCTGGGGGTAGGTCTTCACGAAGTAGGCATACCATCTGGCCGCCTCGGCCTCGCGGTTGTAGGTGTAGAGATAATAGACCGCGTCGCGCACAAAGTTGCGGTGGCCGACCCTGATGTGGTCGCGGTTGCTCTCGTCTTCGCGCATCGCCTGTTCGTAGGCGTCGCTGGCTTTCTGGATGATTTCCAAATTGGGCGCGAGGTCCAGCAGTTTGCCGCTGGGGGAAACGATCGCACGCCCGCGCACGACGGCCATCTGCATGGACTGGTAGATGACGCGGCGCAACTGGAGCAAGTCCTCGAGGTTCACGCGTTCGGGGCTGGCCTTGGCCACGGCCAGCCCGCGAGCGGCCCAATACACCGCGTGCGCCTCCGGCAGCCGCCATTCGAGCGGCCCATAACGCGTGTCGCACTCCTGCATGAACGCGGGGTCGAGCTTGTAAGTTTCGCGCAGCAGTCGCGCACGCTCCCGCGCCTCGGCGGTCTGGGGGTGGATCAACGCCTCGTAATCCGGGCGCGCGGTCTTGATGGTTTGCGACATCTGATCGAACCACGCGCGTTTGTAAAAGACGTTCGCGTCGTCCAGATTTGCTCCCATCTTGTGCTGGAAAAATCCGCCCAGCTCGCGGTAGAGCAGCAGCTCATTCGGGTTGTAACGCAGCCCCTCGTCGCGCAGCAGCGAGATGCCGCGCTGCACCCAGTTCCAGCGGTCGGAGTAATCCTTGAACTTGACCGAGATGTTGTAGGCCATGTTCCAAGCCTGCACGATCCAGACCTGCACGAAATGCGGCTCCAGCTTCGTGATCCAGTCCGCAAGCTGCGCCATCTCGAAAAACTTGTCCTCTTCCTGCAACTCCGTCGCGCGAATCCACAGCGCGTTCGCAATCAGCCCGCGAAACCCGCCCAGCGCCACCGTCGTGAACGCCAGCATCGGCGGCGCGTTCTCCAGCGGCGACACGCGCGTCAGCCCCAGCGTATCGCGGTCGCGGTTCATGGAATTTTGCAGTCGCGAGACGCCCGCCAGCAGCGTCGCCGCCAGCAGGAGTAGGAGAAATTTTTTGAGGCGGCTATTCATGGTTGAAGGTTGAAAGTTGAAAGTTGAAGGTTATGAAAGCCCCCACGATTGCAGCAACCTGCAACCTGCAACCTGCAACCTGCAACTTGTAACCATGTTTTCATTGCGTGCCTTGCGCCGTGGCGAGTTCGCGGCGACTAAACAAAACGATTCCGAGCAGCGCGAAAATTCCACCGAGCAGCAGCACGATCTGCGCGAACGCCCGCCCCAGTTCGCTCCAAGGGATGCTGCGCCCGCTGCTCAACGCATCAATCGGCGAAAAACCCTTCACGAGATTGATGAGCACCAGCGCACCCTTGAACGCCGGCAGCGCCACACTGTCAATGACCGAGTGCCCCGCCACGCCGCTCTCCGCGTCCACGCCCGCGATCGTGCCGCTCTCCACCGCGTTCGCCAGCGTGCCGCTCGATAGCCCCACCACCAGCACCGCCAGCGAGAAAAACGCCGCCACCGGGAACGACAACTGACTCGCCGCCGCCAGCCCGATTGCCGCCAGCAATCCCATCCAGCAAAAAATAATCCCCAGCCCGCGCAGGAAATTTCCGCCGAACCCGCCCTCGCGATACAACACCTCCATGCCGTCCTCCAGCGGGAACAGCAGCGTCGTGCCGTTCGGGTTCGCGAACACGATGGTGAGCACGCCCTTCTCGTCCAAAAGATTTGGCGGGATGGCAAATTCATGAAACGTGTCCGCCGCCAGACTCATCGGCGGAAGCCGCGTGACCTGCGGCGATTCCGGCGACCCGACCTGCCACAGCGCCATGAACGTTCCCCCTTCGCTCGTCTGCGCCGCGTTGAACTTCACCCGCAGTTGCAGCGGCACATCTCGCAGCGAGTCCTTGGCCCGACCCAAATCAATCCGCCAGACGCGCGCCTGATTCGGCGGAACGATCTGCCACACGGTCTTGACCTGCTCGCGGATCTGCTTGCGGACTTCGAGAATGTCCGCAGCCGCCACCGGGCTGTTCGCCAACCGCTTCTTCAAAGTCTCTTCCGTGGCGGCGTCAATCTCGCTCTCCCAGTTTTGCTCCTTGGCCGAACCGCGCGCCACAAGGACCTCGTTGCGCAACTTCGCCTGCTCCGCCGGCAACAGTTTCGTTGAGCGCCACTGCAACAAGCCATAAACCGCCGCGCCCGAAATCAGCAGCAGCGCGGCGTTCAGCGACATGATGCCGAGCCATTTGCCGAGCCAGATTTGCCAGCGCGCGATGGGCTTCACCACCACCATCTGCATCTGGCACTCCTCGATGTCGCGCGCCAGCGTGCCGCAAGCCAGCCACAACGTGGACAAGCCCAGCAGTCCGGTGATCGCGCCCAATGTGTAGGTCAGGAGAATCTGCGTGAAGCCGCTCGCCGTGCCATCGTCCTTGATCAAGATCGGCAACCCGACCACTGCCGCCAGCAGCAACACCGCGATGACAAGGAACAGCCGAAACCGCAGCGCGGCCTTCCAAGTCAACCAAGCGATGGCGAGGAGTCGTTGCATCTCAAATCTTATTTAGCCACGGATGAAACACGGATTGAACACGGATGAGACCCCGCACTGTAGCGCCAGTATTTTGGACTGCGAATGCGGTGTCGCCACTGCGCTCTGCCACCGCACTCCAAAACTTTGCGGAGAAAATCCGTGTTTCATCTGTGTTCAATCTGTGGCTGAAATTATTTCTTCCCCAACAGCGCCGACAGCTTCGCGTCTGCCTTTGACAAATCCACCGGCTGCTCCGGTTCGAGCGCGGGCTTGGCCGGCGCGGCGGGCGTGGGCGGAGCTTGCGTGAGCGCGGCCAACTTCGTTTCGTTCACTGCGGGCGCGGGAGTTTTCAGTGCGGGCGCGAGGGTCGCAGCCTGCGGCAGCGTGAGCTTCTCCAGAACTTTCGTGGTCGCCGCATCCGGCGTGGCTTCGCCGCGCAGGTAGGCCGCCACGCGCGCGCCGGATTGCGCCCCGCTCGTTTCCGCCGCGGCCTGCTTGGCTTTGGCGACCACGTCGAGGAAGTAGCTCTCCAGGTTCTGCGTCGGGTTGTCCACTCGCACCTTGTCGGCGGCGACGTCCTTGCGGATGATTTCCAGCACGCGCTCCATCGTCTCGCGCGGCAACGTGGGCGTCGTGATGCGCAGCGTGTCAGGCGTGGCGAGCAATTCCTTGAGCGTTCCCGCCGCCTGGATTTTGCCGCCGTAATAAATCACCACGCGGTCGCACACATCCTCCACGTCGGACAACAAATGGCTGCTCAAGATTACCGTCTTGCCGCGCCGCGCCAGAGCGAGGATCAAATCCTTCACCTCGCGGCAGCCGATGGGGTCGAGGCCGGCGGTCGGTTCGTCGAGGATGACGAGGTCGGGGTCGTTGATGAGCGCCTGCGCCAGCCCGATGCGGCGCTGCATGCCCTTGGAAAATTCGCCCACGGCGCGGGTGCGCGTCTGGCTCAGGCCGACCATGTCCAGCAACTGTTCCGCGCGGCTGTCGCGTTCGTTTTTGGGCAGATGGAAGAGGTTGCCGAAGAAGTCCAGCGTCTCGCGCGAGTTCAGGTAGCGGTAGAGATACGATTCCTCCGGCAGATAGCCGATGCGCGACTTCGTCTGCACATGGCGCGGCGATTTGCCAAAAACCTCGATGTGCCCGTGCGTGGGATTCAGCAAGCCGAGCAGCAGCTTGATCGTCGTGGACTTGCCCGAGCCGTTCGGCCCGAGCAGGCCGAAGATTTCACCGCGCCGCACATCGAAATCCACGTTGTCCACGGCGCGCGCCTTGGGGCGATTCCAAAAATCCTTGAACACCTTCGTCAGCCCGCGCACGGAGATGACGACCTCTTCGGATTTCGGATTGGCGATTTGCGATTGCGGATTTAATTCAGCGACGGGCATGGCTAATTCTTCCTTTCGGCTAGGAGGCGCAAGACTGCGGCCAGTCCGGGTTTGTCTAAATGTTTCTCCGCAATCTGAATCATGGCGCGATAAACCGAGCCGTCATCTTTTGGAAAAGCGATACCGTTGACTCTCAAAAAAGCAATGGCCGCTGATGCTGCAGTTCGTTTGTTGCCATCCAGAAAAGCCTGCGACTCGGCAATGTGAAACGCGTAAGCCGCCGCAATATCAAACAGCTTTCCTTGACCATACCAAAACGCATTTTGAGCCGAACCTAAAGCAGACTCAATCATCCCCTGCGCTCGGATGCCCGCCGACCCGCCAAAGCGCGCCAAAGATTCATCGTGCAGATACAAGACTTCGGCCAGCGTTAGAAACCTTGGTTCAGCCACGGATTATTGGGCGAGCTTGCGAAACAGCTCGGCGTTGGTCGTGAACATGTCGTCCGCGATGCGCTTGAATTCCTCGCTGACTTGGCCGGTTGTCACCAGTTCGCGAACGTAATCCACCACCTTCCGCTGCTCTTCGCGCGGCAGTTGCTTGATTTCCTCAATGACTTCAGTGGCACTCATGAAATTACTCTAACCACGTTTTGTTGTTCGGGCAAGTTGCCGCTCAAGCGGCGGCAAGCTCGCGAACCTGTCCGCGCCAATGATTCGTGTCAGCGTTGCGTTTCAAGTCGCGGTCAATTTCCTTCTGGTGGTCGAAGTAGTAGGCCAGCGCCGCGTGAAGCTGCGACTGCGTGAGGTGCGGCAGGCTTTGCAGAATCTCATCCGGCGTCATGCCAAGCTGGTAATAGCCGGCGATGGCGCGCACCGCGATGCGCGTGCCTTTGATGATCGGCACGCCGTCCAAAATCCGCGGATTGGAAGCGATGTGCGGGTATTTGATGCCGTTTGTTTTCACAGGATTAAATCTCATCGCCCGGCACGGGCCGGACGTTTGGCACTTGCGCCAGCGCCGCCTCAAATTTTTTCCGACTGCCCCGCCGGGCGCGCTGGTCCAGATCGGCTTCCGTGAGCCAGCCGGAAACTTTCTCCGCCACGGCGGCGCTGACAAACTGGTCAAACGACAGAACCAGCCGAAGACCAGCGCCACCACCCACGGCCAGCCGGGCCAGCCCCGCGCCCGCGCCTTGCGGGACAGGTTCTTGCCGAGGGTGATGAGCAGGAAGATTTCGAGCACGCGCCGCCTCCCGGGGTGTCGCGGCCGATCTTAGCCGACCGGTCGGCGGGGGACAACGGCCGATCCCGGCGGCCGGCGAGCGGG
>JANMJO010000125.1:0-6465 GCA_031371425.1 Verrucomicrobiales bacterium | reverse complement strand
GAACCGGCTGCTGCATTGGCTCAATCTGCGCTTTCATCGGGGCAAACTTAATCCCGCCCAAGGCGGGGCGTCAACCTGTGGTTTCACTTCCGCCACTCATCAATCAGCGACGCCACGAGTGCAGTCCAACCGGTTTGGTGGCTTGCGCCCAAGCCTTCGCCGGTGTCGCCGTGGAAATATTCGTGGAAGAGCGGCAGGTCGCGCCAGTGCGGGTCGGTCTGGAATTTTTTCGACGCGCCGTGGATGGCGCGGCGGTCTTGGGCGTCGCGGTCGAACATCTGGATGAGGCGATTTGAAAATCCGTGCGCCATCTCTTCCAGCGTCACTTCCGAGGTGGTGTGCGTGCCGTCCGCCGTCGTTCCACTTTGGCGCGACTTGTCGGCGGGCAGAGGACTGCCCGCCCTACCAATGTCCGGCACGGTGAAGGCTTTGCCGTAGGCTTTGCTGAGTTTGCGGAGCGACTCGATCATCATGAAGTTTGTCGGCAGCCAGATGGGGCCGCGCCAGTTTGAGTTGCCGCCCTTCAATTTCTCCAGTGCATCCGCCGGTTCGTAGCGCACGGTGCTGGACTCGTATTGCACGGGATTTTTCTCGTGAAATTTCGACAGCGAGCGCAGGCCGTAGTCGCTGCGGAACTCGGCGGGATTCCACACGCACGACAGCACTCGGCGCATCTGCTGCGGCGGAATGACGGCGAGGACGTGCGAGGTCTGGCCGTCCACTTGCAACGTGGTCACGCACGGTTCGACGAGGTCGGGGCGGTTCTTCAGTATCCAGTGGAAGTTTTTTGTGAACTCGGGGAATGGCTTGATCCAATCCTCCTCCAGTCGTTCGATGGCGAAGAGCGGGATCAAGCCGACGAGCGAGCGCACGCGGAATTTGTGGAAGCTGCCGTCTTGAAACTCCAGCACGTCGTAGAAAAAACCGTCCTTCTCGTCCCACAGCGAATAGCCGCGTCCGCCGCGATCGCGCATGGCCGCGCCGATGTAGAGGAAGTGCTCAAAAAACTTGAACGCGAGGTTTTCGTAGGTCTTGTTTTCCTTTGCGAGTTCGAGGGCGATGCGCATGAGGTTCAGGCAAAACATCCCCATCCAGCCGGTCGCGTCGGACTGCCGGAGCTTCGCGCCGCTCGCGCATTTCAGGCTGCGGTCGAGGAGTGTGATGTTGTCGAGGCCGAGAAAGCCGCCTTCGAAAACATTGTTGCCTTCTCCGTCCACCTTGTTGACCCACCACGCGAAATTCATCAGCAGCTTGTGGAAACATTTTTCCAGAAACGCGCGGTCGGGTTTGCCGCTGCGGACGCGGTCCATGTTGAACACGCGCCAGACCGCCCACGCATGGACGGGCGGGTTGAGGTCGGAGAACTCCCATTCGTAGGCGGGAATCTGGCCGTTCGGATGCTGGAATTGCTCGAACAGCAGCAACCAGAGTTGCTCCTTCGCGTAGTCGGGATCAACGAGCGCGAGCGGCACGGTCTGGAACGCCAAGTCCCACGCGGCGAACCACGGATACTCCCACTTGTCGGGCATCGTCATCACGCGCATCGTGTTGATGTGCCGCCAGTGCGCGTTGCGGATGTGCTTGCGCGATGCGGGCGGTTTCCAATTCTTGTCGTCGCCCTTGAGCCAGCGGTGCACGTCGTAGATGTAAATCTGCTTGCTCCACAGCAAGCCCGCGAGCGCGGTGCGCTGGATGTGTTTCTCGTTCGCGCTCGCGTTCGCGGGATGAATGGAGTTGTAAAACTCGTCGGCCTCGGCGCGACGTTGCGCGACGATGGCTTCAACGTCGGCGAGCGGGTCGGAAAGTTTTTGGTCCGTGAGCCGGAAGTGCAGCACGAGCGAGCCGCCGGCGGGGATGATGCGGTTCGCGTAGTGCAAGCCCGCCTTCGAGCCGGTGTTCGCGGGATTCACGCACGCCTCGCCGCCGATGATGTGGCGGTGGAACGCGTCCTTCACGAACGGCGTGCGGCTCTTGGCATCCTTGCCGAACACGCGCCCGCAGTTCGTTTCGTTCTCGGTGAACAGCGGCGTCGCACCGGGCGGGCCGTGCAGCCGTCGCGCGCCGAGAGGGTAGGGGAAGGGCAGTTGCGCGAGCGGGTCAACGTCCTTCACGCCGACTTCAAGCGTGATGGGAGCGCCGGCGCTTTGTTGGAGTTCAAGCTTTAGCTTGTCGGGCGAAAGTGGTTGCGCGGAACAAGCTGAAGCTTGAACTCCAACTTGGCCCGGAGCGGCGGTTTCCAAACCGGCAAGTTTCGCGGAGTTGCCACGCCGAGCCGGTTTGGAAACCGGCGTTCCGAGCGAGATGGCGGGCGCGGTTTTTCCCGGCGGCGTCCAGCTCCAGGTGTTGCGAAACCAAAGTTGCGGGATGACGTGGATGCTCGCCGCCTTCGCCGCGCGGTTGCAGATTTCGATGCGCACGCACACGTCCTCCGGCCCGGCCTTGGCGTATTCGATGAAGATGTCGAAGTAGCGGTCGTCGTCGAAGATGCCTGTGTCGAGCAGCTCGAACTCGCGTTGCTGCGGCGTGCGCTTCTGATTCTCGGCGATGAGTTGGGCGTAGGGAAATTCCGCCTGCGGATATTTGTAAAGGAACTTGCAGTAGGAATGCGTGGGCGTGGCGTCGAGGTGAAAATAATATTCCTTCACGTCCTCGCCGTGGTTCGCCTCGTTCGGCACGAGACCGAAGAGGCGTTCCTTGAGGATGGGATCGCGGCCGTTCCAGAACGCCCAGCCGAAGACGAGCAGTTGGAAGCGGTCGCACCAGCCGGCGATTGCGTCCTCGCCCCAGCGATACGCCTTGCTGCGGGCGAGGTCGTGCGGGAAAAATTTCCAAGCGTCGCCGTCCGCGCTGTAATCCTCGCGCACCGTGCCCCATGCGCGGTCGGAGACGAATGTGCCCCAGCGTCGCCACGGCGGGACGGGGTCGGTTGCGCCTTCGCGGAGACGGTTGGATTCGGTGGTAGTCATGCGGCTTGCTGTGGTTGTAATTGAGAGCGGCATCAAAGTCCACCGGCGATTCGTAGTGGTATAGTTTGAAACTTTTTCGGGTTTGGAGTTCCCCGTTTACGCGGCCCTGACCGCCTAAAGGCGGAACTCCGAACGAAACTATACCAGCAACCGGCGATTCGGCGCGTGGCGGAGACGCAACCAAAGTTGGAGTTCAAGCTTTAGCTTGCGCTCCTGCTGACACGCACGCCCGAACAAGCTAAAGCTTGAACTCCAACTGGCGGCGTCGTTGAACGGCACTTTGAATCGCGCTCCGCCCGCTTTCAGGGTTGAACTCCCTGCCGCCGCTTCTTATCGTCGCGGCATGAAAAAGATTTTTGCTTTGACCGTGGTTTGCCTGCTCGCCGGAAATTGCGCCTTGCTCGCGCAAGAGGCGTCCGCCATCGCCGACAGGCAGGCGGCGGAAGAGCGTTATCAAAAGCTCGCCGGCAGGGTGGAAGACCTGACCGCCACGCTCGACGCGCAGAACAAACGCCTCGCCGACTTGCAGGAACAGATCAAGTCCTTGCGCGATGATCAGGCCAAGCCGAACGCCGATGTCGTGGGGCGCGATGAGTTGAAATCGCTCGCCGTGAAGATCCGGGAGATTGACGAGAAGCGCGCCGCCGACAAGGAACTCATTCTCAAGGAAATTGGTCGGCTCGCCCAGACGCCCGCCGTCGCGCCGGTGAAACCCAAGTCCAAAGTCACACCCAAACACACCGACACCGAACCCGCCGCCGTTGTTCCGCCCGCCGACCCCAACGCCAAATACGAAGGCTACGAATACGTCGTCAAGCCAGGAGATTCCTTGTCCAAGATCATCGCGGTCTTCCGCGACAAGGGCGTGAAAGTCACCGTGTCCCAGGTTTTGAAACATCCGGTGAACGCCAGGGTGGACGCGAACAGGCTGCTCGTTGGGCAGAAGATTTTCATACCCGACGCGAAGTAGCGTCGTTCGGTTTGGAGTTCCGCCTTCAGGCGGCAGGGCGCGGTAACCGCCTAAAGGCGGAACTCCAAGCTGGCCTACTTCCAGAGTAGCGCGAAGACCACCAGCGCCAGCGCGATGCGATACCAGCCGAACGCCGTGAAGGTGTGCGTCCGCACGTAGCCCAGCAGCCACCTCACCACCACGAACGACACCGCCGCCGCGACAACCGTCCCCAGCAGCACCATGCTCCAATGTTCCTGCGGCGCGCCGGGAGTGTGATGATGCAGCGCCTTGAAAATCTTCAACCCGCCCGCCGCCACCATCGTCGGGATGCCTACGAGAAAGGAGAACTCCATCGCCGCCGGACGCGCCAGCCCAAGCAGCAGGCACGCGAGAATCGTCGTGCCGGAACGCGACGAACCGGGGAAAATCGCCGCGACCAGTTGCCCCACGCCCACCGCGATGGCGATCGTCCACGTCACTTCGTTCGAGAGCGATTTGCCGCGCAGCCAGCGTTCGATGGCGACGAACCCGATGCCGCCGACGAGCAGCGCCCACGCCACCGGCGCGAGCTGCTCCGGCAGCTTGAAACCTTTCTTATCGAGCACGAGGCCGCCGACGCCGGTGATGAAGAAGGCGCAAAGGATTTTCAGCGCGTAATCTTGCGTCGCCTTCTCGCGCCACTGACACGCGAATTGCCGCAGCCGTTCCCGGAAGAGCGGCAGCACCGCGAGCACCGCACCGGTCTGGATGACGATATTGAACAAGTCCGTCTGGCGCGGCAGCCAGCGTTCCGCCAGCAGCAGGTGTCCCGTGGAGGACACCGGCAGAAATTCGGTGATGCCTTCGATGAGGCCGAGCAAAATGACCGCGATCCATTCACACATGGCTGGCAAAGACGAAATTACCAACCCGCTGACAAGGAGAATATGCGCGCCCGGCGATGGCGGGTAACGCTCGCAACTGATGCCGGCGTGCGGCAAGCGGCATCTAACCGATGACATGGGTATCCGCAGATTCCGCAGATTCCGCAGATAAAACACCAATCTGCGCCAATCTGTGAATCTGCGGATGGCTTTGTGATTGGGTATCTGCAAAAAAGATGACATTTGTTTTGACCATTCCTGAAAAAGGGAGCCAAGTGGTTGCATTCAGTTTCGGATGAGTTAGTTTGGAGAGGAAGTTTTCGACACCCAATGAAAAGGAGCACGACTGTAATCTGCACACCCGCTTTGCCAGCGCAACAACTTGGCTTTTTCCAACCCGAAGAAGCACCAACCAAGCAGTAAAGATGAATCACAAAGAAAGAATCCAATCTATGAACACAACAAAAACCCTCCGCACCCCGGCAACCGTATCCCAAATGCGCGCCGCTAACCCAACCCGCTCCCGTAACTTCCTCAAACCGATTGCCAGATGCGCGGTCTTTGCGTTTGTGCTGCTCGCGCTTGGATTTGATGCGATGGCGGCGACTTACTATTCCCAAAGCATTAACTCATCACCAACCACTCTCGCGAATTGGAACACGGTTCGCGCCGGTGGCGGTTCAACTCCTGCCAATTTCACGACTGCTGGCGATGTGTTCGTCATTCAGGGTTCGGGTAATGGCGGGACTACGCCCCACACCGTGACAGGAACAGCCGCGTGGACTGTTACCGCCACCGTTCAGGTTGAAAACGGCGCCACCCTGAACCAAGGCCTTGCTGATCTCACTACGTCTTCGGCTACTGTGCTTTTCACTTTCGGCACATTCCAAATAGATAATGGCGGCATTTACAACCTCAACTACAAGCACGGTATAAACGGTAGTAGCACCAGCATTCCTGGCACCACGAAAACATTCGGAGCTTCAAGCTCGGTCAATATCAATGCTTGGGGCGATGGCACCGGCACTAGTCCAGGCGCCATTCCATCGGGAGTCTCTTGGGGAAATCTTAAGATAAATGTTCCAACCCTCGGCGGCGCTTGGTCACAATCGGCCGCTCTGACGACGGTTCAAGGTAACCTGACTATTGCAGCCACGGGCGGAACCACACGCGATTTTCGCCTGAACGCGAACAGTCCAGCAACGTCAACGCTCACAATTGGTGGCGACCTCATAATCACAGGTGGTATTTTGAACATCACCACCGGCACCGCGGTTGAGACTTTGAATATTGGTGGCAACTTCAATCAGAGCGGCGGGACGTTTACTGCGACTGGTGCAGGCCCGCACACGGTCGCTTTCACAGGTGGTTCAGCAAATGTCAGCTTCACTCAATCCGCCGGCACCTTTACGGATACGGCAATGAATTTCACCATCGCTTCCGGCAAGACCGTGACTCTCAACAACACACTGACATTAGCGGCTTCGCGCACGATGACGGTCACTGGCACGCTCGCCACGGGCGTGACTTTCACTGGTGGCAGCGGCGGCACGACAATCAACGGAACTTTCCGCCTCAATCAAGGCGGTTGGGGCACAGGCGGCACCTGGACGTTTGGCGGCAGTTCCACATTGGAATTCGCCAACACGAGCGGCTCATATGGAGTCAACACCGATGTCTGGTG
>JANMJO010000108.1:0-4430 GCA_031371425.1 Verrucomicrobiales bacterium | reverse complement strand
GTGCCGGTGCGGTCGGCCTTGAACTTGCCGTGTTCGAGGACGTGGCGAAGCAGGTCGAGGTATTGAATCATTGCGGGAAAATTAAACCACGAAAGACCTGTAGGACACAAAAGAAATTGGCGGCGGCAATGTGTGTCGGGTGCGGGTGTGTGAAACTTCGCGAGCCGCCGGGAAAATCCGAGGGTTGTTTGAAGGTTGTCAGGCCAGCGCGTCAAATTTCCGCGCCAACGCGAAATCTTTGCGGGTCAACCCGCCGGCGTCATGCGTTGTCAGGGTGAGCGCGACTTTGTTCCATCGGATGTCGATGTCTGGATGATGCCACGCTGCTTCGGCGAGTCGGGCAACGGCACGCACGAACTTGATTGCGCTGGGGAAATCCTTGAACTGAAACGTGCGGGTGATGGTCGCGGCGCGTTTTTTCCATTCCGGCAAACGGGCGAGTGAACGATTGATTTCGATGGTGGTGAGTTTTTTCATGGCAAATCCGATGCGGCTGAAAACTATTTGAAGGTCACATCAATCTTGCGGCGTTCGAGGGTGCAGCCTTCGCTTTGCGCGAGGGCGGTGAGGGCTAGGTTATAGTCGGCCAGCGCGCGAATTTCGGTGGAGCGTGCGGTGGTGAGTGCGCTTTGGAGGGACAGGACGTTGAAGCTGGTGCTTTTGCCGTTCTCCAGTTTCTTCTGCTCGGCGTCGAGTGCAGCCTGGGCGAATTCGCTCGCTTCGTGAGTGGCCTGCACGCGCTCGAAGCTGGACTGCGCCTGCTTGATGGCTTCGTCAATCTGCACCATCACGTTCTGCTCCGTCTTTTTCAAAATGAGGATTGCCTGTTTGACTGTGACTTTGCCGGCCTTGTAGTTGTTGCGAGCGGTGCGGTTGTCCAGCGGGATGGAGAATTTCAGGCCGTAGGTGTAAAAGGGCAGGTTGCCGCTGCGAAAATTGTCAGCCGCATCAATGAAGTCCACGGTGGTCACGCCGCTGGCGCCGTAGCCGTAGGTGCCGAAGACGTCCAACTGCGGGAAGACCTGGTTGCGGTAATACTTCAATTGGATGCCGGCCCTTTCGAGGTCGAGCTTGATCTGGAGCAGGTCGGGGCGGGCCTCGAGGCCGCGGCTCCAACTCTCGCGCAGGTTGTAGGATTGCTGGCTGGCAGAGAGCGGTTCGGCGGGGCGGAGGGTGAGGTCGTGCCAAGCGGCGTAATCATCGGTGATGAGGACCTTGAGAGTGTTCTCGCGGGTTTCGAGTGTGTGCTGTGCGGCAATCAGGTCGGCGCGGCGCGCGGCCATCTGCGACTGTGCTTGCTTCTCATCGAGCGGGGCGAGCACGCCGACTTCGACTCGCTTTTGATTTTCGTGGTAGAGTTGCTTCGCGAGTTCCAGCGATTTTTCCTGCACCTGAAAGTTTTCCTGCGCGTAGATGAGTTCGTAATAGGCAATCTCCACGTCGCTGACGGTGGTGATGAGCTGCTGCCGCAGGCCTTGCTTGGAATACTTCACGCGGTTGTGCGCGACGGCTACGTTGAGGCGGTTGCCGTTCATCCAGAAATTGCGTAGCAGCGGCTGGGTGACGGAGAGGCCGACCTGGCCGGCTGAACTGTCAAAGGAAGAAATAGGATTGCCCGTGCTCGAGCTTCTTGTGCCGAAGTTCTCCGTGACGTTGCCGAACAAATCATAACTCATCCCCCACGGCAACGCGCCGCCAATATCTGAAGTGACGACATGGGTGGAGTTGATCGAACTAGGGAGGGTATTGGTGCTGTTTTGATTGAAGCCGCCACCGGACTTGAAATAACCATTCTGGCCGGAGATGTTGAACAGTGGGCTATAACCACCGTAGGCAATCTGCAGCGCGAAAGCGGACAGCTCCGGGTTGAAGCGTTGGATGCGCAAGTCGAGATTCTTTTCGAGGGCCAGATGAATGCAATCGGTCAATGAGATGCTGCGGCTGCCGTTAGCAGTGGGTGCAGGCGCATTGTTCAGCGTTGGCGTCGGCGGGATAATGGAATTCGTCTGGGCTTGGGCCGCCAGTGTCAGCGTGAGCAGAAAGAGGATTTGCTTCATAAAATTCATCGCATGGGAGATTGCCGCAAGCGTTCGTGTTCGTCAATAAACGATTCTACCGATTGGTAGGTTTTACGCCGCCGCCCGGCGCAGTCGGTCGGCGATGGCGCGCCACTCCGGTTTTTCAGGGAGGGCTTCCACCACGATCAATTCCGCGCCCGCTTCGTCGCAGCGATGCAGCTCGGAGTAGAGGGCGCGGGCGAAGGCCTCGGCGTCGTGCGGGATGACGCTCACGCTCGCGAAGCCGGCCTCGGACGGGATGTGGGTGTGGGTGATGAGGTGCGTGGTTGATAGTTGATAGTTGATAGTTGATAGCTGCTGGCGCAGGTCGGCATCACCAGCCCAATTCAGAATCAACAGTTTTGCTTTGGGAGAGTAATGCTTCTTCAGCAGGCCGGGACTGCGAAGTGCGGCGTGCAGGTCGGTTTTCAATCCGCAATCCGCACTCTGCAATCCGCAATCCGCAAGCGCAGCGAGCAAGGATTCCTCGTGGATCATTCCGGGCCGCAGGACGCGCGGCGGATTCGCGGTCAGGTCAACGACGGTGCTTTCGATGCCGACCTGTGACTGGCCGCCGTCCACGACGAGTGGGATTTTGCCGGCGAGTTTCTTGGCGACATGGCTGGCGTTCGTGGGGGAAATTTCGTTGGAGGGATTCGCGCTGGGCGCGGCGAGGGGGAAGCCGCATTCGCGAATGACGGCTTGGATGAAAGGGTGGCTCGGCCAGCGCACGCCCACGGTCTCGCCGCCAGCGGTGACGATGTTGGGAATGTTTTTGGCGCGCGGGAGCACGAGGGTGAGCGGGCCGGGCCAGAAGGATTGGGCAAGGTGCGCGGCGGCGGTGGGCCAGTGGGCGACGCAGCGTTGCGCCATTTCCACGTCGGCGACGTGGAGGATGATGGGGTTGTGGGCGGGGCGGCCCTTGATCTCGTAAATCTTGGCGACGGCGTCCGTATCCAGCGCGTTGGCGGCGAGGCCGTAAACGGTTTCCGTGGGCAGGGCGACGACTTGGCCGGTGCGCAGGAGCTTGGCGGCGCGTTGCACGGCGGCATCGAACAACGCTTTGGTGTGCGTGGGCAGGAGTTCGGTTTTCATCATCGCTGTTTGTAGCAGCCGACGTGAGGAGGCTCTGAAATCATTTCAACTTTCCACTTTTAGATTTCTGTTTTTTAGCCAGAGCCTCCTCACGTCGGCTGCTACGCGACTATTCGTAGCGCAAAGCTTCGATGGGGTCGAGCTTGGAGGCTTTCCACGCGGGATAAAATCCGGAGATGATGCCGATGAGGGCGCTGGAGAGGGAGGCGATGCCCACCCACGAAATCGGCGTGAGCGTGGGCCAGCCGGTGTAGTGGGCCACAATTTTCGAGGAGGCGATGCCGAGTGCAATGCCGAAGAGTCCGCCGATGGCGCTGAGGGTGACGGCTTCGACGAGGAATTGGATGAGGATGTCGCGGGCGCGCGCGCCGACGGCCATGCGGATGCCGATCTCGCGGGTGCGTTCGGTGACGCTGACGAGCATGATGTTCATGATGCCGATGCCGCCGACGATGAGGGAGACGCTGGCGATGGCGGCGAGGAGGACGGACATGACTTTGGAGGTGGCGGTCATGGCTTGGGCGAGTTCGAGTTGGGTGCGGACGGTGAAGTCGGGTTCGGCACTGCGGTGGCGGCTTTTGAGGAGGGCGGTGATGTTGGTCTGGGCTTGTGTGATGAGTTTGGTGTCGGCGGCTTGGACGAGGATGGAGTTGATGCCGGTGCGGCTGGAGATGCGTCTCATGTGGCTGGTGTAGGGGATGATGACGACATCGTCCTGGTCTTGGCCGAAGAGGTTGAAGCCTTTGGATTCCATGACGCCGACGATTTTGAATGGGATGTTGCGGATGCGGAGGGTCTGGCCGACGGGGTCAATGGTGAGGAAGAGTTGGTCGGCGACGGTTTTTCCGATGACGGCGATTTTGGCGATGCTGCGGACGTCGGCATCGGTGAACATGGCGCCGCTGCCGATGTTCCAGTTGCGGATTTGGGGGAAGGAGGGGGATTCGCCGAGGATCTGGGTGTTCCAGTTGAGGCCGTTGGCGAGGACTTGGTTGCGTTCGCGGACTTCGGGGCTGACGGCGAGGACTTCGGGGACTTCTCGGAGGATGGCTTCGGCGTCTTCGAGGGTGAGTGTGGGGGCGCTGCCCCAGCCGCCGCGCATGCCGCTGCCGGTGTAGCTGCCGGAGAAGACGGTGATGACGTTCTGGCCGAGGGCGGAGACTTTATCTTCGACTTGTTTGGTGGCGCCGGTGGTGATGCTGACGGCGGCGATGACGGAGCCGACGCCGATGATGATGCCGAGCATGGTGAGGAGGGAGCGCATTTTGTTGCGGCGCA
>JANMJO010000068.1:0-13181 GCA_031371425.1 Verrucomicrobiales bacterium | reverse complement strand
ACGTCCGCCCGCTGTCCCCCTCTCCCACCCGCCGCGCCGGAGCGCGAGCGAGGCGGGTCGGATGGGAGAGGGGTTAGGGGTGAGGGCGGTTTGGCTCCACCGGAAACAGCGAAGAACCCTAATTCATCGCCTTCACAAACTCATCAGCGCGCACGATGGACTTGTTCATCTGCTCGATGAGCCGGTTGATCTCCGTAGTGATGCTCGCCGCCTCGCCCTTGAGCGACGCGATGGCCTGGGCGTTGAGGTTGTGCTTGAGGTAGAGAACGTAGTCGTTGAACTGTTTCAACACCGGCGTCAGCGTCTGCTCCGCGCTCACGAGGGCGCGATGTAATTCCCCATAGCGCTGCCGGGTGGTGGCGAGTTGCTGCCGGCTGGCAGATTGCAGCGAGGGCGTGCTGATTTCGGCAATTTCCTTTTCCCACTCGACGAACAGATCACTGGAAACCGTCTCCACCTCGCGGATGCGGCCGCGCACCAGGTCGGCCTGCTTCACGCAATCGTCGTATTCGCTCTTCAATCCCTTGTAAGCGCGCTCGGCCTCGCCGCCATCGAACTTGGTGATTTCCTTCAGCCGGGTGAGCGCGTCCTTGAATTGCTTCTGCGCGTCCTTCTGGTCGTCGCGGGCGGCGATGACGCTTTTCTTGAGCAGGTCGCGTTTGTAAACGCCGATCTTTTCGTAGGCCGCGTAATAAACACTACTGCAACCCATCAAGGACAAAACCAGACTCGTCGCCAGCAGAGCGGGAAATAACCAGAGTAATTTTTTCATATTGTGAAAACAGATAACAAACCCGCCGCGATTAAGCAATCGCCCGCCGCCGCATGGGTGCGACTGGAACTGGAGGTCAGGGATTTTGCGGGCGGAGCGCGGCTGTGTCGTCCTCGACCAGCCGCAGCAGTTTGGAATGATGGACACATCTGAAGTGTTCTCCCGCGTCAGGAGTGGCGAAGCTGCTGCGGCTGGGCTGCGCCACAGCCGCGCTCCGGGCGCGAGTTCGCCGCCAGTTTCAGTCGCACCATCGCCGCATCAACGCACCACGCCGGCGGTGATGACCAAGTCCCCCGCGCGGCCGTCCAGCATGGCGCGCGCACCGACGGGCAGCGTGGCGTTGGTGGCGACGTGGCCGAATGGCAGGCCGGTGACGACGGGGATTTTCAGCGGCAGCAGCCGCTCGCGGAAAACATCGGCGAGCGTCTGGCGGAATTCCCCGCCGCGCCGCGCCGTAGCGTCCACGCAGCCCTCGCACAAGCCTATGGCGATGCCGGCGACTTGTTGCAGCAATCCGGCGTTGAGAAGCTGCGTGAGCATCCGGTCAATGCGATACGGCGCTTCGTTGATCTCCTCGATGAAAAGAATCTTGCGGCGGAACGACGGCTGCCACGGCGTGCCGAGGAGCGCGCAGAGCATGGTGAGGTTGCCGCCGATGAGTTCGCCGGAGGCACTGCCGCCGCGCAGGACGGAAATTGTTTTGCCCTTGTAGCCGGTGCGGATGCCGCCGGGCGCGGCGGGCTGAGTGAGCGTGCGGAAAAAACTTTCGCGCGTGAATTTCGGAAATCCGTTCGCCACAAAGTCGGCGTTCAGCATCGGGCCGTGGAAGGAAATCAGATTCGCCCGAGTCCGCAGCGCGCAATGCAGCGCTGTGAGGTCGCTGTAGCCGACGAGGATTTTGGGTTGCTTGCGGATGGCGGCAAAGTCGAGGCGCGGCAGGATGCGCGTGACGCCGTGGCCGCCGCGGATGCAGAGGATGGCGCTGACCTTGCGATCGGCGAAGGCGCGCATGAGATCACCGGCGCGGTCGCGGTCGCTGCCGGCGAGGAAGCCGTGGCGCAAGCGGACATTGTTCGCAAGCCGCACCTTGTAGCCGATGGATTCGAGCGCGGCAGCGGCGAGGGCGATGTTCTTCGGGTCAGGCGGTGGGCTGGCGGGCGAGATGACGGCGATGGTATCGCCGGGAAGAAGACGTTCGGGTTTGGTCGGCATCGTTCAGCGTTCTTCTTCGTGCGGTTAATCTGGCGGGATTTCTATTCGGTTCGGAAGCGAAAAACAAGCAGCTTCTACGGGATAAACAGGAAGACGCGCAACCCGGCTGATGTTCTTGACCGCAACCATGGAGCTGTGCATTCGCTTTCCTCACCGCCGAGTTTGGGAAGGATAGCGGCGTGCGGAACAGTGACGCTTCCGGGTCGCTTTTTTCAGAAACAGAGTTAAAATCCCACGATGAAACCGCCGCGCTCATTCTTTATAATCTGCATCGCTCTCTCGCTTGCTGGCGGGTTGACACTGCACGCGCAGGGCACGGCCTTCAGCTATCAGGGTCGCCTGAATGACGGCACCAACCCCGCCGCTGGCAGTTACGACATGACCTTCGCACTGTTCAGCGTCAGCAACGGCGTCGGCCAGGTGGGTGCGACGCTGACGAATGCCGCCACGCCGGTGAGCAGCGGGTTGTTCGCCGTCACGCTGGATTTCGGCGCGAACTTTCCCGGTGCGGCGCGCTGGCTGGAGATCGGCGTGCGCACGAACGGCGGCAGCGGCTACACCACGCTCACGCCGCGCCAGAAATTCACCGCCGTGCCGTATGCCATCACCGCCGGCTACGCGGGCAGCGCGAGCACGGCCACCACAGCGACCAGCCTCAGCGGCACGCTGCCAGTGGCGCAACTCTCCGGCAACCTGCCGACCTCCCAGCTCGCTGGCACTTTGCTCCCCGCGCAGTTCGCCGGCATTTACAGCAACGCGGTGACGCTGAACAATCCGGCAAACAGCTTCACCGGAAACGGCACGGCTTTGACGAACGTGAACGCCGTCACGGTGCGCGGGCTTGGCACGAACAGTTTCTGGCAGACCGGCGGCAACAGCGGCGTCAGCCCAGCGGGCGGCAACTTCCTCGGCACGCTGGACAATCAGCCGCTGGAATTCCGCGTGAACAACGCGCGCGCTTTGCGACTGGAGACGACAACCGGCGCGCCGAACGTGATTGGCGGCGCGTCCAACAACATCGCCACCGCCGGCGTCATCGGCGCGGTCATCGGCGGCGGCAGTGGCAACACGAATGGCGGAAATTATTCCACCGTGCCCGGCGGCATCAGCAATTACGCGCTCGGCGATTTCAGTTTTGCCGGTGGTCAGCGCGCAAAGGCTTTGAACACCGGTGCGTTCGTCTGGGCGGATTCGCAGAATGCAGATTTCAGTTCGACGGCGAGCAATCAGTTCAACATCCGCGCTGGTGGCGGCGTGCGCATCGTCACAGCTGTCGGCACGAATGCGCCGGGAATGACGCTGGATGGACTGCCGGTGCTTGTCGGCAGCGGCGTGGGCGTGCTCGCGTGGCAGACGGTTGCAGGCACTTCCTTCCAGGCCACGAACCATTATGGTTATGCGCTCACGAATTCGCAGTCCGTCACCATGACGCTGCCGACGGGCATGAACGTCGGCGATACCATTGCGGTGTCCGGCGGCGGCAGTGGCGGTTGGAAGATCGCCCAGAACGCGAACCAATCCGTTCTCGCGGGCAACTTCACGCTCGTCAACAATCCCGCGCCAACATGGTCGCTGGCTTCCTCGACCAGCCCGCGCAACTGGCAGGCGCTCGCGGCTTCTGCCGATGGCAGCAGGCTGGTGGCGGTGGTGACTGGCGGGCAGATTTACACCTCTGCGGATTCCGGCGCGACGTGGACCGCGCGAGACAGCAACCGGAGTTGGATGGCCGTGGCTTCCTCCGCAGACGGCAGCAAACTCGTGGCCGTGGCGAACGGCGGGATTTACACCTCCACGGATTTCGGAGTGAGCTGGACATTCAGGGTGGCGGGCAATTGGCGTTGTGTCGCTTCTTCAGCCGATGGCACGAAGCTGGTCGCCGGACTCGCGAGCGGAAATATTTTCACCTCCACCGATTCCGGAGCAAACTGGACGTCCACTTCTGGCACGAGCGGCAACTGGCTGGCGTTGGCTTCCTCCGGCGATGGCACCGTCCTGCTGGCCGGGTATGCGATCGGCTCGATTTATTTTTCCATTGATTCAGGCGTCACCTGGTCAACCTACAGCTCAAGCCTCAACTGCACCGCCGTAGCCGTAGCGGCGGATGGCGGCAAGCTGGTGGCCGTCGTCAATACCGGCAACATCTACATCTCGTCCGACGCGGGCAACAACTGGGTCACCACCGGAGCGCCCTTCACAAATTGGACTTCCCTTGCCGCGTCGGCAGACGGCACCAAGCTCGCGGCGGGAGTTGCGAACGGCCCGATCTTCATCTCCAACAACGGCGGTGTCACATGGCGCACCGCCAGCGCGCCCACCGCGAACTGGTCAGCCCTCGCCTCGTCGGCGGATGGCGGCAAACTCTCCGGGTCTGTTTACGCTGGCGGCATCTACAACTCCAGACCTGCCGCGCAAAGAACCACGACGGTCGGCACTACGGGCTTTCTCTCCGGCGGACAGAATTCGGCGGTGCAACTGCAATACATCGGCAACAATCAGTTCATACCAATCAGCCACGAAGGAACTATTTTCGCCTACTGATATTTCTGCCGATGCGGTTGCCGGCGGAAAATTTGCCAGTCTCTTTTTTGAGGCAGTCGAGATTTTCCCTGTTCAACCTGCGAACCCCCGCGTAGGGTTACGCCGTTATGACATCCGAAGGACTCACCATTTTACAGTTCATGCAGGCCACCCCGGAATCCTGGTATTCGCGGAAAGAAATCAGCCGCCGCGCCGTCAGCCGCACGGAATTTGAGGAGAACCCCCAGTGGGCCACCGCCGCGCTTTCCAGTCTGATGAATGACGGCATCATCGAGACAAACCCCTCCGGCCTGTATCGCATCACCCCGCCCAAGGGCAGCAGCATCCTCGGGCTGTAGCGGACGGCGACCTCATACACATCTTCCACCTTGAACTTCCCGTTCAATGTTTATCTCCTCGCCTTCGCAAGCGCCGCGCTGACCACGGCTCTCACCCTGCCGCTGTGGCGCGCTTGGTGCCAACGCACCGGCCTGGTGGATGACCCCGGCCATCGCAAAATTCATCACTCGCCCATCCCTCTCGCCGGTGGCCTGGCGGTGCTGACAGGACTCGTCATTCCCCTGCTCTGCGGCGCGGTGATTTTGGGATTCAATTGGGTGGCATCGCCCGCCGATAGTTTCGCTTTGAGCCACGGCCTCGAACGCCGCGCCGTTGAACTCGCCGCCATCCTACTCGGTGCCGTCGGCATGACCTTCCTCGGTTGGCTGGATGACAAACATGAGCTGCGCCCCGCGCTGAAGTTCACCGGGCAATTCCTCATCGCCCTGCTCGTCGCGGCGGCGGGCGTGCGCGTCACACTCTTCGTGCCGAGCGTCGTCTTCAGTTACGCCGTGACCATCTTTTGGATTCTCGCCGTGACCAACGCCTTCAACTTCATGGATAACATGAACGGCCTCTGCGCTGGCTTGGGAGCGGTCGGTGCGTGGTATTTTGGAATCCTCGCGGCGGTGGATGGCCAATATCTCGTGGCGTTGCTCGCGCTGCTGACGTGCGGAGCGTTGCTGGGTTTCCTGCCTTACAATTTCCCCAAGGCCACCGCGTTCCTCGGCGATGCCGGGAGCCATCTCACCGGCTACCTGCTCGCGGTGCTGGCGATTCTCCCGCACTTCTACACGCCAGAGAACCCGCGCCGCCTCGCGGTGCTCGCGCCGCTGCTGGTTCTCGCCGTGCCGCTCGGGGACATCGTGTGGGTGGTGCTACTGCGCTGGCGTCTCGGCAAACCATTTTATCTGGGCGACACCAACCACCTCTCACACCGCCTCGTGCGCCGTGGAATCCCCAACTCCACCGCCGTCCTCCTGATCTGGCTTCTCGCGGCGGCGCTCGGTGCGCTCGCGCTCGTGTGAGCAACCCGCGCACTCCAACGGATGCAACCGAAACTGCCGCGCAGCAGAGTCCCGCCCCAAGTTGGAGTTCAAGCTTTAGCTTGTTCCCCTCACACCAGACACCGCCCCAACACGCTGAAGCGTGAACTCCAACAAGCTCTGCGCGGCAGTTTCAATCACACCCCGATTCAATTGCAGACTTTACATCTGCGGCAGACAGACGCACACATTGAGCAATGGCGCGGCAGTGATTGCCCGCCGCAACCAAGAGGAATGATTATGACAAAACGTATCGTGCAGGCCGTTGTCGCCATTTTCGTCGCGTGGCAGGTGATGGATATTTTGCTTCACGCCGTCCTGCTCCAATCCACCTACGCCGCCACCGCCGAGCTGTGGCGACCGATGCCGGAAATGAAAATGGGGCTGATGCGCCTCGTCTGCCTCGTGTCGGCGGTGTGCTTCGTCTGCCTCTACGCCTGGCTGGTGCGCCCCAAGTCATGGGCTACGGGCTTGTCCTACGGCCTCATCTTCGGCGTTGGGGCGGGCGTCTCCATGGGCTACGGCACATTCTGCGTGATGCCCATCCCGCAAACTCTGGCGATGGCGTGGTTCATCGGCACCATCGTTGAAGCAGCGGTGGCGGGACTGCTCGTGGGCTGGATCGTGAAGGAAACTCCGGCAACGCCCTAACCGCGCCGCGCGTTCTGCGCCGCGCGGAAGATGCGCAGCTTGCCGTAATCCACCGCGCCGCCGAGCGATTCAAACACGGCGGTGATATTGCCAAAGCCATTCCGCTCGAACGCCGCCGCAATTCGCCCCTGCTCGTCCGCCGTCAGAAACCGCCCCAGCTCCACCGGCTCGCCGTTCTCGATGCCTTCCGCGATATGACCCATAATCGTGCCCGTCGTCACCGCTCGCTCGCGCGCAATCTGCTCCACGGTTTTGCCGGAACGGAACTGCCGCAACGTCTCCCGCGCTGAATCCCCAATGCTCCGGCGCGGCGGCGGCGGCGCGGCGGCGAACGAATCATCCGCATAAATCTGCCGCGCGTTCGTCTGCAAATGCCCGGCAACCTCGCCCAGAAACGCCGCACCAAACTCGCGCAGCTTCTTCTCGCCCACGCCGCTGATGCGGGCGAAGTCGCGTTCGTTCGCCGGATAATTCCGCGCCATCTGCCGCAGCGCCACGTCGGAGAAAACAATGTAGGCCGGCACATCGCGCTCGTCGGCGAGGCGCTTGCGGAGTTCGCGCAACCGCTCGAACAACGCCTCGTCACACGCGATCTCACCGACGCGGTGTACCTGGGGTTCGGGCGCGGTGACGGGTTTCGTGAGCGTAATCTTCGTGCGCGCCTTCAACGTAGCGAGGCCGGCGTCCGTGATTTCCAGCACGCTGAATTTTTCCGTCGTCTGCCGCAGATGACCCAGCCGCACTAGCTCGCGACCGATGGCCGCCCATTCCGGGCGGCTGTGTTCCTTGCCGATGCCGTAGGTGGAAAGCTGCTCGTGCCCCCACTTGCGAATCTTGTCCGTGTCCGCGCCGGTCAGCACCTCGACAACGTGATTCAGCCCCACGCCGAAGCGCTGCTTCTCGCGGATGCGATAAACGCACGAAAGAAATTTCTGCGCCGCCAGCGTGCCGTCGAAAGTCTGGCGCGGGGAAAGGCAGTTGTCGCACGCGCCGCAGTTTGGAGCGCCGATTTCCAAATCGGCGTGGCTGGCGGCGGTTTCGGAACGAGCCGATTTGGAAATCGGCGCTCCAAACTCCTCCCCGAAATACGCCAGTAATTCCCGCCGCCGACAACCCGCGCACTCGGCGTAATGCACCATCTGCTGCAACTGCTCGCGGGCGATCTGCTGCTCCTTCGGGTCTGGCTTCTCCTCAATGAACGCAGTCTGCTTCACCACATCGCCGGCGCTGAACAGCAGCACACACTCGCTCGGCAACCCATCGCGGCCCGCGCGCCCGGTCTCTTGATAGTAGCCCTCGATGTTCTTCGGCAGGTCGTAGTGGACGACAAACCGCACGTTGGGCTTGTTGATGCCCATGCCGAACGCGATGGTCGCGCAGATCACGCGCACGTCGTCGCGCAGAAAATGTTCCTGATGCTCGCTGCGCTCTTTCGGCGTCAGCCCGGCGTGATACGGACGCGCCTTCACGCCGTCCTCGGTCAGGTTCGCCGCCACGCGCTCGGCGGTCTTGCGCGACTGGCAATAGACGATGCCGCCCTCCTTCGGTCGCGCACGGAGAAAATCCAGCAGTTGATCGTAGGGTTTGTTTTTCGGCAGAACGCGGTAGGTGAGATTCGGGCGATTGAAACTCGCGACGTAGATATGCGGCTCGCGCAGCTTCAGGTGCGTGACGATGTCCACCCGCACGCGCGACGTAGCCGTGGCTGTGAGCGCCATGAACGGCACGTTCGGAAAAAGTTCGCGCAGGCTCGCGATCTGGCGGTATTCCGGGCGGAAGTCGTGGCCCCATTCGCTGATGCAATGCGCCTCGTCCACCGCGATGAGCTTCACGTTCCAGCGCTGCAAGTCCGAGAGAAAGCCGGACAACATCAACCGCTCCGGCGCGGCGTAGAGCAAGCGATATTCGCCGTTGTGCAGGCCGCGAAGACGCTTGCGCGCCTCGTCCGCCGCGAGCGACGAGTTCAGGAAGGTCGCCGGAACGCCCGCCGCTTGCAGCGCGTCCACCTGGTCTTTCATCAGCGCAATCAGCGGCGAGACGACGACCGTGAGGCCATCGCGAGCGAGCGCAGGAAGCTGGAAGCAAAGCGATTTGCCGCCGCCCGTGGGCAGCAGCGCGAACGTGTCCTTGCCCGCGAGCGAGTCGCGGATGATCTCCTCCTGCAACGGGCGGAATGAGGTGTAGCCAAAGTATTGCTTCAGCAACGGGAGCAATGGCAGGGCTTCTGGTTTCATCGCTGGCAAATTAAGTTAGCCCGCCCGCCTGTCCAGAAAGTTTTTCCGAAATGTGGCGCAGCCGTCATCGCTCGCCCGCGATGACCCAAAGTGGCGGAGACGCACTCAAAGTGGAGCGCGGACGGTCCCCGTCCGCAGCAGCTCCGATTATTCCCAAGCGGCTATGAAATCCGAGCCCGACTCCGTGGCCGTTGCGAACCGGGACGGTGCGCGCTCCGATGCTTTGCAAGCTCGCGCTTCCGCGCTCGACGGGCAGGCGAGACGCCCGCCCTACGTCAGTGATACTCCTGCACGGTCTTGACTGCGTAGCCGGATTTTTTCAGCGCGGCGATGCCGAGCGCCGCCGCTTTCGCGCCGCTCAACGTCGTCATGATGGGCGTGCCGGTGTAAACCGCCGTGGTGCGGATTCTGATCTCGTCTTCGCGCGGCGACTGGCCGGCGGGCGTATTGACCACAAGCTGGATTTCTTTGTTCTTGAGCAGGTCAATGACGTTAGGGCGGCCTTCGAGCAGCTTGAGGATGCAGCGCACTTTCAACCCGGCTTTTTCCAGAACCGCCACCGTGCCGCTCGTGGCGACCAGTGCAAAGCCGAGGTCGGCGAACTGTTTCGCAACCGCGGCGACTTCGCCTTTGTGCGCGTCGCTGACGCTGATGAAAACGTTCCCGCTCAACGGCAGCGGCGAGTTTGCGGCCATCTGCGACTTCGCGTAGGCGATGCCCAGGTCGGCGTCGAGGCCCATGACCTCGCCGGTGGAGCGCATTTCGGGCGAGAGCAAAATGTCCTGGCCTACGAATTTGTTGAAGGGAAAAACGGATTCCTTCACCGCCCAATATTTCGTCCAGATTTCCTCGGTGAAGCCGAGTTCTTTCAAGGTCTTTCCCGCCATCACGCGAGCGGCGAGCTTGGCGAGCGGTTGGCCGATGGCCTTGCTGACGAACGGCACGGTGCGCGAGGCGCGCGGATTCACTTCGAGGACGTAAACGGTTTCGCCCTTCACCGCGTATTGCACGTTCATCAGGCCGATGACTTTCAACTCGCGCGCCATGGCGTGCGTGTATTCGCGGATGATGCCGATGGTTTTTTGCGAGAGGGTGTGTGGCGGGAGAACCATCGCGGCATCGCCGGAATGGACGCCGGCAAACTCGATGTGTTCCAGCATCCCGCCGATGACGATCGTGCCATCGTCCGGGTTCTGGAACTGGCCGACGTCGGTGATGCAGTCCACGTCCACCTCGGTCGCGTCTTCGAGAAATTTATCCACCAGCACCGGGCGTTCAGGCGAGGCTTCGACCGCGAACTTCATGTAGTGCGAAAGCTCGGCGTCCGAATAGACAATCTGCATCGCGCGCCCGCCGAGGACGAAGCTCGGACGCACCAGCACCGGGTAGGTCAACCGCTCGGATATGACGAGCGCCTCCGCTTCGTTGGTGGCGAGGCCGTTGGGCGGCTGCGGAATCTTGAGCTTGTCGAGCATCGCCGCGAAGAGCTTGCGGTCTTCGGCGATCTCGATGTTTTGCGGCGAGGTGCCGATGATGTTCACGCCGTTCTTCTGGAGGCCGAGCGCGAGGTTCAGCGGCGTCTGGCCACCGAACTGGGCGATGGCGCCCCAGCATTTTTCCCGCTCGTAGATGTGCAGCACGTCTTCGAGCGTGAGCGGCTCGAAGAAAAGTTTGTCGCTCGTGTCGTAGTCGGTGGAGACGGTCTCGGGGTTCGAGTTGACCATGATGGTCTCGAAGCCGTCTTGCTTGAGCGCGAATGCGGCGTGGACGCAGCAGTAATCAAACTCAATCCCCTGCCCGATGCGGTTCGGTCCGCCGCCGAGAATCATCACCTTCTTCGCAGTGTTGCCCTTGACCTCATCATCGCCACGGTCGTAGGTGGAATAATAATACGGCGTGTAGGCCTCGAACTCCGCCGCGCAGGTGTCCACGAGCCGGTAGCTCGGCACAAGGCCGATACGTTTGCGCTCGGCGCGGACGGCGTCCTCGGTCGTGCCGGTGAGGTGCGCGATTTGGCGGTCGGAAAAACCGAGCGACTTGGCCCGGGAAAGAAGTTCGGGAGTCATCAGGCGTGGGCGAGAGTTCGGCGCGGAGCGCAGGGTTTTGCAGCGGCTTGCTGGCGTTTGAAATCACGGGTGCGGCCCGCCCAGAAGCGCAAGCTCTCGGCGGCCGTCAGGGTTTTGGTGGCGGCATAGATGCGCGCCGCTCCCGCCCGCTTCATCTGCACACAATCAAATTTTTTCGTCTTCATACTCAATCACCTGCTGGGGTGAATATATCCCAAGCGCGGAATAACCGTGAAGCTTATTTATCTCGTTATACCGGGGAATTTTCTGGAAATGAACGATGTGCTTGAAGTTCCAGCTCACGATCAGCTCGCACCCGCTCACACTCGCCAGCGCCACGTGCAACGCGTCCGCCAGCCATTTCTCCGTCAGCACCCCGGCCGCCAGATAAGCCCGCTGCAAAGCCAGTGCCTCGGCAGTCACCGCTGCAATCTCGGCGTTGTGGGTGCGGGTGTTGAAAAAATTACGGACGACCGCCGGCGCGGAACTGATTTCGTCCCGCACCACCGCCGAAGTGACCAACTGAAACCGCCCGCGCGCCAGCTCGTCAAAAAACTCGCGCGACGGCGTGGCAAACTCCGAATCAAAACAGCCGCCAAACACCGAAGTGTCCGCATAAACCTTCACAGGTCTGGCTCGTTGGTCGGCGTTCATTCGGTGCGCCGTGGATTTGTTTCAAGTTTGCCGCGCTCTTCCGAGACGCGGCTGCGATGATTAGGCGCGCGGCGCGAGCTTCTTTTCCACCGCGACCTTTTCCAGCCGCACATACTTCGGCAGACCGCCTTCGGTCGGCACTTTCACTTCGCCTTCGATGAGCGGCTTGATGTATTCCACAAATTTTTCGTTGGGCAGGAAGCCGTCTTCGCTGATCCAGTCGCGCGGGATGAAATGCTCCACGTTGGCGATATCGCCGAGCGGCTGCAATCCCGTGCCCCACGCAACTTCGCCGTTGGCTTGCGCGCTGCGGATGATCTTGACCATGTAACCGCTCTTGCCATCCACGGCGGCACGCACGGCGGCCTCGCCGCAGGCCACGGCGTTCTTCGCGTCCGTCGCGCTCGCGAAATGCGCGGCGGCGCGCTGCGCGTAGCCGAGCTTCACGGTGCGGGTCTTGGTGTTGAGTTTGCCCTGGATGATTTCCGCGAGCTTGTCCGCCGCGCCGGAAAGCACCGGGTGGCCGAAAGCATCGAGGCGGTTCTTGTCCGCGCCGATCTCTTCGCCAGCGGCGTTCTTCAAACCTTCGCCCACGACAACAATGCAATACTTGTTCGCGATGACGGTCTCCTTGACCTTCGCAAGGAAGGCGGCTTCGTTGAACGGCAGTTCCGGCAGCAGGATGATGTGCGGCGGGTTGGCGGGATTGCCCTGCTTGGCAACCACCGTCCCGGCGGCGATCCAACCGGCAGCGCGACCCATCACTTCGATGATGCAACAAGAGCCGTCGTCCGTGGCCATGCTGCCCACGTCCGCGCCGACTTCCATGACGGTCGCGGCGCAATACTTCACCGCCGAGCCGTAGCCGGGGCAACTGTCCGTGTGCGGGAGATCATTATCAATCGTCTTGGGCACACCGATGACGCGCAGGTCGTAGGCGCGCTTGACGGCTTCCTCGTGAATCTTGTTCGCCGTGTCCTGCGAATCGTTGCCGCCTGCGTAGAAAAAGAAACGGATGTTGTGCGCGGCGAAAACCTCGAACAACCGGTCCATGTCCTGCGCGGCCTTGGCGGGGTTCTTCTTGAAATCCACTTTGTAGCGGCACGTGCCGAGCGCGGCGGCGGGCGTGTATTTCAGGCCTTCAATGGTCTTGGCCTTCTCGTCGTTGATGTCAATCAAGTCCTCGTTGAGGATGCCGAAGATGCCGTTAAGACCGCCGTAGATTTCCTCGATGCACTCATGACGTCCGGCTTCCTGCAGCACGCCGGCGATGCTGGCGTTGATGACGGCGGTAGGGCCGCCCGATTGTCCGACCAGCAGATTTCCAATCAATTCAGCCATAATTTATCTCTCGTCTCCAACTTTGCAGCAGCCACTTTGGCTTCCGTCAAAACCGGATAAAATTTGTCCTGTAGCTTGCCGACGCGCAGAGCGAGTGTCAAAAACGAATTGCCGAAATTCACGCACGCACACGCGGTTGCGGAGCAACGAAGGAGCGCCGCTGTGCCCGAGGGTCAGCCGCAGCGCGTGGAAAATTCACGAGCGCCGGATTAAACGGGTAGCACAGGCAACCTGCCTGTGCCGTCCGGCTACCAGCCGAAAAAACAGGAAGTGCATAGGTTGAGGCTCGAACCCGCGACCTCGCGCTCGCCTTCCAAGCCGAGAATCTTGGCCCCGGCCCCGATCCATT
>JANMJO010000002.1:0-1952 GCA_031371425.1 Verrucomicrobiales bacterium | reverse complement strand
GGTGGAATCATATTTCAGCAGATAGGCGAGGTTGTCGGCGGGGACGATATCCCCGACGGCGACGACTTCGATGTCTTTGCCGACCATGCCTTGTTCGACCAACGCCCGGAAAACCAAGCGTCCAATGCGACCGAACCCGTTGATTGCAACTTTTACTGCCATATTTTTAATTTTCGATTTTAGAGACTACGATTTAAGCGGCGAATCTTATCGGGGATGCCCCGACCGTCAACACGATTCCTGCCACGGTTTGATACTCTATTGTTCCCAGGAAGCCGTTGGGGAAGGAATCCGGCGGGATTATTCCGCGTTGGGATACGAGCCGAGGACTTTGAATCAAGCGGCTTGAACTTCGACGTGGGTGCGATAGCCAAGCCGGTGTAACAAGCTTTCGCAGTCTTCCCAGCGCAGCCCAAACTCCGCCACGTCCGCCAGGCCCAAGCGGCCCACGACATCGGCAAGCAACTCCGCATCGGCCTCGGCGAAGTCGGTGTCCATCATGGCACGTTCCGCCCAAGCGACCAGATCGGCCTGCGATACCTGACCGTGCAGGTAGGCGGCCAATTTGTCGGCAATGGTTTGGCGGGTCACTTTCACGTCGGTAGATTACACCTCTTGGTGGCCTGAATCTACAGGAAATTTCTCATGCCGGGCCGTCAGTTTGCCGTGGTAGTCATAAATTTCCTGCCAGAACCGGAGCGTGTTTTCCGCCACGTCCACTTCCTTGACGTAGCTCGCAAAACCACCGGAGTGACCGGCAATCCGCCGAAAATACCGCCGGCCACCGCCCGGCAGATTTTCCCATTGGGTGAAACTGCGTTCGTTCTGTTGCCGGGTGGCCATGACCGGGCTACTCCGCGTTGGGATACGAGCCGAGGACTTTCACGAAGTTGCACTGGCTTTCCAGTTCGGCAATCGCCTTGGCGACTTTGCGGTCGGTGCTGTGGCCGTCGCAATCAATGAAGAAAAAATATTCCCACGCCTTCCGCTTGCTAGGGCGCGATTCAATCTTGGTCAGGTTGATCTTGTAGCGGCGCAGTGGAGCGAGCGCATGGAAGAGTGCGCCGGCTTTGTCGGTGATGCTAATCATCAGGCTCGTGCGGTCGTTGCCTGTGTCGGGGCTGCACTGGCGGCCCAGCACGAGGAAGCGCGTGGCGTTCTCGGAGTTGTCCTGAATGTCGCCCGCCAAAGTCCGCAAGCCGTAGCGCTCAGCGGCGAGCACGCCGGTCACGGCGGCGGCGGCCTTGTCCCCGGCGGCGCGCTCGGCGGAACGCGCGTTGGACGAGGTCTCGATGATCTCCGCTTCCGGCAGATTTTTCTGCACCCAGCCGCGGCACTGCGCCAGCGCTTGCGGGTGGACGTAAAGGTGTTTGACCTTCTTCTGCCCGACGCGGCTGGCGAGGCAATACTGGATGGGCAGGACGAGCTGCGCGACGATCTTCAGGTCGCTTTCCACAAACATGTCGAGCGTGTGGGTGACGACGCCTTCCGTGGAATTCTCCACCGGCACGACGCCGTAATCCGCGCGGCCTCGGCTGACTTCCGTGAAGACGTCCGCGATGGTGCGTTGCGCGGAATAATTGAGGCTCGCGCCGAATTTGCGGATGGAGGCCTGATGCGTGAAGGTCGCTTCCGGCCCGAGATACGCGATGGTCATGGTCTTCTCCAGCGCGAGCGCGCTGGACATGATTTCGCGGTAGATGGCGCGCAACGAGTCGTTGGTGATCGGGCCGGGATTGGATTTGCAGACGCGCTGGAGCACGGCGAGTTCGCGGTGCGGCACGTAGATTGCCTCGCCGGCCTTGAGCTTGAGGCTGCCGATGCCGAGCACGTGCTTGGTGCGCTCGTTCAGCAACCGGACGATGTTCGCGTCCAGCTTGTCAATCGCCTTGCGATGTTCGGGGATGTTCACGATGAAGGGAGAATGATGAATGATGAATGAAGAAGCAAAT
>JANMJO010000301.1:0-18519 GCA_031371425.1 Verrucomicrobiales bacterium | reverse complement strand
TCGTGCCGAGCAATGCTCGGCGCTCCGCCAGCGGGAACACGACACGCAGCAGAGGCTGTCACCAAGTTGGAGTTCACGCTTTAGCGTGTCAGGGCGGATTGTTGGAGTTCAAGCTTTAGCTTGTCGGTGCGATGTCCAGAGGGACGGGTACAAGCTAAAGCTTGAACTCCAACTTGGAGCGGACCTCCTCCTGCGCGGCACTGTCAGTCACACCCAGTTTGGGTTCGGAGCTTTAGGTTTGGAGTTCCGCATTTATGCGGCTCGGGCGGAACGAGAGTCGCAGGCCGTCTGAAGGACGGACTCCGAACTTTTTAATTCGACTATCAACCATCAACTATTAACTATTGACCCCGTGAATTTGCCGCCGGATTACCACATGCACACGCCGCTCTGCCGCCACGCGGTCGGTGAGCCGATGGATTACGCGCGCCGCGCCGTGGAAGTCGGCCTCACGGAGATCGGCTTCTCCGACCACTCGCCGATGCGCCGCGATGACTTCGATAATTGGCGGATGCGCAGCGACCAGCTTGATGAATACGTCGCCAAAGTCCGGCTCGCGCAGAAGGCTTTTCCGCAGCTCACCATCCGGCTCGCGCTGGAGGTGGATTATCTGCCGGGGCAGGAGGAGTGGATTCGCGAACTCGCGGCGCGGCATCCGTGGGACTACCTGATTGGCTCGGTGCATTACGTCTCGGAGACGTGGGCGATTGACGACCCCAGCAAACTTTCCGAATGGAAGCACCGCGATTCGTTCGAGGTCTGGTCGGCGTATTTCGACTGGCTCACGCGTGCGGCGGCGACGGGGCTGTTTGAAATCATCGGCCACGCGGACTTGCCGAAGAAGTTCGGCCATCGCCCGACGCAAAGCTGCACGCCGCTCTATGAAAAGTTTTTGGACGCCGCGAAGAATGCCAACTGCGCCATCGAACTCAACACCGCCGGGCTGCGCAAGGATTGCAAAGAGATTTATCCGAGCAGCGAGATTCTCCGGCTCGCGTTCGCCAAGGGCTTGCCCATCACGTTCGGTTCGGACGCGCATGCGCCGGGCGAGGTGGGGATGAACTTCGCCGAGGCCATCCAGCTTGCGCGCAACGTTGGCTACACGGAATGTTGCCGGTTTTCAGGGCGGCAGCGGGAGATGATTCCGTTTTTTTAACCACGAATGGACACGAATAAACACGAATTATTTCGCCACGGATTTCTATTCGTGTGAATTCGTGTCCATTCGTGGTTGAGTCCCAGCCTAGAATCATTGCGCGGTCTTCACTGCGAATGTGTAGCTGCCGGAGGCCACGGCGAGCAGGGCGCGGCCGTTTTCCATCCGCAGGAATTTCACTCCGGTAACCTGGTCGAGCGGCAGGCCGTTTTCCGTGATGTCGCCGTCGGCGGCGGCGGGGAGGCTGACGGTGGCGGTGGTGTTGGCGGGGATGGTGACGTTCACGGTGAATTGGTTGGCGGACTTTTTCCATTCGCTGCGGATGGTGCCGTGGATGCTGTCGTAGGCGACGCGGGCGAAGGTGAGTTTGTCATCGGGTTCGGGGGCGATGAGGATGCGGTCGTAGGCGAGTCCGGCGTTGCGGATGCCGCCGATGTTTTCGGCCATCCAACCATAGACCGCGCCGAAGCTGTAGTGCGCGAAGGAATTCATGCCGGATTTCTCGAAGCCGATTTCCGGTGTCCAGCCGTCCCAACGTTCCCAGATGCTGGTCGCGCCGTTCTTGATGCTGAACCCCCATGACGGGAAGGTGTCGTTGTGGACGAGGCGGTAGGCGACGTCGTTGCGGCCGATCTTGGCGAGCGCGAGCATCAAGTCCTTGGTGCCGACAAAGCCAGTGGTGAGATGCCAGTGGTGTTTCTCGATGTCGGCGACGAGATGGTCGGCAGCGCGGCGCGCGGTTTCGCCTTCGACGAGATCGAACGCGAGCGCGAGGACATACGCGGCTTGTGTGTCGCCCTTGATGCGACCATCGGCGGCGACGTAGGTGCGGTTGAAGGCGGTCTTGATCTTCTCGAACAGCTCCAAGTATTTCACGGCGTCCTCGGTTTTGCCGAGTGCCTGCGCGCTGCGGGCCAGCAGGCGGGTGCTGTAGGCGAAGTAGGCGGTGTAAATCAAGTCATCGGGCGTCTCGGCCTTGATGCTCACCCAATCGCCGTAGCAATGATACTTGGCGGGCGGCAACAACTCGGGCGTGCTGCGGCCCACGCAAAATTCTATGAAGCGGCGCATCGCGGGGTAATGACGTTCGAGCTGGCGCTTGTCGCCGTAAACTTCGTAGATGGTCCACGGACAAATGACGCCCGCGTCGGCCCATGCCGGGCCGCCATCGTTGCCCGCGACCTTGTCGGGCGCAACTCGGGGGAACTGTCCGTCTGCGCGCTGGGCATCGTCGAGGTCCACGAGCCACTTGGTGAAGAACGCTTGCACGTCCGTGTTCAGCGTGGCGGTGCGGATGTAGATCTGCGCGTCGCCGGTCCAGCCGAGACGTTCATCGCGCTGCGGGCAGTCGGTGGGGATGTCTATGAAGTTCGCTCGCTGTGTCCAATAAACATTGTTGTGCAGCTGATTCAACATCGGGTCGGAACACTCGAACCCGCCTGCCACCGTCGTGTCGCTGCTCAACGCCACGCCCACGAGCGTCGCATCGGTCGGCTTCTCCGTGAGGCCTGTGACTTGGACGTATTGAAAGCCGTGGAAGGTGAACCGTGGCGACCAGACCTCCGTGCCTTTGCCCTTGCAGATGTAAACGTCGGTGGCCGCCGCACTGCGCAGGTTGGCGGTGTGGATGGTGCCGTCCGGGTCGAGGCGTTCGCCGTGGCGGATGGTAATTCTCTGGCCGGCCTTGCCGCGCACCGAGAGGCGCGTCACGCCGGCAAAGTTTTGGCCGAGGTCGAACACGAACACGCCGGGCTTCGGCTCGTTGATGGTCTTGGCGGTGAATTCCTTGATCGCCACCACCGGCGGGCCGGGATGCGCTTGCACGACGGGATTCAATTCCGCGCCCGTGTCCACGGCGACCCATGATTTGTCGCGGAAGCCGGGCGTGTCCCAGCCGGCAATTTCCTTGGTGGCGTCGTAGGTTTCGCCTTGCAGGATGTCGGCGTGCGTGATGGGGCTGGTGAAGGCCTTCCAGTCCGGGCCGCTGGCCACGACCTGGCGCGAGCCGTCGGCGAATTCCAGCACGAGCTGCGCGAGAACGCGCGGCTTGCTGCCGTAATGCTCCCGCCGGTGTTCCCCGCCGATGTAGCCGGAATACCAGCCGTCCGAGAGCACCGCGCCGAACGCATTCGTGCCGCGGCGCACGGCGGCGGTCACGTCGTAGGCGCGGTAGTAAATGCGCTTGGTGTAGTCAGTCCAGCCGGGATTAAAATAGTCGTCGCTCACGCGGTCGCCGTTGAGATGAATGTCGAACCAGCCCAGTGCCGTGGCGTAGAGCGTGGCGCGCACGACCGGCTGCTTCACGGTGAATCCGGTGCGGAGATAAACTGCCGGCGGCGTGCCGATGGGAAACATTTTGAGTTTGCCCCACGGCGCGATGCCGTGTTCGCCAATCACGCGGCAGCCGGACCACGCGCTGTGATTGGTGGCACGCGCTGAATTATTATCGGTCGCCTGCCATGTGGCGTCGGTGAGGCGTGTGATAGTCTTGCCGGACTTCGTCTTTACCGTGAGGTTGACGAGCAGTCCCGCCGAGCCAGCCGAGGCGTTCTCCACCGAGGCGCGGAGTTCATTCACGCCGCTTTTCAGGAAGCGAAGTGCGTCGAGGCGGTGTGCCATGATCGGCTCGCTCGGATTGCGGTTGTTCGCACCGACGCGCTGGCCGTTGAGGTTGATGCTGAATCGGTCGTCCGCAGCGACGGTCAGTTCTGCCGAGGCGATGTCCGCGACGGCGGGCAGGGTGACGGTGGCGAGGAATGTGCGTTTGCCTGCTGGCGTGTTGGTCGGCGCATCTTTGCCGGACCAAATCCACTTCGCGCCGCCGAACTGGACTTCCGTGTTGGTCGGCTGCCGCAACTTGTCGCAGCCAATCCACTGCGCCTGCCAGCCTGCCGCGCCGGAGCTTCCGGGCGAAGGCGGGTCGGAAGGCTGGAGCAGTCCCATTGTCCACCACGCGGCGGTGCTCCACAGGGATTCTTTTTCGCGCACGTCCCAGACTTTGAGTTTCCAGAAACACTGCTGGCCGGAGGGGAGCGGTTTGCCGGCATAGACGACGCCAGTGGTTTCGCTGCTGCTGACCTTGCCACTGTCCCAGAGGTCGGCGTTGTCCGCAGCGAGCGCCGTCGCGCTGCTGGCGACGAGAATGTGATACGCCGTCTGGCGTTGGGCGCGTTCGCCGGATTCGACAACCCAGCTCAAGCGCGGCTGCGTCTCGCCGATGCCGAGCGGGTTGACGCGGTATTCGCAGCGCAGATACGCCGGCTGCAATCCCTTGCCGAAAAGTTTTGGCGCGAGCCGGGTGGCCGTGGTGGGCGGCGTTGCGGCGGAAAAACTGCGCGAAGAGATTGCCATCACGACAGCGGCCAAAGCGACGCGAATGAGGCGGGAGGAGAAGTTGATTTGCATTTGTCCGCCAAAGCTATCTTGGCGCGAGAAATGGGGCAAGCGAACAGCGGAAGTTGGGAGTGTCGTAATCGTAATCGTAATCGTAATCGGTCAAGAAACGGGATTACGATTAGGATTAGGATTAAGACTCTGCCGGAAACCCACGAATCACCGCAGCGACATCAGCATGAAGCCTGCGATGAGCAGGATGGCCGTGAGCCACCAGAGCCAGTGAATGCCGCGCGGGACGAGCGCTTTGCCGCCGAACTCGCGCTTCACGAAGTCGTCGTGGTCGAAGTCTTCGTCGGGCAGGTCGAGGTTGTCGTAGCGGGCTTGCTCGGACCAGCCGGTCTTTTCATCCGAGCCGCAGGCGGGGCAGGCTTTGGCGTGGGGCGGCAGGTCAGCACCGCAGTGGGGGCAGGAGTCCATATTAGTAGATAGAAGTTGGGAGTTAGCAGCTAGGAGCGGTGGAGTGCTTTGGAATTCTATCTCCTAGCTTCTAACTTCCATCTTCTTTCCCAATCTAGCCCATCCCGGCGTATTCTTCGTCCGTCTTGAGGTCGAGGCCCATGAGGATGTAGTCGTGCGAGATGGCTTGCATGTCCTTCACGTAGTCGTCCAAGCGCACGAGCTGGCTGAAGCCGAGCAGGGCGAACATCTTCACGCCGGCGTCTTGGTCTCCGATGAATTCCGCCTCCACTTTTTCCAAGCCGTTATCGCGGGCGATCTGGATGATCTCGGCGATGAGAGCGCGGGCGAGGCCGCGGTTGCGGAACTTGGGATGCACCAGCACGCTCACGCGGCCGATGTGCCGCCGCCAGCCGCCGAGCTGCTGGTGCAGCGTGGCGTCGGCCACGATCTCGCCGCCGATGACGGCGAGCAGGGGAAGGTTGCGGCCGAGGTCAATGTTGTGGCACCAGTCGCGGATGACGGCGGGGTCGGTGACGCGGTGCTTGATGAACATGCGCTCGCGTTCCGGCACGGCCTGGAAGAAGGCGTGAAACTCCTTTTCATCGTCCTTGCGGAGCGGGCGCAGGCGGCATTTGGAGCCGTCCTTGAGCTTGATCTCTTTCGGAAACTTTTGGAGCGCGAATTCGAGCGACATAATTTCCTTTTGGTTAAGGTTGGCGCAGTCTGCTTCCGCGTGGCCGGCGATGCAAGCGAGAATGGAAATCGGTGAATATCTTTTCGATGGGGTGCGTTGACAAACCGTCGCGGGCTTTTCACCCTGTCGCCTCATTCGCATGAAAACAACCTTGCTCCTTCCTCTCGCCGTCGCCGTCGCCCTCGCGTTGTGTGCCCGTGCGGGTGCGGAAAATTTACCCACCCGACTCGCCGAGCCTCCCGCTGTAGCCGAGGCCGCGCCTGACAAAGCCGCCGACCCCGCCAGCCAGGACTTGGTGCGCGCGTATTTGCAGATTCAGGAACAGCTCCACGCCACGCAGCTCGCGCTCGAAAGCAATCGCTTGCAAGCCGAGGCCGCCGCCGCCAGCAACGCCCTCGCGCTCGCCACTCGTCTCAACAACCTCGAGAAAAACATGGAGGAACAGCGCGCCCAGGAAACGCGCGTCATCCTCTCCGTGGCCGGAATCATCATCGGCTGTGGATTGATCGTCATGTTCCTTGTCTCGTATTCGCAACTGCGCGCGATGAACCGCTTCGCCGAAGTCGCACTCGGCTTGCCGGTGAACCAGTTGAACCAGCTCGCTGCTGGCGGTTCTGCAAGCCAACTGATCGGCAACGGCGCGGCGGAATCCGGCACGCGTTTGACCGCCACCATCGAGCGATTGGAGAAACGCATCCGCGAACTCGAATCCTCCACTCCCGCGCTCCCGCCCGCCGTCACGAACAACGGAGGCAACGCCGGGCGCATCGAGTCGCTGCTGGCCAATGGGCAGTCGCTGCTCGCCCGCGACCAAGCCGCAGCAGCCGACGCAGCCTTCGACGCCGCTCTCGCGCTCGACCCGAACCATATCGAGGCGCTCATCAAAAAAGGTGCCGCACTGGAGAAACTCTCGAAGCTCGATGAGGCCATCGCCTGCTACGACCGCGTCATTGCGGCGGACAGCACCGTGACCATCGCGTATCTCTACAAGGGCGGGGTGTTCAACCGGCTGGAGCGCTACCCCGAGGCGCTCGCGTGCTACGAGCAGGCGCTCAAGACGCAGGAGAAGTCGCGCGCGGCGTGAGCGGGGAGGCTGTGGGTCAAATTTACCATTCATTCCAGTCCAAGCCTCAGTTGGAATTAAACCGAAGTAGGCCACATTTTTATATACAGTGAGTGCACAATATAAGCTCGGTGATGTCTTAATTCCGATAATCGGAACTGTTTTGTTTCTGGGTTTTGGTGGCATTGGGACGTTCATATCGGGAAAACGCCTATTGCGATCATGTCAACAAAAACGCGAATGGTATCCTATCCTTGGGGAAATATGTGACTTCAGGATTCGCGGTGCCACGGGAGGCAAGAAATCATTTTACCCTACGATTATTTATAAATTTGGCGGCAAAGAATTCGAATTCCAAGCGAGCGTCAATTTGGGACGGAGAGGATGCAAGATCGGACGTGTCGTCCCGTTGTTGGTTAATCCAAATGCGCCGAACGAGGCTTGTGTTAACATGTTTTCCGAGATGTTTTTTTGGCCAGCCGCGTTGTTTGTATTTTTCGCAGTGTTTGTTGCGGCCCCCATTATTAACTTTTTCTACAACCATTAAGGGGTCAGTTCTTGGCTTTGCACAATTAACTCGACCGCTTTGCGGCCTGCAAATTTTTTTAGGGAAGCCGGTTTCCCAACAACTTGCTTGAACGGGCGAAGATTTCCGCCGGCGTGCCCAGCGCCTGTTTGGTCAGCACGTCCGCGTCCCACGGATTTTTCGTCCGCGAGATCGCCAGCATTTGGCGCGGCGAAAGTTTCCACCAGTAATACCACGGCGAAACCAGCGCGGTGTTCACCAGTGGAAAATCCGAGCCATACATCAGCCGCCCGGAAAATTCCCGCCGGGTCAGCGCCTCCTTCATGTAGCCCAGCTTGTTCAACTGCGTCAGCGACGAGATGTCCGAATACAGGTTCGGAAATTCCCGGGCCAGTTTCGCGAGCCGTTCGCTGCTGCGTTCGCCGTGGTATTCGCCGGTGGACGCGATGTGCGCCGCGATGACCGTCACGCCCAGGCTCAGCGGCAGTCGCAGCTTTTCCGGGTCGCAGAACGTGTCCGCCGCCTCGGAGAACGAGCGTTCCTGACCCGCGTGAGTCAGCAGCGGAAGGTTCAGTTCGATCAGCTTCCGGTAAAACGGCACGAGCCGCGCGTCGCTTGGATCAATCCGCATGATGGAGGGAATCCATTTCACCAGCACCGCGCCCTGCGACTTCACGAGCGCGAGCCGCTCCAGCGCGTCGCGCCGATGCGGGTTCACCGACGCGCCGAAGAGCAGGTTCGTGTGCCGCGCCGCCGCCGCGACGACAAACTCGTTCGGCACATAGACCTCCGTCAGGTTTGTGTCGAGCAAGCCGTCGCCGCCGATGATGCCGTCCATCGCCAGCACCACGGCCTTGCTGACGAACCGACTCTGCGCGAGCGTTTCCGAGACACGGTCGGGCACGAGGTTGTCGCCGCGCTGCTCCAGTTCCTTGCGCGAGACGCCGAAGCTCCGCAGGTAGATGTCGAACTTCCAGCCGTCTCTCAAGCGGGGCGAGACGAAGCAGCCGCTGCCGCCCGCGCCGATGCCCGCCACATGGCAATGCATATCCACGATGCTGGCGGGCAGCGGCTCCACCGCGCGATACGGCCGGGCGCACAACGACGCGCCCGCCACGACAAGAACCAAGGCCAGTCCCGCGAACGCCAGCCAGCGCCGCACCGTGTGAAAGTTTTTCTTCATGGAAATTTCGCTCTTGTTCTACCACGCGCCGGACGCGGACGTGAATTGTAGCGCAGGCTTTCCAGCCTGCGGGTTCTGGCGACTTTCCAGTCGCCAGTTTCACGGCACACGGGACAGGAATGTCCCGTGAACCCGCAGACAGGAATGTCTGCGCTACATCCTCTCGATGCCAGCGTCGCGTCAGTTCCAATCCACCCGCCGCTGCGCCTCCGCCTGCTGCCGCCGCGCGACCTCAATGCGCGCCCGCAGCAGCTCGCGGTTCTCCGCGTTCTTCGTGGCCAGCTCCCGCTCCAGTTCAGCGATGCGCTGCTCGTAATATCCCTGCGGCGGCGCGCCCTCCAATTTCTCCAGCCGCGCGGCGAGCAACTCAATCTCGCCCACGGCCTGGTGCTGGCCGGCGATGAGTTCTGTGCGTTGCGAAACCAGCTTCTTCATGAGGTCGTTCGTGAGCAGGCGCGCGAGCTGGCCGACAAGGCCTTTGCGGACGATAGCCGTGGCGCGTTCGGCGCGCCGTTCCGCAGCGAGTGCGCGGCGTTGCCACTCGGAGTCCGCGTGGGAAACAACTTCCAACTCGCCGGAGTCAGCAAAACTCATCCGCCTAAAACCGCGCCCGCCGCGGCGTCGAGCCTGACGCCAGACAAAAAATCCAGCGAGTGACACCGCTGTCGCCACGGCAAGCCACGGCCACGGATTCGATTGCGCGGCGGGTTGCGCCGCCGCGATTTTTCCGGCGGCTATTTTCCGTGCGGCAACCTGCTGCGCGGCCTGTTCGTGCGCGGCGGCAGCGCGGGCGACGAGGAGCTTGCCGGTCTTATCGAGGGCTGACTTGGTTTTGGCGGTGATGACTTCGCCGCGCCGCACGATGAGCTGGCCGGCGGCGTATTGCGCGGCGGAGATGGCGGTCTCCGACTGGGCGATGCGGCTCTGGCGGCTCAATTCGATTTCCGGCGCACAGTTGGTTTTTAAAAAGCTGGCGAGGAATTTTGCCACCGGCTGCTGCGCTGCGGGGAAGGCGGCGAGCAAATCGGCGCGGGCGCGGTCGAGCGGGACGAGTTGCTCGCGCGGAATCTCCACGGCGTCGCGCTCGGCTTCGGCGAGTGTCGGTGCGGTTTCGGTGAGCAGGCGCACCTGCGGGCTGGTGCGGAATTCGGGCGGCAGGTTGGCGGCGCAGATGCGGCGGGCGGCGGCCTCGCGCAACTTCGCGGCGAGCAGGTCGGCGTTCGCATCGCCGGGTTCGGCTTGCGCCCAGAGCGCGGGCAGGGCGGAGTCGGCGGCGAAACTTTTGCGGAAGGCGACCTCGGCCTCGGCGGCGGCTTGCGGGTCGTGGCGGAAATACGCGGGGGCGAGGGCGGCGAGCTGGCGGCGGAGGTTTTCCGTGGCGTCGAGGTCAATGACGGTGAAGGCGAACGGCGCGGCGATGTCCTGCGCGGCGGTATCGCCGATCTGGAGGGTGGGAATGGTTTGGGCCGAGGCAAGGCCGGGCAGCAGAAGGATGGAGACGAGGGCGGCGAGGGAAAGTTTTGCCGCCGGCCTTACCATAGAAACGATTTCTGCTCGCCGAGCAGCTTGGTGCCGTCCCAGAGCGTGACGCGCCAGGCGGTGAGGGTTTCGAGCTGTTTGAATTGATCGCCGGTGACGGTTATTTTTTCCCACTGGCTGAACCAGCCGTGGCGAGCCACGGATTTTTCCCACACGAAAGTCTGGAGGTTGCTGTTGCGCACCACGCCACGGGCTTCGACATAGACCTTGAGGTTCGCGGCGTTCCTGGATTTCCACTGGACGTTGAAGACGAGGCCGGAGCAGAGGTTGCGCGTGGCGAGGAGCTGGGCTTGGTAGGCGTCGCGCTCGTAAAGGCTGGGCGCGAGCGCGGTGCGGCCCTGGAGGTCGAGGTATTGGGGGAGGACCTTGAGAATCTTGCCGGCGGAATCGGCGACGGCGATGGACGCGAACAGGACGAGTGAGAATAGAATGGTGAGTGGCCTACGCATGGGCGGAGAATACCGCGTCGTGATTTGATTTCAACTAGGAAAAAGTGATGCTGGCTCTGAATCCGCAGATGAACGCAGATGAACGCAGATTGAATAAGGAATCCATGAAAGCATGAACCGTTGCCGTTGGGCACGGCATCCGCCACTTGGAGTGCGGCGACGTGTCCGCGCACTCCAAATTTCCCTGTGTCGTAGCGGCGTGTCGGCAGACCGCCGTTCACTGAATCCAAAACAGCGGCGCTCTGCCGAGACGCCGCTACGCGAGTTTCCAAGCGTCACGGCAGTTCCATGAACTTGGGCGGGGTGTTGGTGGCGGGAGTTTTTTCGGTGAACAGTTCGCGCAGGGATTGAATGGGGCTGAAGGGCATCAGGAACGCCTTGGGGATGTAAACCGGCGCAGCCTGCGGATTCCGGAGTTCGCCAGTGACTTTGAATGCAAGCGCCTTGCTGATGGGCCAGAGCACGGTGCTGACTACGGGGCCGATGACCCAGGTGTTGCGCAGGAGTTCGGCCTCCACGCGGGCGTCGAGTTTACCGGCGAAGTCCACGGTGCCGCGATATTGCATGCGCATCATCGGCGAGCGGAGTTCCAGTTTGTCTGTGCGCACGACGCTGTTGTTGATGGTGAACGTCGCCGAGCCTTCGCTCGCGCGGCCGCTGCCGAGGTTCGGGTAGAAGGTGTTCAGCACCGGCGCGAACACGCCGAACACGGGGATCTCCCACAGCAGTCCGTCGCGCAATGTCACATCGCCGCGGCCTTGCCAGCTCATGATGTCGCGGGTGTTCGCGCGGGTGACGAGCAGTTGTCCGGCGATGCGGCCCTCCATGCGGTTGGAATTGCCGGTGAGGTCGGCCAGCAACGCGCCGAGGCTGGCGTTGGTGGTTTGTAGGTTGAAATGAAATTCATTGCCCTGCTTCGGCGCGAAATCAAACGCGGCGTTGCCGGCCATCCTGCCGCCGTAAAAATCACCCGTCACGTTTGTCAGTTGCAACGACTGGTTCAGCCAGTGAATGTCGCCGGTGATTTGCGGCACGTTGAATTTCCACCAGCGGAACGGCCCGCCCGCCACTCGCACACGCAGGTCGGCAGTTTTTTGCCCGCCCACGCCGATGGAGCCGTCCACATGCGCGACGGGCGGTTGGAGAAATTGATACGGCTCGAGCGCCTCGGTCGTCTTCTCGCCCACGGCGCGGGCGATGACCATGGGGTCAATCGTGCTATCGCCGTTGTTGAGGTAGAGCGTCTTGGTGCTGAAATCCACGGCCACGCTGGTCAATGCGCCGTGCTGTCCGCCATTCTCGCTGCGGAACACGCGCGGCTCGGTGAGGTGCAACCAGAGGTTCGTGTATTCCACGCCCGTCCGCAGCGACGCGCACGTCTCGCCGCGAAAGGTGAAGTTGGTCAGCGCCACGCGGCCTTTCACGCCCGTGCGTTCCGGCTCCTGCCAGCGGCCAAAAACCTCCGCGTCCAGCTCCGGCGCAGCGGTGAAGCCGACGAGGTCGAGCGCGTGCTGCCCGCCGGGTTCGAGCAGCGGGGTGACGCACTTCGGGTCAATCACGCCCTGCAAGTGCCAGTAATAATCCCGCGTCTTCGCGTCCGTCCAATGCGCCGCGAGCAGCCGGCCCTCATCGCGCAGCAACTGCAAGTCCGGCAGCCGCCAGACGTTGTTGGAAAAGGTGACGTGCGATTCCGCCGCGAGCACGGACACTCCGCGGAACGCGGCGGGGCCGACTTTGAAATCTGCTACGACCTGGACGCCGGGCAGGACTTCATCGAGCCAATTGGGCGGGCGATTTCCCCACGGCGGCAAAGTCGCTGCGCCGCGAGCGTGAATCTGCGGCGGAGTTTTCCAAGAGAACCGGCTGATCCAGACGGACGCTTTCGAGGGGAGCAGCAGGCGGATTTTCTGGAGGTCGAGATCCGAGGCGGCATTGAAGCGCAGTTCGCGCGTGGCAAAATCCAAGTTTGCCGCGAGGTCCAGATCGCCGCCATCCAGCCGCGTCTGGACGCGCACAAACGTCAGCGCGGACGCAGCGGAATTCGTTGCCGCCGATCCAAACCCGGCGGTGCGGATCATGAGCCGCGTGTTGGCGAATGTGCCAAACGGCGTGACGGCTTTCGGGGCGGCAAAGGTTGCAGCGAGCTTGAAGTTGCGGAAATCCCGCGCATCGCCGTAGAGACTCAATCGCAACCCCGGCGGCTGGGAGAAGATCACGAACTGGAGCGCGTCCTCAAGGCGGCGCAACTGCGACTGCACACGGTCGGGAGCGCTGATCTGGTTGCGCGGGGCGGCAGCGGCGTTCGTTGTCGTCGTGGAAGCGGCGAAACGCCAGTCGCGGATGGCGGAGGCGTGGGTGAGTTCGCCATTCATCGAGATATTTATCCCGGCGACGCGCGCCTGAAAATTATCCAGCCTCCACACATCGCCGGGCAGAAAGTGGACGGCGGCGTTGACGTTGGTCACGGTGAAATTGTGGAGCGGCTCGTTGGTCTCGTTGATGGGCCAAGCGAAATGGCCGTCGGCTAGGACGATGCCGCCGATCTCGAAGTCCAACCGGCGCAGCGCTACGCTGTTGAGCGGAACTTCCACGCGGCGGGCGGAGAATTGCGGCGCGCCCAGCGCATCGGCGCGTCCGAAGCGGACGTTGTAAGCCACGAAGCCGCGCGACCAGCTCAAGCGCAGGTTGGTGAACTGGAGTTCGATGCCTCGGGCGCGAAGTTTTTCCAGCAGCGGTCGCTTGAGAAATCCCGGCAGACCAAAGACGTTCAGCCAGAGCGTGGCGAGGATGCCGATGATGATGAGCGTCCAGACCGCGGCGCGGAAGCGGCGGAAGTAGAGCCGCAGCCGCTGCCAGAAACTGCGCGCGCTCCCGGCTTGCGGTGGTTTTTTTCCTGTGCCGGATTTCATGCTGGCCGAAATTTGTTTTTGTCGTCCCTCACTGTGAGCTTTGTTGGTTGTTGCGCTGTTCTGTAGAAGTAGGAAGGCACGACTAGGCTATGTCAAGTTTGCCATCGCCGATCGGGTATGACTGAAACTCCCGCGCAGGATTGTTGGAGTTCACGCTTGAGCGTGTCGGGGCGGTGTCGGGGCGGTGTCGGGTGCGATGGGAACAAGCTAAAGCTTGAACTCCAACTCGGGGCGGGTCGCCTCTGCGCGGCAGTTTTAGTCACACGCATCGCCGTGCACGTTTCATTTCAGTGATGGCTTTGACGTTCCTTTGCTATGGCAATTGCCCAAAGAAAAAGGCGGGCCGCGTTGCCGCAGCCCGCCTGTCGGTCAGCCTGAAATTATTTCCCGGTTGCGTCGTCCTCCGGAATCCGCATCGCGTAGAACGAGCGATAGACGAAGACGAGCGCGACGACGAAGAAGAACGCGCCGATGCCGTTCTTCAAGGTTTGGTCTTTCATCGTCACGGCAATCTCCACCGCGAGCAGGCCGAATAGCGTGGTGAACTTGATGACAGGGTTCATCGCCACGGACGAGGTGTCCTTGAAGGGATCGCCCACGGTGTCGCCGACGACGGTGGCGGCGTGCAAATCCGTTCCTTTCTGGCGCATGTCCACCTCGACGATTTTCTTGGCGTTGTCCCACGCGCCGCCCGCGTTGGCCATAAAGATGGCTTGGAACAAGCCGAAGAACGCGATGCCGATGAGGTAGCCGATGAAGAAATACGGGTTGAAGAAGGGCAGGGCGAGCGCGAAGCAGAACACGACGATGAAGATGTTCCACATGCCTTTCTGCGCATAGACGGTGCAGATGCGGACGACTTCCTTCGAGTCCTTCTCGGAGGCGGTGGTGGAGTCGAGCTTCATGTTCTCCTTGATGTAAACCACCGCGCGGTATGCGCCGGTCACGACGGCCTGGCAGGATGCGCCGGTGAACCAGTAGATCACCGAGCCGCCCATGACGATGCCGAGGATGATTTCGGGCTGCACGATGCTCAATGCGCCGACGACTTCTTTGAAAGGCCCGGCAACTCCGGATGCGACTTGAGCCTCAAACATTTTCTGCAACAGCATGATGATGCCGAACACCATCGTGGTCGCGCCGACAACCGCCGTGCCGATGAGCACGGGTTTGGCGGTGGCTTTGAAGGTGTTGCCCGCGCCGTCGCCTTTTTCCAGCTGATACTTGGCGTTCTCGAAGTCTGGCTCGAAGCCGAAGTCGCGCTTGATCTGCTCGGCGGCGCGTTTCTTGTCGTCGGCGCTGTGGCCTTCGATCTGGCTCAACTCATAGACGGATTGCGCGTTGTCGGTGACCGGGCCGTAGCTGCCCACCGCAATCGTCACCGGCCCCATGCCGAGGAAGCCAAACGCGACGAGACCGAACGCGAAGATTGGCGCGGCGAAGGCGAACTGCGCCGGCATGATGGCCATCAGGGCGGCGTTCGTGGAGAACTGCCACGCCGCAAACATGAGCACCATGATGATGAGACCCATCCAGAACGCGGAGAAGTTGCCGGCGACGAAGCCGGACAAAATGTTAAGTGACGCGCCGCCGTGCTTGGAGCAGTTCGTGACTTCGCGGACGTGGCGCGAGTTGGTGCTGACGAAAATTTTCGTGAACTCCGGAATCACCGCGCCCGCCACGGTGCCGCAACTGATGATGGCCGAAAGCACCCACCAGAGCGCGGGTTGCGCCACGCCGTTCAGGGCGAAGTCGCCCAGCAGGAATTTGCTGGCGACGAATGTGATGGCGATGGACACCGCCGAGGTGATCCAGACGAGGTGCGTCAACGGCGCTTCAAAGTCGAAATCTTTTTTGTTGCCGAACATGGCCTTGCTGATGATTTCATTCACGAAGTAGGATGCCAGCGACGTCACAATCATCAACGCGCGCATGACGAACAGCCAGATGATGAGCGTGGCGCAAACCTCGGGGCTTTTTGCCAGCGCGAGGGCGAGGAACGCGATCAAGGCCACGCCGGTCACGCCGTAGGTTTCAAAGCCGTCCGCTGTCGGCCCGACGGAATCGCCCGCGTTGTCGCCGGTGCAATCGGCGATGACGCCGGGGTTCTTCGGATCATCTTCCGGGAGTTTGAAGACGATTTTCATCAAGTCGCTGCCGATGTCGGCGATCTTGGTGAAGATGCCGCCGCAGATGCGCAGCACCGATGCGCCGAGGGATTCGCCGATGGCAAAGCCGATGAAGCACGGGCCGATAAGTTCGCGTGGGAGGAACATCAGGATGCAGATCATGAAGAACAATTCCACCGCGACTAGCAGCAGGCCGATGCTCATGCCGGAGCGGAGCGGGATGCAGAGCGTGGCAAAAGCATTGCCTTTGAGGGCGGAGAATGCGGTGCGGGAATTGGAGATGGTGTTGATGCGGATGCCGAACCACGCCACGCCGTATGAGCCGAGGATGCCTAGAATGGACGCCAGCAAAATGACAACGACGTGCCCGATGGTGTTGTGCTGTAGAAAACCAAAATACACGACCATGCAGCCCGCGATCAGCACCCAGAGGATGGCGAGTAATTTACCCTGCGTGAGCAGATAGGTTTTGCAGGTTTCGTAGATGCTGTGCGAAACCTTGGCCATGCTTTCGTGAACGGGCAGCGCCTTGGTTTGCAGGTATTGCACGATGCCGAACAGCGCGCCAACCGCGCAGACGGCGATGCCCAGCATCATCAGCGTGTGGCCGCTGACGCCGCCGAGTCCGGCGAACTTGACGGTGCTGAGGTCGGGGATGTGGATGTCGGCTTCGCTGGCAGAAGAGTTGAAGGCCAGCCCAATCATTGCGAGGAGTAGAACCCAGAACTGTAGTGGTTTTTTAGTCATAAGGTGGCGGCAACTATGCAGAACGGAAAATTAGTTGCCAACTATTTTTTGACGAGAGTTGCTTCGGCCCGCGTTTGACCTTGCCGGTGCCGCGCGCTTTGCCCATCCTCCGCGCGTGGCCGAACGAGTGATTTCAGATGTGTTGACCAAGCCGGATGCCGCGTTGGAAATGACGCTGCGGCCGTCGCTTTTTTCCGAGTTCACCGGCCAGCCCAAGGTCAAGGAGCGCCTCGAAATCGCCGTCGCCGCCGCCCAGCAGCGCGGCGAGGCGCTCGACCACATCCTGCTCAACGGCCCGCCCGGCCTCGGCAAAACCACCATCGCCAACATCCTCGCCAAGGCCATGGGCGCGAACCTCAAATCCACCAGCGGCCCGACCATCGAGAAGGCCGGCGACCTCGCGGGCTTGCTCACCAATCTCGAAGAAGGCGACGTGCTGTTCATTGACGAGATTCATCGCCTGCAAAAAACCATCGAGGAATATCTGTATCCCGCGATGGAGGATTTCAAGTTGGACATCATCATTGACCAAGGGCCGAACGCCCGCAGCGTTCGCCTGAACCTGCCGCGCTTCACGCTCATCGGCGCGACCACGCGCAGCGGGTTGCTCTCCGCGCCGTTGCTCACGCGCTTTCCCGTGCGCGAGCGGCTGGATTATTACATCGCCGAAGATTTGGAAAAAATCGTCGTCCGTTCCGCGCGCCTGCTGAACGTGGAGATTGACGAAGCGGGTGCGCGGGAAATCGCCCGGCGCAGCCGAGGCACGCCGCGCATCGCCAACAACCTCCTCCGCCGTGTGCGCGATTACGCGCAAGTGCGCGGCGATGGCAGAATCACTTCGCAGATCGCCGACCTCGCGCTCGCCATGCTGGAGATTGACCAGAACGGGCTCGACGAAATGGACAAGCGCATCCTCGAAGCCATCATCGTGAAATTCGGCGGCGGGCCGGTGGGCGTGAACTCCCTTGCTGTGGCCGTGGGCGAAGAGCCAGACACCATCGAGGAAGTCTATGAGCCATACCTCATCATGGAAGGCTACCTCAACCGCACCCCGCAAGGCCGCGTGGCCACGGAGTTGTGCTACAAGAAACTTGGTTTGAAACCTTCAGGAAACCAGACGCGGTTGCTGTGAGGTTGGGGACGGCAACATGCCGTCCCTCCCGTGTGACTATTGCTTCAGTCGGAAGTAGAGATTCCCCGGCGGGTTCGTGAGGTTCAAATAATTCGTCCCGTTGGCCGAGGTGATGCCGCTGCTCGTGCCCCAACTGGCGACGGGCGTGGCGACGTTGGCGTTCTGGATGAGATTCCACCCGGCGACTTGCTGCCACTGCACCGTGACGACGTTGCTGGAACGGCTCACGGAAAGCAGCGGCGCGCCCGGCGTCTGCACCGCCGCGATGATGCCCCAGAAACCGCCATCCACGGTGTAATTCCCGCCGCTCATTTTCCCCGCATCGGGCTGGCCGATGGTGCCGCTGACGGAATAAACGCCGCCGGTGCTCGTGCCGCCGCCGCCGTCAATCGTGCTCCAGTCAATCGAGTAGCTTTGCGCGAACGCGGCAGACGCGATGGCAAAAGGTAAAAGGTAAAAGGCAAAAAGTTTGGTGATGGTTTTCATTTGATGGCTCCTTGAGTGTTGAATAGTTGTTCGAGTTTTTCCAGCCGGGATTTCAATTCCGCGTTCTCCGTTTCCAGCTTCTGGATTCTGGATTCTGACTGCTGACCTTTGGCTTCCACTTTTTGATCCAGCCCCTGGATGGCCGCGAGCGCCACGCCAGTTTCATCCACCGAACCAATCGCTCGGTCACTGTCGCCCAAGCCGAAGGCGGTATGAAAATCTTGAGCCACTGGGCCGAGGTGCTTGATGCCCTCCGGTTCGATTTTGTATTTCCATTGCGTGATTGGCAGCGCCATGAGCTTTGCCAAAACCTCGGTCGGAGTAACCGGAGTGAAAGATTCTTTGACGTTACGATCCGAGACGCTCGTCCACACACCCGCCGCGCTGCAATAAGCACCGCTAGCCATGTGCAGCGGATAAACTGGCGTATTCGTGCCGATGCCGACGTAACCTCCGGGTGTGCCGGTGCCGGGCATCAGGACGATGTTGCCGCCGCTGTAGGCTCCAGCCGCATTGCCAGCGGTAACTTTCACATTGCCGCCGGAGCTTACGCTGGAACCATTGGAGAGTGGGTTGTGTCCACCCTCGACATCAATGACCGCGCCATCGCCCGCGTTCAAAGTGCCGCCTTGAAGCGACACTTTGGAATAACCATTAGCCGAGAGTGACCACGGGCTGTTAGGGCCGGACTGGACGGTCACATTGCCGCCC
>JANMJO010000265.1:0-2230 GCA_031371425.1 Verrucomicrobiales bacterium | reverse complement strand
ACTGCTGTGTTCATCCAGCCGGCATCCGCAGCCCAGCAAACGTCCGCCCGCTGTCCCCCTCTCCCACCCGCCGCGCCGGAGCGCGAGCGAGGCGGGTCGGATGGGAGAGGGGTTAGGGGTGAGGGCGGTTTGGCTCCACCGAAAACAGCGAAGAACCATTCAACTGCATGGATTCGGTTGATGGTCAGCGGATCTGTCATTGGTCAACCGGCGCGGTGATTCTCCATTCGTGCACGCCCGCACCGTGATCCGGCGGCAGCTTCACCGCGAGCCGCAGCGCCTTCGTGGTCACCGGCGCAAAGACCGCCTCGCACCACTTGTCCTTGGCTACGGGGTAGCCGGCCTGCGCCACGACGGGCTTCCATTCCTTGCCGTCGAGAAACTGCACCTGCCACGCGGCGGGCAGGCGGCACTCGCCACTACCGGTGTCGTCGAACCAAAAAACTTTCGCGCCGCTCACGGTCACGGGCTTCGGCCAGTTGTATTGCGCCCATTCATCCGTGCCTTTGTGCGGCCACCAATGGCAGAGCGCGGCGGGCTGGTCGGAGGATTTCACAGGCTCGACGCCGTCGTTGATGGCTTTCGGCGAGGAGTTGGCGTTGGCGAAACTCACGGAAACTTTCGCCTGCGATTCGAGGCTGCTGCGGGTGGGCCGGGACGGGGTCGTGGGCAGCCACACGCGCATCGCTCCGGGGGCGCGGTTGTCCCACGCGTAATACGGGATGGCCTTGACCGGCACGCGCTGCGTTGCCGCCATTGGCTGATACAGTCTGCGAGTCCAGTCCTGCTCGGAAGCGGTTTCGCCGAAGCCTTTCAGCACGACCACGCCGCCGAGAAGACCGGCATCCTTCGTGGCCTTCAACTCCGCGTCCGCTGGCAGCGCGAGTGACGCGAGCGGTGCGGACTGGTCGCATTGCTCGATGCAATAAACAATCGGCCCGCGCTGGATCGCAAGCCGTCCGCGATTGGCGGCGACGTTCGGATTGGCGGCGATGCGCTGAACGGGCATGGGCAAATCCAGCTCGACCGTGTCGCCGGGGTTCCACTCGCGGGACAGGACGAAGTAGCCGCGTTCGCGCTTCGGCTCGGAAATCTTTTCACGGTTCACGCTCACGCTCGCGCCCTCGCACCAGCCCGGCACGCGCAGGCGCAAATCAAAGTGCGCCGGCTTTCCGACTTGCAGCTTGAGCGTGACCTTGCCGTCCCACGGATAATCCGTGGCGACCTTGAGCGCGACGGGTTGGCCGGCAACTGCGAGGCTCGTCTCGCCTTGGACGTAGAGGTTCACCCACACCGCGTCGTCGCTCACCGCGTAGGCGTAACCTCCGAGCATGGCGATGGTGCGGGCGACGTTCGGCGGGCAGCACGCGCAACCGAACCAGCCTTGCCGGTGATGCGTGCCGGCGCTTTCGAGCGGGTTCACGTAGAAAAACTTTTTTCCGTCGTGCGACACGCCGGAGAGGACGCCGTTGTAGAGAGCGCGCTCCATCACGTCGGCGAACTTCGCATCGCCGTAGAGCAGCGCGAGGCGATGATTCCACTGCGCGAGGGCGACGGTGGCGCACGTTTCCTGATACGCGGTCAGGTTTGGCAAATCGTAATCCTCGGTGAAGCCTTCGTTGTTCGCGCTGGGGCCAATGCCGCCGGTGAGGAACATGTTCCGCTCGGTGGTGTTGCGCCAGACGCGGTCGAGCATGGCGAGCAACGCGGGGTCGCCAGTCTCGCGCGCCACGTCGGTGGCGCCGGACATGAGATACGCGGCGCGGACGGCGTGGCCTTTGATGTTGTTGTGGTCGCAGATGGGAACGTCGTCCTGCCAGTAAGCGCCGTCGTATTTTTCCGGCGGCGTGTTGTGCTCGGTGGCGAAATAATGTTTACCCCGATTCTCGATGAAGAAGCGGGCGAGTTCGTAGTAACGCCGCTCGCCGGTGGCGCGGGCGAGTTTGATGAGGGCGAGTTCGATTTCGGGATGGCCGGGGTAGCCGAGGCGTTTGGGGGACGGGCCGAAGATGGAATCAATGTGGTCGGCGAGTTTCACGGCGACGTTGAGGAAGTTGCGTTTGCCGGTGGCTTGGAAGTGGGCGACGGCGGCCTCGAACAAATGGCCGGCGCAATAAAGTTCGTGCCAGTCGCGGAGGTTCGTCCAGCGTTTGCCGGGTTCTTTGACGATGAAATAAGTGTCGAGATAGCCGTCGGGCTGCTGCGCTCCGGCGACGCTGGCGATGATGGC
>JANMJO010000226.1:0-3872 GCA_031371425.1 Verrucomicrobiales bacterium | reverse complement strand
GTGTTCATTCGTGGTTTCAGAACAGTTAAGCATGGCAATAACCGACATTTTATTTTACGTCTTCGCGTTCCTGACGCTCGCGTGTGGCGCGCTCGTCGTCGCGAATCCGTTCAGCCGCAACCCGGTCACGAGCGCGATGTTCCTCGTGCTCACCATCATTTCGATGGCGGGATTGTTCGTGTTGCTGCACGCGTTCTTCCTCGCGGCGGTGCAAGTGCTCGTCTATGCCGGCGCGGTCATGGTGCTGTTCCTGTTCGTCATCATGCTGCTCGATCTGAAAGAAGAAGAACGTCGCAAAGTCAAAAAGCTCGGTCTTGTGGCGGGAATGGCTTCCGTGGGCGCAATCGTCGCCATCTTCATCCGCTCACTGTTGGCAACGCACCCCGGAGAGAAATTGACCAACCCCACTGCCGTCGGCGACACCGCCACGCTCGGCAAGATGCTGTTCACGAATTACCTGTTGCCGTTTGAAATCGTTTCCATCCTGCTCCTCGTGGCGATGGTCGGCGTGATTTTGTTAAGCAAGAAAGATTTGAAATGAAGCAACCACGAATGGACACGAATAGACACGAATTACAGCCGGAGCGCGGCCTTCAGGCCGCTTCAATGTCGCCTGCAAGTTGGACGTTGAAGCGGGCTGAAGCCCGCGCTCCTCGGTCGTTTGTTCGCCCCGATTCGTGTCCATTCGTGTCCATTCGTGGTTAAAACTATGAACGTAGGCCTTGAACATTATTTGATCGTGAGCGCGCTGTTGTTCGCGCTCGGCTTGCTCGGCGTCATCACGCGGCGCAACCTGCTCGTCGTTTACATGTCGCTGGAGTTGATGCTCAACTCGGCGAACCTCGCGCTCGTCTCCTTTTCGCGGTTCAACGACAACCTCAACGGCCAGGTGATGGTGTTCTTCATCATCACCGTGGCGGCGGCGGAAGTGGCGGTCGGCCTCGCGCTCATCGTGGCGCTCTATCGCAAGCGCCAGTCGGCGCACGTTGAAGACCTGACGATCATGAAGCTCTAATTTTTAGCCACAGATGAAACATAAATTGAACACAGATAAAACATCCGCAGATTTCGCCGATGTCCGCAGATTAATTCTGCCGGAAAAGAATCTGCGAAAATCTGCGTCATCTGCGGAAAAGAAATCCGTGTTTCATCCGTGTTCAATCCGTGGCTGATTAAAAAATGAAACTCGAAGCGTTACCTTGGTTGATTTTGTTCCTGCCGCTGCTCGCGGCGGGCATCATCGCGCTTTTCACCCTGCGCAACAAGACGGTCAGCGCGACGCTGTCCATCGGGGCGATCGTGGCCGGGTTCGTTTTCACGCTGACGGTGATCAAATTCGGTGGATGGGAGGCGCGCGAGCTTTCCTTGAACTGGCTCTCCATCGGCAACCTGAGCGTGGATTTCGGACTGAAGCTCGACCGGTTGAGTTTGATGATGTTGCTGATCGTCACCGGGGTCGGGAGTGCGATCCACATCTACTCGTACGGCTACATGCACGACGACCCGGGTTTCTCGCGTTTCTTCGCGTGCCTGAGCCTGTTCACGTTCTCGATGCTCGGCATCGTACTCTCGAACAATTTTCTCCAACTCTTTATCTTCTGGGAATTGGTCGGCGTGTCGAGCTACCTGCTCATTGGTTTCTGGTTTGAAAAAGCCAGCGCGGCGGACGCGGCGAAAAAAGCTTTTATCACGAATCGGTTGGGGGATTTTGGGTTCATGCTGGGAATCCTGATGATTTTCGTGGCGGCGGGTACATTGAACTTTGGAACTATTCACGAGCAAATCATTTCCAACCCAGCTCTATTCGGGGGAGCGGCCACGCTCGCAGGTCTGCTTATTTTTTGCGGCGCGATGGGAAAGTCCGCGCAATTCCCGCTGCATGTCTGGTTGCCGGATGCGATGGAAGGTCCGACGCCCGTCAGCGCGCTCATCCATGCCGCGACAATGGTGGCTGCCGGCGTTTACATGCTGTGCCGCGTGTTCTTCATCTTCACTCCCGACGCGCTCACCGTCATCGCGTGGATCGGCGGATTTACCGCTTTGCTCGCTGCGCTCATCGCCGTCCAGCAAAACGACATCAAACGCATCCTCGCCTACTCGACGCTGTCGCAACTCGGCTACATGGTCATGGCCGTCGGCCTCGGCGGCCCGCCGTCCGCAATGTTTCATCTCACCACGCACGCGTTCTTCAAGGCGCTGCTGTTCCTCGGCGCTGGCTCGGTGATTCACGCCATGCACCACGAGCAGGACATCTGGAAGATGGGCGCGCTCCGCAAGAAGATGCCCGTGACGTTCTGGACGTTCCTCGTCGGCACGCTCGCGCTCTGCGGCGTGCCGCCGTTCAGCGGCTTCTACTCCAAGGACGCCATCCTCGCGCAAGCGTTGCACGCGCACAACTATCCGCTCTTCGCCATCGCCGCGCTTGTCGCCGTGCTGACGACGTTCTACATGTTCCGGCTGTTCTTCGTCGCGTTTGTCGGCGAACCGAAGACGCACGAAGCCGGCCACGCCCATGAATCCCCCGGTGTCATGATCTGGCCGCTGCGAATTCTGGCTGTGCTTGCGATCATTGGTGGCGTCATCGGCATTGAAGGAATATTCACCCGGCAACTTTCCACCGAACGGGTCGAGCACGTTGAACAAGGCATGGGGCTGTTGGGTCAACTTGTCTTGCCATTCCAACACTCACCGATTGCTGCTGGAATCGGAATTGCCGCGACCATCATTGGCTTCCTCATCGCCCGCGCGTTTTACGCCAACGCCAAGAGCGATCCGTTGCCGGCCAAACTCGGGGCGCTTTCCCGCGCGATGGCAAACCGCTTTTACTTCGACGCGCTTTACGAAGCCACGGTCATTCGTACGCATGATTTCGTCGCGACTGTCGCGGACTGGATTGATCGCTGGATTGTGGAAGGCTTTTGCATCGGCCTCGTGCGGGGCGGGACGGATTTGACGGGCCGCGCGCTGCGCCTGGTCCAGACCGGCAATCTCCAGACCTACGCCTTCCTGTTCGTGCTCGGCGTGGCGGTGGTGCTGTGGTTCGTGCTTGGAAAATGACATGAGAATTCAACGCAAAGACGCAAAGACGCAAAGACGCCAGGCCCGGAATGTATTTCCTTTGCGGCTTTGCGCCTTTGCGCCTTTGCGTTAAAAAGAATGACGACTCTGACCTACATCTTCCTGCTCCCATTGCTCGCCGCAATCGCGCTGGCGTTTGTGCCGCGCAACTTTGTCGTCATCATGCGCGCGGTGGCGGTGGGCGTGACGTTCGTCACAATGTTGCTGGCCGTGCTGATGTTCTGGCAGTTCACCCCGACATCGGATGTCGGGGTTCACGGCGCGACGGCGGACGCGAACGGCTATCAATTCGTCAGCACCATTCCGGGACTGGGCGCGGAATCGCTCGGCATCGCCTGCAAGCTGGGCGTGGACGGCTTGAACGTCGGGCTGGTGTTGATGGGCGCAATCGTGGCGTTCGCGGCGGCGTGTTGCTCGTTTGAGATCAAGACCCGCGAGAAGGAGTTTTACATCCTGCTGCTTGTAATGACAGGCGGCATCCTCGGCGCGTTCATGTCGCTCGACCTGTTTTTCTTTTACTTCTTCCACGAACTCGCGCTCGTGCCGACGTTCATCATGATCGGCGTGTGGGGTCGCGGTGAGAGAAAAAACTACGCGACGTTCCAGATCACGCTCTACTTGAGTATCGGCGCGCTGCTGGCACTCATCGGCCTCATCGCGCTTTACCTGCAACTGCCCGCCGATGTCCGCACGTTCGACATTCCTACACTGACGAAGTATTTCACAGAACATCCGATGGCGATGGCGTCGCAGAAATTTATTTTCCCGCTGCTGCTGTTCGGATTCGGAATTCT
>JANMJO010000149.1:0-1986 GCA_031371425.1 Verrucomicrobiales bacterium | reverse complement strand
GGGGGTGTAAAAAAATTTTGTGGGGGGGGCGGGTGTCCGCGGCGGGGCGGGGGGCAGCTTCCGCGCCGTTTTTGTGGGGTTTGTGGGCTCTTATCGGCGGGCTGGCGTCGCGCCCCCCCGCGACGAGCGGAGTGAGTCGCGTTGACTGCTCGCGCTGCTGCGCTCGCCGGGCAGGCGAGACGCCTGCCCTACATTCAGCGACGCGCGCCCAAAGTTTTTCGTTGAGCGACTGGCCTTCGCCGGATTGCACGAGCTTGATTCCCGCCGTTGCGGCGGCGGCGGCGGCGGGGACGGGCGCGGTGCTGAAGATGAAACTGCGGGAGCGGTTCACAAGAAAATCAATGAGTGCGCGGCTGCCGCAGATGTAGCCGCCGCTCGCGCCAAGGGCTTTGCCGAGCGTGCCCATCTGGATTTCAATGCGGTCGCTGACGCCGAGTGCTTCGGCGAGGCCGCGGCGATGCGCGCCGTAGAGGCCGGTGGCGTGGGCTTCGTCCACCATGAGCCACGCGCCGTATTTTTCCTTGAGCGCGACGATTTCGCGGAGCGGTGCGGCGTCGCCGTCCATGGAAAAAATACTTTCGGTCACGATGAGAGTGCGCGGTTTTTGGAGTTCACGCTTTGGCGTGCTCGGGGACAAGCTAAAGCTTGAACTCCAGCGCAGTTTGGCTTCGAGGTCGTTCAGGTCGTTGTGTGCGAAGATGCGGAGTTTCGCGCCGCTCAACTTTGCGGCGTCCACGATGCTGGCGTGAACGAGCTTGTCGAGGATGAGGATGTCGTCCTTGCCGAGCAGCGCGGTGATGGTGCCGACGGCGGCGGCATAGCCGGTGGAAAATGTGAGTGCGGCTTCCGCGCCTTTGAAGTTGGCGAGGGTTTCCTCGAGATCGTGGAACGGCGAGAGAGAGCCGCAGATGAGGCGGGATGCGCCCGCGCCAGCGCCGAATTTTTCAACGGCGCGAATGGCGGCTTGCTTGAGCGCGGGATGATTGGCGAGGCCGAGGTAGTCGTTGGAGGCGAAGTTGAGCAGCGTGCGGCCGGCGATTTCGAGGCGCGGACCTTGGGGCGAATCCACGCGGCGGAGTTCGCGCAGCAAGCCATCGGCGCGGATGGCGTCGAGGCGTCGCTGGAGTTCGGCGGCGAATGAATTCAACTTGGCCACAGATAAACACAGATGGACGCAGATGGAAAGAGCGCGGGGCTAGATCGGGTGTGACTGAAAGTGCCGCGCAGAAGGAGGTCCGCCCCAAGTTGGAGTTCAAGCTTTAGCTTGTTCCCGTCACGCCGGATACCGCCCCGACAAGCTAAAGCTTGAACTCCAACGGGGAAATTTTGCGGACGAAATTTTCGGCGCGACGCTGAAAATCACCCGCCGGAGGCGGGTGCTACCAAAAACTTACCCGCGCGTTTGGTTTCCATTTCGGAAGTCGGGTTAAAATTGCTCTAGTCGGGTGCGATGGCCCACCGACCGCAGATCATGCTGGCGGTGACGTCGCCGGTGTGGTGGAGGATGGCGTCGTGAACGGCGGCGGTTTTTCCAGCGTAGGACAGGGCGATGAGATCGGCGTAGGCGTTGGGGGCAAGCTCACCGGCTTTGCCCGCGAGGCCGAGGGCGGTGGCGCCGTTGAGGGTGGCGAGGTGGAGGATGGTGCGGGCGGCGACGCGGGGATTTTTCCGGGCGAAGGAGCGCATCTCGGAGAACATATTTAATTCCAGCGGTTGCCTCCGCTTGGGTTCGATACTCGCAAGGCTGTCAGTGCCGAGGCAGATGTTGACGCCGGCGGCGGTGAGGACGCGGAATGGGAATTTCGGATGGCTGAAAAAGCTGTGGCTGCGCGGGCAATGCACGACGCTCGTGCCGCTGTGGGCGAGCAATTGCACGTCGCCGGGCGCAAGGCAGTTGGCGTGGATGGCGAGGAAGTTTTTGCCCAGCAGTCCGGCGCGGGCGAGGTGCGCGATGGGCGAGCCGAGGCCGCAATCGGAATTGTCGCG
>JANMJO010000107.1:0-3254 GCA_031371425.1 Verrucomicrobiales bacterium | reverse complement strand
CGGGGTTGCATCACCCGCGCCCGCCGCCGTGGCCACGCCATTCAACCCCTTCAGGGTTGATATTTTCATCGCCCCGTTACCCAGCGTAGGCGATTGCATCGCCAACGCTGGGCTGAATGATTCAATCCCTTCGGGATTGCTTGGGATGCGCTTCGCGCCACGGTCGGTCATCGCAATCTTCCCGCACGGGGCGAATTGTTTTCAATTCAATGGTTTGTCGCGCAACCAATCGGAACGGTCTGCGCCATCGTAAATCCCAACGGGATTCCATCATTCTGCGGGACTACCCTGGGTCATCCGCCAAAATAATCCCCGCCTGCGGAGGGTTTGCCCGGCTTGTGCCGCGTTTACCGTATTGATTTACTTTGCCGGCTATGGCCGCAGCCGTCTCGAACACAACGCTGCCTGCCTTGCTTTTCGGCGGCATAATCGGTTACTTATGGCGCATCATGATTCGCACGCTATTCCTGATTCTCGTCGTCACCTCGTTTCTACCTGCGGCCTGGGGGGCTGAAGGTGGTCTTGCGCCCGAATTCCTGGAAAATCTCCGGCAGTCCTACAAACGCGATGAGGTCCGCTTCAATGCGCTGGCGGCGAATCCCATCAACTCGCTCGCGCTGAACCGGAGCGTGGTGGACGCGCACGACACGCACTTCAGCCATCGCATCCGCTTCAAGGGCGTGACCGACCAGCATAGTTCGGGACGATGCTGGTTGTTCGCGGGCCTCAACACGCTGCGGCCGGCAATCATCGCGAAGCTCGACCTCGACGGCTTCGAGTTCTCCGAGAGTCATCTCCAGTTCTGGGACAAGCTGGAGAAGTCCAATCTTTATCTCGAATACATGATCGAACTGCGCGACACCGATCCGCTCGACCGCGAGTGGGAGTCGGTGCAGCAATGGACGCTCAGTGATGGCGGTTGGTGGCAGGCGGTCGTGGCCTTGGTGGGCAAGTATGGGGTCGTGCCCAAGGAGGCGATGCCCGCGACGACGGCAAGCGACAACACGGAAACGCTCAACAAAATTCTCGAACGCAAGCTGCACGTGGACGGCGCGAAGATACGCGAGCTGCACCGTGCGGGCGCGGACGTGGATGCGCTGCGAGCTTACAAGCAGCAGGCCATGGTGGAGGTTTATCGCATTCTCGCGCAGTCGCTGGGCGAACCACCGCAGGAGTTCACCTGGCGTCCGACGAAAAAGAAGGATGAGGACAAGAAGGGTAACGCGGAGGCGAAGAAAAGCCGGGAGAAAAAGGACGATAAAAAGGAGAAAGCGGAAGAGCCGGCATTGGACATTGATCTGACGCCCGCGAAAAAATACACGCCCCTCAGCTTCTACCGCGAAATGGTCGGCGCTGCGCTGGAGGACTACGTCAGCCTTTATTACGATCCGCTGAACCCTACGATGAAGCATTACACCTTCAAGCGCTCACGCAACTTTGCGGACAAGGCCGACATTGATTTCGTCAACATCGGCCTCGACGCGATGAAGCAGATCGCCATGGAATCGGTCATGGCGAACGAGCCCGTGTGGTTCGCCGCCGATGTGGGCAAGGATCAGAGCAAAACCCACGGCATCATGGCCGCCAACCTCTACAACTACGGCCCACTCTTCAACGTGAATCTCCAGCTGGACCGCGCACAGCGTATCATCTTCCGCGACGGCGGCGCGAATCACGCGATGGTCTTCATGGGCGTGGACGTGGTGGACAACAAGCCCGCCAAATGGCTCGTGGAAAATAGCTGGGGGGACGACAAGGGCGACAAAGGCTTGTGGACGCTTTACAACAACTGGTTTGCTGAACACGTTTACATGGTGATCGTGAACAAGCGCCATGTGCCAGCGGAAATGCTGAAGGTCTTCGCCGAGCCGGCCACGGTGCTGCCGCCGTGGTATCCGGGCGCGGCGGGCGCGCTTTAAAATGAAAAAAGAACTTTCACCAAAACATCGCGACGAGTTGCTGGCTGCGTTGAAAGTTCGGTTTAACGCGAACAATGACCGTCACCCGGGTTTGGTGTGGGCCAAGGTGCAGGCGCGGTTGGAAACCAAGCCGGAAAAGCTGTGGTCGCTCGCGGAAATGGAACGCACCGGCGGCGAACCGGATGTGGTGCGTCACGATAAAAAATCGGGCGAATATATCTTCTTTGATTGTTCGGCGGAAAGCCCCAAGGGCCGCACCAGTTTTTGCTACGACCGCGCGGCGCTGGATTCGCGGAAGGAACACAAACCCAAAAACTGCGTCATGGATATGGCGGCGGCCATGGGCGTCGAGGTTTTGACGGAGGAGGAATATTTCGCGCTGCAGAAGCTGGGCGAGTTCGACACGAAGACGTCGAGTTGGGTGAAGACGCCGGCGGATATCCGGAAACTCGGCGGCGCGCTTTATTGCGATCGCCGCTACGGCCGCGTCTTCGTGGGTTACAACGGGGCGCAGTCTTACTATGGTGGCAGGGGTTTCCGTGCCGCGCTCAAGGTCTGATGAAAGTCATTCAACACAACCTCCTCATTCTTTTATGAACTCTGCTTCTCAAGATTTTCCGCACCACCTCGCTGAATTGCGCGCGCGGATGCTGCATCCGACGGATTACGAAAAGGCGGTGCATTATTTTCTGGAGGAGTTCGCCGGCGACGCGGCGTTCATCCGCGCGTCGGACGTGGACTCTCAACCGCCGCTCATCGCGGTGTTGGGGCACGTTGCTTCCAAGGCCATCGGACGGCGGGCGGAACTGGAAGGTGCGCTGGTTTCGAATTTGCGTGCACACAGATTTATCCACGGCAACGCGCAGGTGGACGGGCGCATCGTGCTGTTCTTTTATTTTTTGGACGGCGACACGGGCATGATGATGTTGATTCCGGGTGTGCGCGGCGAAGGGGACGTGGCGCGCTTCCATCTCACCGGCGGACTGTCCGACCCGCAGAAAAATTAAGGCTAGGCGGGATTTACGCACGACGGAATCTGGGAATCGTCTACCAGGGCAAGGCAAGGCATGATGCCTAGGGGGCGACCATCACGCCTTCTTCACAAAGCACGCCTTCAGGCCGATGGCCATGCCGTCCATCTTGCAGGAGATTTCGTGGTCGCCGTCCACGAGCTTGATGGGTTTGGACTTCGTTCCGACTTTGAGGACTTGGTTGCCGCCGCCGAGTTTCAAGTCCTTGATCAGCGCGACGCAATCGCCGTCGGCGAGGACGTTGCCGTGGGCGTCTTTGATGATGCGCGGGGCGGCGGCGGCTTCGGGCGCGACTTCGCGCGGC
>JANMJO010000069.1:0-2453 GCA_031371425.1 Verrucomicrobiales bacterium | reverse complement strand
CCACCGCGAACAGCCTTTCAATCTCCAGAGTGCGAATGCGTTTCTCCTGATGATCGTGCCACTGACGGTGCTTGGTCTGGTGCTGCCCAACTTCACGCGCGCCACGCCCGGCCCGACGCTCTCGACGTTTCAAATGGTTTTTCTCTCGCTGATGTCGGTGGGCATTTATGCGGCTTTCCTGTTTATCCAAAACCGGCGGCATCGCGGCTTCTTCACCATGCCCGAAGAGGCGGGCGATTCGACCGTGGCGGAAGCTCATTCTTCGCGGCCAACATTTTATCACGCCGCGATGCTGGGGCTTTACGGTCTGCCGCTGGTTCTGCTCGCCAAACAAATGGCCGCACCGCTTGATGCGATGGTGCTCAAGCTCAATGCGCCGCCCGCCATTGGCGGTTTCATCATGGCGTTGCTGGTGCTCGCGCCCGAATCCATCGCCGCCATCCGTGCCGCGCTGGCCAACCGCTTGCAGCGTTCGGTGAACGTGCTGCTCGGCTCGGTGCTCGCCTCCATCGGGCTGACCATTCCGCTCGTCATCGCGGTGTCGCTCGCCACCGGACGCACGCTCGTGCTGGGCCTGGATGCCACCGACACGGTGATGCTTCTGCTCACGCTGGTGACCAGCATCCTTACCTTCTCCCTGCCGCGAACGAACGTGCTGCCCGGTTGCGTCCACCTGCTGCTGTTCGGCGCGTATCTGATGTTGCTCTTTGACCGATAGCCAAAATACAATCCTGAAAACCATGAAACTGAAATCAAACTTCCTGTCCATGTCCGCCGTTGCCGCAACGTCCGCGCTGGCGTTTCAGATGGCCGCTTTCGCCGCTGAACCGGCGACGGTCATTTCAACCACTGCGCCCGCGCCCGGCTGGCTGGAACGCGACACGCTCACCGGCGATTGGTTTGGGTCCGGCGCGACGCTGCGCGAACATGGAGTCAACCTCTCCGGCTCGCTCGCGCAATTTTACCAGGGACTCGCCTCCGGTGAGGGCAGTCACAGTTGGAAGTATGGCGGGAAGGGCGATCTCTTTCTCCGGCTCGACGGCAGTAAATTGGGATTGTGGCAAGGCTTCGGTGTCAGCGCGCACGGCGAGTTGAATTACGGCCAGTCGGCCACGTCCGCGGGCGGCACCTTTCTGCCAAACAACGTCGCCCTCCTTTTTCCGGCAGCCAATGAGACGGCGGCGGACCTCTCGCTCTACGTGTCGCAACAACTCGGTGATTCGGCCTCGGTGTTGTTTGGCAAAATCAACATGGTGGACATGTATGCCGCGGGCCGTGAGTTCACCGGCGGGCGCGGCATCGAACTGTTTCAGCACGTCGAGTTCGTCGCGCCGCTGAGCGGGATCACGCCGCCAACGATCTTTGGCGGCATCATCTCCGTGAAAACTGAGCCGGCCAAATTCACGCTCATGATCTATGATCCGCAAAATCAAACGCAGCAGACCGGATTCGAGCACCCGTTTTCAGAGGGCGTTGTCTTCAACGGCTCGGTGCAATTGGCGAGCGATTTTTTCGGCAAGTCCGGCAAGCACATCTTCTCCGCCGCTTACAGCACGAAGCAGGTCACCAGTTTCGGCGACCCATACCTGTTGCTGCCCACCACGCCGCCGCCGGGCGTGGAAGATGGATTCTGGTATTGTTCCTACGCTTTCGAGCAGACGCTCTGGCGCGATGCGCAGGATGCCCGGAAAGCCTGGGGACTTTTCGGTCAGGTCGCGGTTTCCGATGAGGACGCCAATCCCGTCGGCTGGTCGGCGCTGGGCGGCATCAGCGGCACCAGCCCGATTTCCGGGCGCGAGAACGACAAGTTTGGCGCCGGTATTTTCTACGTGGGCTTCAGCAGCGGACTCAAAGACGGGCTGCGGCTGGCGGGCATCCCCGCCCGCGACGAATACGGCGTGGAAGTCTTTTACAATCTGGCGCTCACTCCCTGGCTGCGGGTCACGGCGGACGCCCAGGTCATCCGCCCGCCGCGTGCTGACCGCGACACCGCCATCATCGCCGGCCTGCGCGCCGTCATCAGTTTTTGAGACCACAGAAAAGTTGGAAAACAAAACATCAACACCATGAAACCAAACCCCATGTTCAAATACACCCTCAGCGCCCTGTGCGGGCTGCTACTCATCACCGGCTGTGATCAAAAGCCGGCGACATCAACCGAAGCAAAGACCGGCGCTGCTGGAGTCGCCGACACCATCTACACCGGTGGCAGCATCATCACCATCAACGATGCGGCACCCTCCGCAGAGGCGCTCGCGGTGAAGGACGGAAAAATTCTCGCCGTCGGCGCGAAGGCCGACGTGCTCAAGACCAAGGGCACCGCGACGAAGCTCGTGGACCTTGGCGGCAAGACGCTCATCCCCGGCTTCGTGGATGGGCACAGCCATTTTGGCATGGTCGGGATTCAGACCGTCTCGGCCAACCTGTTGTCGCCACCCGATGGGCCGGTGAAA
>JANMJO010000056.1:0-12273 GCA_031371425.1 Verrucomicrobiales bacterium | reverse complement strand
TCGCATCCATCCGCAGCAACAAACCGCGCAGGACCGGCGCACGAGAGCGAGCGTGGACGAACACCTGTGGCTGGCGCAGACCTACTTCACCCGACCGTGGCTGGCGGAACACGCCACCCGGCGGATGTGGTTCAAACAAATTTATCAACTCCGCAAGAGATACGGTCCGCGCGCCGCCGGGTTGACGGCGGAGATGCTGGCGCGGCTCAACCGGTTTTGGTTCGCGCTTTTCTGGCTGGAACACAAAATCTCCCGGCCTTTCCGAAAACTGATTCATCGCCGCCGCGCATGACCCAACCTCCCACCAAAACGCTAATCCTCGGATTGCTGGCGGACATGCCGCTGGAAAAAGCGAAGCCGTTCTTCCTCTCGCTGGAAAAGGCCGGCTATCGCGGCGATGTCTGCCTCGTCACCAGCGGGCTGGACGCGGCGACGCAGGCGTTCATCCGTGCGCGGGCGTTCCGCGTCAACATGGTGCCGTTTCAGAAACCGTATCTCCACCCCTTCTGGGTGCGGTTGGCGAGCGGCATCGGATGTTTTCTTTCACGCCGTCGCCGGCGGCTCTTCGAGGATCAACTGGCGTTGAGCTGCCTGCACCCGCATTGCGCACGCCATTTTTATTACCACTCCTACCTCGAGAACTGCGGCGGCGACTACGGCCGCGTGATGCTCACGGACATCCGCGACGTGCTGTTCCAGCGCGACCCGTTTGACTTCGCGCAGCCCGACGGACTGGGTGTTTTCCTGGAGGACATCCACTGGAAAATTCGCGAGTGCGGCCACACCGCCAACCAGATCAAGCGCGCTTTCGGGCGGGCGACCCTGCGGCGCATGCTCGGCAAGCGCGTCATCTGCGCCGGGACAACCCTCGGCAGCGCCGACGCCGTCCGCGAACATCTGGCGCGCGTCACGCAACACCTGTGCGGGCGAACGGAGCGCAAGACCATTGACCAAGGGCTGCATAATTATCTCATCCACCACGACCCGCCCGCCAAGCTGACGTGCTTTGAAAATTTCTCCAGCCCGGTGCTGAGCATGGCGCGCATGGACACCGCGCAGGTGCGCTTTGATGACCGCGGCCGCATCCTCAACACGGCGGGCGACGCCATCAACACGCTGCATCAATACGACCGCCATCCCGCTCTGGCAGCGCGGCTGTTGCGCGATTTGACCTGACCAGCGGCGCGTTCGCCTGTAGTTTTTTCCAATGAAAGTCAGCGGCTTCACCTTCCTGCGCAACGGCCAAAAGCTCGGCTACCCGTTCATCGCCTCCATCCGCTCCATCCTGCCGATCGTGGATGAATTCATCGTCGCCCTCGGCCCGTGCGATGACGACACGGAAAAAATGCTGCGCGAGATCGGCGATCCCAAGATCCGCATCATCCCCACGCAATGGAATGAAAACATCCGCCCCGACTACAGCATCAAGGGCTTCGTTTACGGCCAGCAGAAATCCATAGCCCTCTTCAACTGCACCGGCGACTGGGCGTTCTACCTCGAAGCCGACGAAGTCCTCCACGAAGCCGAACTTCCGAAAATCCGCGCCGCCATGGAGCAGCACCTGCCCGATGAACGCGTCGAGGCGCTGGCCTTCGACTACCTCCATTTCTACGGCAACGCCAACACCTACGTCTGGTCGCCCGGCTGGTATCGCAGCGAAGTCCGCATCATTCGCAACACCATCCCCGCGTGGGCGTCCGAAGGCCTCTTCTTCAACGTCGTCGTCGGCCACAAACAATCCCGCTACCCGCGCGCCGCGCATTCGGGCGCGACGATCTATCACTACGGCTGGGTGCGCAACGAGGAGCAGATGAACCTCAAGACCTCTGCCGTGCAGAAATACTGGCAGAACCGCGCCGACACCACCGTGGATTACGCACAAGTGGATTCCGCCATCCTGAAACATTTCACCGGCACGCACCCGCAGGCCGCGCAAGGCTGGCTGCCGTCCGCCGAGGGAATTTTCCAAGCCGACCCGAACTATCGCCTCACAAAGCGCGAGAAGAAACACCGGCTCATGCTCAAGCTCGAGCAATGGCTCGGCGTGAAGTTCAACAAGAAGCACTACACACCCGTCCGCTAGGGCGGTTGCCGGAATTCGTTTCCGTATTGGAGCGCCGGTTTCCAAACCGGCGAGTGATCAGGGGTTGAGACAGTCACGTTCCCCCTCATCCTAACCTTCTCCCCAAGGGAGAAGGAACAGCCGCTGACCCACTTGGTGAAATCTGTGAGCCATGGAGCAGGAGTCCATCGTGGTCTCGCCGGAAGCGGGAAGCGTTTCTCCCTCTCCCCAAGGGAGAGGGCCGGGGTGAGGGGGGGGGTCACACCTTTTCCAGCGCGGCCACACAGTAAGTCAAACCGCACTAACGCCGCGCCGCCAGCACCTCCGCGTAAACCGCCTCATACTTCGCCGCCATCGCCCCCACGGAAAACTCCGCGCGCACCCGCGCCTGCGCCGCCGCCGCCAGCCGCGCTCCCGTGAGAGGCTCATCCAACAACTGCACGATCGCCACGGCGAGCGCCGCGTCATCGCCCACCGGCACCAGCCGTCCGGTCACGTTGTCGCTCACGATTTCCGGCAAGCCGCCGCCCGCCGTGGCCGCGACTGGCACGCCCGCCAACGCGGCGTCGAGCACGATGGACCCCAGCCCTTCCATGCACGAACTCATCGCGAACACATCGAACGCCGGCAGCAGCCGCTGCGCCTGCGGAACAAACCCGGCAAAGTAAAAACTTTTCTCCAACCCCAGCTCCGCACGCAACCGCAACAGAGTTTCCAGCAGCTCGCCCTCGCCGATGACGACGAACACCACGTCGCTGCGCTGCGCCAGCACGCGCTGCGCGGCGCGCAACAGCGTGGCGTGATCCTTGTGCGGCACGAGCGCGGCGATGTTGCCGACGATGCGTTTGCCTGGCGGCAGCTTGAGCAGCGGGCGGAGTTGTGCGAGGCAGGTTTCTTTGCCCGAAAAAGTTTCCGCCGGCGCGGCGTCGTGGATCACCGCCAGCCGGTCGGCAGCGAAACCAGCCTCGCGCAATTGTCCGGCGATGTGGCCGGACACGCAGACCAACTTGTCCGCGCGGCGATATTTGAAACGGTTGAACCATTTGTTCTTCGGCAGAAAATCCACGCGGCGCGACACGATGAGCGGCTTCTCGCGCACGAGGTTCGCCAGCACGCAGAGGCTGTGTGCGCGGCCCGTGTGGCAGTGCAGCAGGTCGAAGCTGCCGGCGATGCGGATGAGTTTCAGGAGCATGGCCGGCGCGGCGTTGGGCAAGGTGATGAACGGCACGCCCGCCTCCCGCGCCTTCTCTTCCAGCGGCGAGCCGCCGCGCAATGCGAGCTGGCTGTCCATGCCCGCGCGGCGTTGTTCCTGCACCGTGAGCAAGGTCTGGCGCTCGCCGCCGCGCCAGGTTTTCTCGCTGTTGATGTGGAGCACGCGCAGGGCGGCGGCTTTCGCAGGCGCAGATTTTTCAACAGTCTGAAACTGCAACTTCGCGTAGCGCGTCGCGGTGTAGAAGGAAGTCATCCACGCGATGTAATAGCCCTGCCAGCCGTCGAGAAAGCCGAGCCGCAGAAAATAGCAGCGCAGAAAACGCCACAGCGGCCGCAGCAGCAAATCCCACGCGCGAGCGCGGCGGCCTTGCGTCTGACCGTCGCGTGCGAAGGTCTCGGTGTAGGTGCAAATTTTTGCAATCTGGCGGTCAATGGTCTCGGCGGTGTGGTGCAGCAGGTCGTTCCGCAACCGTCCGACGCTGCCTTGCACGATGAGCTTGTCGTGCGGATCAATGCCGCCCCAGCGCGCACTGCCGCGTTTCCACAGCCGCGTCTGCCGGTCGGGATACCAGTCGCCGTGGCGTATCCAGCGGTCGCAAAAAATCGTGCAGCGCGGAAAACAAAACGCGGCGTGGCTGCCGGGATTGGCCACCGCGCGGCGGATCTCCTCGCCCAGCGCAGGCGTCACGACCTCGTCGGCATCAAGCCCGAACACCCACGGCTGGGCGGCCTTGTCGGCAGCGGAATTTTTCTGGGCGATGTGGCCCTTCCACGGTTCGCGGAAGACTTTCGCGCCGCAGCTCTCGGCAATCTCGGCGGTGCCATCGGCCACGTCGTCGTTGATGACGACGATGATTTCACTGGCCCAGCCGGAGACGCTTTCGAGGGAGCGGCGGATGCGCGCCGCTTCCGCACCGGCGATCATGCACACGGAAACGGGGATTTTTTGCTGGCCGGTCACGCCGCAGATTAAACCAGACGAACGCCGGTCATCACAAGGCGGTTTCACGGCATTTCGCCTAGGTAGTGTCCTAATCCTAATCCTAATCCTAATCCTAATCGGCAAAAAAATATGGGGTTGTGATTACGATTACGATTACGACACTGCCTTCGTTGGCGGCGGCTTGAACTCGCGGCGGAACGCGGATAGTTTCGCGCGCAGTGATTCGGCTCATTACAGTCTCCTACGACGCCAAAAGCCCCGCCCGGCAGGCGGAGTTGCAGGAATGTCTGCAACGCAATCTCGCCAACCCGCACCTCGGCCAAGTGCTCGTGTGGAAACAGTCAGGCAAAACTCCCATCGCGCAGCCCGGCCTGGAATCGAAGCTGGCTCTCCTCGAACGAAACCACTCGCCCACGTTCGACGAGCTGTTCGCGCTCGCCAACGCCGTCTGCGACCGCGATGACGTGGCGGTGATTGCCAACTCGGACGTGTGGTTTGACGACACGGCGGCGCTGATTGAAAGCATCAGGCCGGAGCAGTGCTTCGCGCTGCTGCGCTGGGAGGAGGACGGGAAAATGTATTCCACGGCGGACGGCGAGCCCCGTCCGGATTCGCAGGACGCGTGGATTTTCCGCACCCCGATGCGGCCGGTGGGCGCGCCCTTCGGCCTCGGCCTACCGCGCAACGACAACGCCCTAGCCTACCAGCTCTCGAAACTGGGCTACGACCTCTGCAATCCTGCCAAGACCATCCGCATCCATCACCGCCACGCGTCCGCGGTGCGGCCCTACGCCGCCGCAAAATTTTTCATCCCCCCGCCGTGGCTGCACATCAATCCAACCGCCATCCACGAACGTGGCCGCGTGAAAATTTTCCGCAAAACGTTTCATCCCAAGTGGCAATTCCTCAAACTGCTCGCGTGGTTCAAATCATCTCACCAACGCTGAAACCACATTTTACCGAACAAGATTTCCCGGCCTCGGATTCCGGCGGGCTTTTGCCGGACGGCGGCAGTGGAGCGCGGACGGTCCCCGTCCGCAGCGCGTGAATCGGGAGTGGCGGTTCGAGATTTCGCGCGCGCTTTCGATGCGGACGCGCTGCGAGCCGGGACGGCTCGCGCTCCGGGGGCGAGAAATTCCTCGCGCATGGACAGGACGTGTTGCGCGGCGGCGACGGCAATTCAGCTAACAATAAAATCAGCCGGAGCGTGGCCGCCCCCCCGTTCAACATGAGTCACGGTGTGGCTACAGACACGGCGGGCAGCAGCTTGAAGGCGAACGTCACCGGCTTCTCCGCCGTGTGTTCGCGCGGAATCTCCACCACCTCGGCGATGCCGGACTCCGCCAGATTCACGCCGCGCAGTTTCCACACCGCGTTCGTCACCAGCGCGGAGGGCGCGATGCTGCCATCCCGATCCGCCGTCCACACGACCACGCACGGAACATTCGCGGGCATCGCGACGGGCGGGTAATTCACGCCCGTGATCACGCTGTCGCGGAACGTCAGCCGCAGGTTGCCGCCAATCTTCCGGTCGGAGGCGATAACGATTCCCCGCTCAAAACCCCGCGCCTTAATCTGCGCCGCCAGCGCCGCGTAATCAGGATTGAGGTAGCGGTGATGGTGCGTGGCCGCAGCCCAGAACGGCGTGACCAGCAGGATCACCAGCACCGCCGCGCCGAGGCCCGCCGTCAGCCGCAAAAGATGTTTCAACCGCGTCTCGTCAAGCCGCCGGAAAACCGCAAGCGTGAGAAACACCGGCGTCAGAAACAGCAGCGGTTGCATCCAGCGGTCTTTGAACCGCGCCTGCACGCACACCACCATCGCCAGACACAGCCAGCCGCCGACCACCAGAATCCGCGCGACCAACCGTCGGTGTTTCCGAAACTCCGCCGCCTCCTCCGCCACGATTGCCGCGCGCCCGAACAAGATCGCGTAAGCCACCACCGCCAGCCCGGAGAACGCCACGACCGCCGAGACGAGGCTGCCGAAGCTCGCACCCAACGCGCTGAAAATATTCCCCGCTGCCACCTGCACCTCGCCGGCCCGCGCCAGAACCGTCGCCCGATGCGTCGCCATCCACATCGTGTGCGGCGCGAGGATGGCGGCGAAAACGAGCAGCCCCGCCAACGCTTGCCACCGCAGCAGCGCCTTCCTGAAATCCGCCAGCGATAGCGCCGCCGCCAGCAGCGTGACGAGAAAGATCGCGTAGTTGTATTTGCTCAAGCAACCCAGCGCGGCGCAGACGCCGAACCAGAGATAATTCATCACCGAAGGATTTTTGCCCAGCCGCACGAACCGCCACAACGTCGCGGCGGCGATGAGCGTGGCGAGCACCGAATGCGTCTGATCGCGCTGCGCCTCCCAGATGAATTGCGGCAGCAGAAACATCCCCGCCGCCGCCGCGATTGCGGCGCGGACTTCGCCCGTCATTTCCCGCACACCGGCGAAGACGAAGCCGCACACGCCAGCGAGCAGCACGTTCTTCAACAGCGCGAACGCAAAAATATTAATCCCGAAAACCGCGAAGACGCCCGCTTGCAACCAGGTGTAGAGCGGCGGCTGCACCTCGTAGCCGAGATGCCATTCCTGCGTCATGACGAGCTGCTCGGCCTCATCCAGCTCCACGCTGCCGCCGAGCAGCAGGCGCAAGCCGATTTGCAACGCGAAGTAGCCCAGCACTCCCAGAAAAAATAATCTGGCGGCGGAAGGTTTGGCGGAATCGGGTGTCATGCGGTTGGGAAATCCGCGTCAACCGTGCCTGAAACCCGCCGCGCGCTTCAACTCAATTCTCCGGCTGACTGCGGCACTCCGGCGAGATCCAGCAACCTCGTTGTTCAAATTGCAAATCAAGTTCAGGCTGCGCGGGCGGCAGTGGAGCGCGGACGGTCCCCGTCCGCAGCGCGTGAATCGGGAGTGGCGGTTCGAGATTTTGCGCGCGCTTTCGATGCGGACGCGCTGCGAGCCGGGACGGCTCGCGCTCCGGGGGAACTTCGGCCAACGCGGTGGTTTCTTCCTCCAACTCCGGCGAGATCCATCAACCTTGTTGTTCAAATTGCAAATCAAGTTCAGGCTGCGCGGCTGGCAGTGGAGCGCGGACGGTCCCCGTCCGCAGCGCGTGAATCGGGAGTGGCGGTTCGAGATTTCGCAGGCGCTTTCGATGCGGACGCGCTGCGAGCCGGGACGGCTCGCGCTCCGGGGGCGAGAAACTCCGCGCGGACGGACAGGACGTGTTGCGCGGCGGCAACGGCAATTCAAATAACAATAAAATCAGGCGGAGCGTGGCCGCCCCCGTTTGGAGTTCCGCCTTTAGGCGGCTTGGGTTTTGACTTCGCGGCAACCGGACCGCCTGAAGGCGGAACTCCAAACGAAACGCCGCCCGCCACGGTGACAGAATCATCCGCGCACGGACTCGCCGCCTGCCGCACAAAAGATTTGTGCCGCTTGTCCGCTCCGCGCATAGTGCGCGCGAATTATGTTCTCCTTTCTGCTCAAGGTCTGGGGGCTGGCGCGGCCCTACCGGCTGCGGCTCGCGCTCGGCATGGTCACCGGCGTCATCAGCGGCGCACTCGAGCCGTTGATGGTCATCACGGTCGTCTTTGTATTCGCCGTGGTTTTTCCCGAGGCCAACCCGGCCACTTACGAAAAGTTTCTCGGCGTCGCCCCGCAATTTGTCCGCGACTGGCTGCAAAACGCCCGCGAAGCCATCAACCACGGCACCGCCGCCCATCAGGCCGCCAAATACGCGCTCGTCGCTCTGATTCCGACGGTGCTGTTGCTGCGCGGCGTGTTCGGCTATCTGAACGTTTATTTCCTCCAATGGACCGCCATCCGCGCCGTTGCCGACCTGCGCATCAAACTCTTCGCCCACCTGCTGCGGCTCTCCGCCGGATTCTTCAGTCAGAACCGCAGCGGCGACCTCATCTCCCGCATCATGCACGACACCGGGACGCTCCAAGGTATCCTGAGCAACACCACCACCGTCATCATCAAAGACCCCGTCACCATCGTCGTCACCATCGGCGGACTTTTTTGGTATGATTGGAAACTCACCCTCCTCTCCATGGTCGTGCTGCCCGTCTGCATCGTGCCCATCGCCATCTTCAGCCGCAAAGTCCGCAAGTCCAGCCGCGCCATCCAAACCCAGACCTCCGAACTCACGCAGGTGATGACCGAAGCCTTCACCGGCCACCGCGTCGTCAAGGCCTACAACCTCGAGGACTCCGCCACCGAACAATTCCGCGCAGCCACCCGCGCCTACATCAACCACTACATGCGCATCGTCCGCGCCGTGGAAACACCCGGCCCGCTCCTCGAATTCTTGGGCGCCATCGGCGTGGCCGGCATTTTCCTCTACCTGCTTTCCGGCGACTCCAGCCGCCGCGACTTCGGCAGCCTGCTGACCTTCATCGTGGCCATCTTCACGATGTATAAGCCGCTGAAAAACATCACCCGCCTCCACAACACCCTCGAACAAGCCCGCGCCGCCAGCGAACGCGTCTTCGAACTCCTCGCCACACCCAACTCCGTGCCCGAACCCGCGCACCCCAAACCCCTCGCCGCCGCCGGCGCGGAAATCCACTTCGACCACCTCGACTTTTCCTACGGCGAGAAGCCCGTCCTGCACGGCATCGAACTGCGCGTGAAACCCGGCCAACTCATCGCCCTCGTGGGCGCCAGCGGCAGCGGCAAGACCACCATCGCCAACCTCCTCCTCCGCTTCTACGACCCCGTGCGCGGCACCATCCGCATCGGCGGCGTGGACATCCGCGAGGCCACCACCCGCGACCTCCGCAACCAGATCGCCGTCGTCGCGCAGGAAAACATCCTCTTCAACGACACCATCCGCCGGAACATCGAACTCGGCCGCCCCGGCGCGAGCAACGAGGACATCACCACCGCCGCCCGCCACGCCAACGCCCACGACTTCATCACCGAGAAACCCAAAGGCTACGACACCATCGTTGGCGAAAAGGGCGTGATGCTTTCCGGCGGCCAACGCCAGCGCCTAGCCATCGCCCGCGCCGTGCTGAAGAACGCGCCCATCCTCATCCTCGACGAAGCGACGAGCGCGCTGGACACCGAATCCGAACGCGCCGTGCAATCCGCGTTGGACGAGCTGATGAAAGGCCGCACCACCATCTGCATCGCGCACCGGCTCTCCACGATCCTCCACGCGGATGTCATCGTCGTGCTAGATCAGGGGCGCATCGTGGAAACGGGGCGGCACGAGGAACTCATCCAGCGCGGCGGCGTTTACCAAAAGCTCTACGAACTGCAGTTCCGCGATTAGAGCAGTTTCAAAAATACCGCAGCCGGTGAGTTGACAACGGCAGTGCGGGCGGTTGGTTTCCCCTCACCCCGGCCCTCTCCCTCGGGGAGAGGGAGAACCGTTCGGCTGTCTTTCTCGAAAACCTCCGGCTGGATTGATGCGAACCGCACTGAACTATCTGACGGCAACACCACCTGTTCCCTCTCCCCAAGGGAGAGGGTCAGGGTGAGGGGAAACGGCGGGCGAATTCTGCAACGGCTACAGTTTTACTGAAACTGCTCTAAGCCCCAATTTCGGAGTTCGAGCTAAGCCTTCAACCCCTGCCCCGCCGTGGCCCGCGCACCGCGCGAAAGCTGTAGTCCGCCGCGTAGCCCAACTGCCGGAGCGCGCCACGCCAATCGCCCGCGCGGAATTTCTCCCGCGCCGCCCGCCGGAAACCCGCCGCGTGATACCGCTGCGTGCAGGCGTAAACATTTTTCACCATCCAGCGCTCGTCCGGCGTCAGCGCAGGATCGCGCCGCAGATGGTCGAAGATTCTACTGCGCGCCTCGATCATCCGGCGGTGGTCGGCGGAAACGCTCAAGTCGTGACGCCGATAGTCCAGCAGCACCTCGTCCACAAAAATAAAATCCCCGAGCCGCGTCAGCCGCAGCCATAATTCCCAGTCGTCCGACGGTGTCATCGCCTGCCGGAAACCATCCGTCCGCTCCAGAAAGCTCCGGCGCAGCAGACAGATTCCCGGCGTGACAAGCCAGCAGTTCACCAACAGCGAGCTGAACGTCGTCGGCGCGGACGGCGGCAGATCCACCACACGCCGGCCCACCACGGCGCGGCGTTGGCGCAAAATATTTTCCATCTCACCCGGTTGAAACAGCTCGCCCCGGTCATCCACCATGCGGGCGATGGAATGCGCGCCCGACGCCTGCGGTTGCGCCTCGAGCGCGGCGAGCAGGGTCGCGAGCGCGGCGGGTTGCCACACATCGTCGCCGTCGAGGAAGATGACGAACTCGGCGCGCGGATTGGTTTCCGCCAGGCCGCGATTGCGGGCGTGGGCCACGCCTTGGTTACTTTGCCGAACGAGCCGGATGCGCGGCTCGCGGCGGCAAAAATTTTCGATGATGGCGGCCACATCGTCCGGTGAGCCATCGTCCACAACGACCATTTCCCAGTCGCGGAAAGTCTGGGCGATGGCGCCTTCCAGCATGAGCGCGATGAACTGCGCGGAGTTGTAGGCCGTCACGACGATGCTGATGGTGGGATGGGTGATGCTCATGGCGGACGCGGGTGGTTACTTACGGGCAAACCTCCGGCCATTCAACCCAAAAACCGAAATAGTAGCCGCAGTTTCAACTTCGCAAGTCGGGTTCAAGGTGGAAATGCCCGCGCGACCCGCTTGCAACCCGGAACGGCGGGCAGTCCGCCAAAAAATTCCGCAACTTCCCGGCTCGCGCGGTTTATAACTCAAGGTATGCGTAACAAAACAGGTCTGTTGAAAATTCTTGGGTTCATCGCCGCAGCGGTGATTATCGGCGTCGGCCTCGGCTGGCTGGCCAGCCGGCCCAAAACCGTCGCCCACCAGACCGGCGAGGTGAGCGAGTCCGCCACGACCGCCGCGACAACTGCGAAATCCGCCGCCGCCGCCCAGCCCGCGCCAGAACACGCTACCGAACCGACCATCACCATCAACGCGGCCGCACCCGGAGAGTTGCCCGCCAAGGAAGACTGGGGCGACAAGATCAGCAACATCCTCACCGAAGACACGGAACACCCACAGAAATGCAAGGACATGCTCGCGCTCTACCCCGACCTGCCCGATGACGGCAAACTGGAAATCGTCCAGCACCTGAACAACCTCATCGAGAACGAAAATTACGCGGCGATGGGGAAAATCCTCATCGACCCAAAGACGCCCGCCGCCGTGGGCGAAGCCATATTGAACGACCTGTTCAACCGCCCCGGCAGCCTGAAAATTCCGCTCATGCTGCAGATCGCCCGCACACCCGGCCACCCCATGGCCGAGACCGCCCGCGAAAATCTCGTCCTCTTCCTCGAGGAAGATCACGGCACCGACTGGGCGCAATGGGAGAAGACCGCCACAACCTGGCTGAAGTCCAACCCGGACTAGCCGCGCGCGAATTTCTGTTTCCGAAACGCCATTTCCGTGGATAATTCCACGACATGAACGCCGCCGTCCCCTACCTCGACCTCGCCGCGCAACTGCGCCCCATCCGCCGGGACATTGACGCCGCCATCGCGCGCACGCTCGACAACTCCTCCTTCTGCCTCGGCCCGGACGTCGCGCAATTTGAAAAGGACTTCGCCCAATTCTGCGGCGCGCAACAGTGCGTGGCCATGAATAGCGGCACCTCCGCCCTGCACATCGCGCTCATGCTGCTCGGCGTCGGCCCGGGCGATGAAGTCATCACCACGCCCTACACCTTCGTCGCCACGAGCTGGGCGATCTCCTACATCGGCGCGAAACCCGTCTATGTGGACGTGGACGACACCACGATGAATCTCAATCCCGCGCTCGTCGAACGCGCCATCACGCCGCGCACCAAGGCTATTTTGCCCGTGCATCTCTACGGTCAGCCGTGCGACCTCGAACCGCTGCTGGAAATCTGCCGCAGAAATAAATTGCCGCTCGTCGAAGACGCCGCGCAGGCCGTGGACGCGAAATACAAAGGCAAGACCGTCGGCACGTTCGGCGAAATCTCGTGCTTCAGTTTTTATCCCGGCAAAAATCTCGGCGCTTACGGCGAGGGCGGCGCGCTCGTCACGAACAAC
>JANMJO010000023.1:0-6872 GCA_031371425.1 Verrucomicrobiales bacterium | reverse complement strand
GGTGGGGTTGGACATGACGAGAATATTCGTCGTGCCGTAGCGCAGCGTGGCGGTGACGGCGGGGGTGGCGGTGAATGAGCCATTGGTCAACGTGATGAAGTTGGTGATGGCGATGGTGTTGTTCGAGGAGATGATGAAGCTGGAGGCGAACGTGGGCGACTGCGTGAACGAGGTGACATTGGTCGCGGGGCCGGAGCCGCCGCCACCGGCAGCGGGTTTGATGGAGACTGCAATGGAAGCCCACAATCCGCCACCGGTCACTGACCAGGAATTGGTGACGCTGGCCGCGCCGGGTGTCAGGCTCCCGCCGCTGACAGGATCAACGCTTGTGATGCCCCAGAGCCTGACTTGTCCCGTGCCGGTGGCGGTGCAAGTCGAACCGCCGCGGCAGGCGATGATATTAAAGACTTGTTCGTTGGTCGCCGAAACAATCGTAATGCTCGGCGTCGTGCTGTTGCCGTCGGCGGTGTTGGTGCGAGTGAACGGCGTGGCCTGGTCAACACCGGAATAAACCATCGCGCCAGCGCCGATTTCGGTCGGGTTGCCGGCGGACGTGATCACGACATTGGAAGTGCCGACACCCGGATTCAGCAGACGCCAGATTTCCGTGCGCGCGGAACTGCCGCCGTTGGTGCCATCTCTCCAAGCCTGGACCAGCGCCAAAGCCTGTCCGCCGTAGGTCATGCCGGTGACTCCGTTTGCGCCGGGCGGATTGAAGGAGACCGCCACGAGCAAGAGGCGGTTGGTGACGCTGCTGACCGTTACGTTGGTGATCGTCATGGAATTGCCGGTGCCGGTCGTGGTGTTAGTGGAAACCAAAGTCACGACTCCCGCGCCGCCGCTGCCGCTGCCGATGTTAATGCTGTTGGTCGTGGTGGCATCGCCGGTGGCCACGGGGTCAACGCGGTCGAGGGCTTGGTTGGGGTCGCTCAAGTAAAGCACCTTGCCGCTGGCGGGCGCTTGGATGATGGCGGAGGCGGTGCAGACATCGCCAAACACGGCGTCCGTGTTGGTGGTGGTGAGGGTGTCGCCGACGAGGACGTTCAGGATGTTGTCCTGCTGGGCGAGGCCGCCGGAGAGCGAGGTGGGCAGGCCGCTGCTGTTGCGGAAGATGCCGGTGTTGGTGCCGGTCTCGGTGAGGGTGAGGGTTTCGAGGTCGTTGCGGGCGGTGTTGTGGACGACGATGGAGAGCGACTGCACGGTGTTGGAGGCGGTGTTTTTATCGCCGTCAGTGAGGGTGACGAAGACGTTGTTGCCGGCGAGGTAGGTGGCTTGCACCACGCCGTTGGTGTCGGTGAAGTTCAGACCGCAGGAGGTCGCGCCGCTGGCGGGCGGCGGCGTGAGGGTGGTTGCGGAGAAGAGGGTGGTGCCGCCGATGTTCACGCTGTTGCTGACAACTCCAGAAGCGACGACCCGGGCTTGGTAGCTGAAGGTGCTGTTGCCTGCGCGGAGGATGACGGGGATGTTGTAGCCGGGTGTAGCCAGCGGAAAATACGGGGGAGAAACGCTGTCCGAAATAGGAACACCGTCGAGGGTCGTGGTGTTGGTGAGGTAAACAAGATTGCCGGATGGCGTGTCAATGACGACGGTGTTTCCCAATGGCAGGAGGCCTTTGTTGTCAATGGAGACGGTGTATTTGATGACGTCGTTGGTGCTCAATCCGGTCGGCGCGTTGTCCACGAAGTTGGTCGCCGTTTTCGTCAGCGTCGGCACGGGGAACGGCAGCACGGTGGTGCCGGCGTCAATGTAGGGATTGCCGGGCGAGGCGGTGTCGGGGTCTTGCCCCCACGCGGCGGAAAGCAATGTGCCATCCACGGTGTAAATCCGCATGCCGGATTGGTCTTTGCTGGGGTCGAAGATGGTCCGGGATTGGAGGGTGGTCACCGTATAATTCGTGTCGTATTTATTGCCGTTCGGGTCGGTAAGCGGGCCAGCGCGGTCGCCTTTGTAATCCACGTAGATGGTCGTGTTGGCCAGCGGGGTGACCCAAGCGGGGTTGCCGTTGACGGTGCCATCGGCGCTGCCCGGTCCCCAGCCGACGACGGCTTCGGTGGTCAGGGCGGCTTGTGGCACGGGTGTGAAACCCCAGTTGTAGGCGGTGTCTGCGGAGGGTTTGGCGGCGACGGTTTCGAGGAGGTTGAAGGTCTGGCTGCTGGCGCTGGCGAACTTGGCGCCGGACGTGGCGGGCATGGGGAATTCAAAGACGCCGTTGCTGGCCGCCACGCTGAAGCTGCCGGAGCCGACGCGGGTGGTGTAGTTGATGATGAGGGCGTTGGTGTTGGGGTTGTAGAGGTAAACGTAGGCGGTGTTGCCGTTGGCCGATGAGCCAACGGGTGTGTAATAGGTGTTGTCCCACGCCTCGACGGGATAGAGCGTGAACCAGTCGGCGGCGTAGTTGCCGTTGATTTTGCCGATGAGCAGGTTGGCCTGGATGGGCTTGGTGGCGGTGGCGCGACCGCCTTTCTTGATGCCGCCGTTGTAGAGGTAGGATTCGCCGCGGCTGAGAGTGATGGAAATGGCGGTGTTTGTCCCCGGCCCGTCAGGGTCAATCGCAATGACGGTGTTGTCCTGCGCGGCCATGACGAAGAGGCCGACGTATTTGAAAAGGTTGTTGGTCATGTCCTGCCCCACGGGACTGATGTAGGTGTTGCCGTAGTCAATCGTGGACAAAACGCTCACCGCTCCCGCAAACACCGGCCCGGGAGTGGTCGGCCAACCGGCGTGAACCACCACCAGCGCCTTGGTCGAGCCGATGCGGTCGCGGCCATCATAAAGGATGGTAGAGGGGTTGCGCGGCAGCGGGACGTTGTTGGTGAGTGTGATGACGGTGCCGGCGGGAATGCCTGCGGGGTCGTTAATCATGCCGGGCGGAATGCCGTTGGCGTTGTTGCCATCGCCCCAAATCTGCGTGGTGGACTGCGCCGGACTGGCTAGGCTGATTTCGTAGCCGTCCTCCCATTGATCGTAGTAAATCACCGTGCCGCTGCCGGTGACCACGACGGAATAGATGGAGTTCTGCGTCGTCGAGACTCCAGTGGTCTGAATCGTGGACAAGGCTTGATAAAGCTGCGGCTCGGGCATCGGCAGATAGAACTCCTGCACCAGCGTCACCGCCTGAACAACCGTGGCGCACGCAACCATCGCGCCCCAGACCAACAGAAACAACCGCAGCCGGGACAGATTGTTCATGGTGGTTTTGACACGCTGCGAGAAAGCGGCGGTATCCGTGTTTGTGCGGCCAATCAACGTATTCATAGTCATGACTCCTTTGCCAGCCTTGCAGCCAGCCAGATTTGATACACCCCTCCTTCACAGTGGGGGGGAACAAAATTTGCGAAATTCATGTGCAGGGAGGGGTGCAACACAGCTCGGCAAGCCAAGCCTTTGTCAAAATCGCTGGGGCGATACTGGCACAATCCCAAGCTTGCAGGCAACAAGTTTCGTCACTGTTACGGCCTGTCCAGTCAGGAAACAAACACCGGCTCGAACACCGGCCCGACCCCGTGCTTCCGCAGCAGTCCGATGAACCTCTCGATGCCGCGCTTCTCGTCCGCGCCGAGATGATAGTGGATGTGCCAGCCGAAATAATCCCTCCGGAAATCCTCCGTGTATTCCGTGCGGCTGCCGATGATATGGTCGAGCGTGTCCAGCCCGAACTCCTTCGCCTCGCGCAACTGCCGCCGCAGCTCCTTGTTCTCCACACCCCGCCGCAACGCCCACACCGCATACACGAACGGCAGTCCCGTCATCTCAAACCACGCCGCGCCCAGATCAAAAATCGCATGCTCACCCGTCGCGCCGAAGCCGGGCGAAGGCGGATGCGCCACCACGAAATCCAGCGCCGGATCACCGATCAACATCACAAAATCCTTCCCCGCCGCCGCCTCGTAACTCTCCAGCGGCTTGAACTCCGGCTTCAACCCCCGCTCCGCCAGCAGCACCTGAAGCAGCCGCACGCTCGTGAGCGACGCCGTGTCGCAGAACACCTCCCGCACCTCCTCGATCGGCCTGCGGTGCGCCATGAACACACTCCGCACCTCGCCCAACGACGCCACCGCCACGCCATCAAGAATATCGTAACGGTCATTCAACAACGGCTCGACCACACTCACCAGCGCGGCATCCAACTCATCGCGGCGCAGCATCTCGGCGAGTTTCGCGGGCGTGGAAAAAATAATCTCATCCTCCAACCCGCGCGTGAGCGGCACGGTGTTGAGCGCCCTGACCGACCCCACGCGGAACGGTGCGAGCGATTGCCCCAAGCCCGCCTCGCGCTCATGGTTCAACGTCCGCCGGTCGCGCTCGACGCGCTTGGCAAGCTGCTCCGCCGTTTCCGGCGCGGCCATGCGGAGTCTGGATGTATCGTCTGACATGCGCGTGAAATTTAAGGCAAAGCCGCCGGACGTTTAGATTCGCGGCGACGCAGTTCGCGTTCGCGCTTCTTGATCTCGCCGCACAACAATTCCTCCGCCGACCAACCGCGCACCTGCGCCAGTTCGGTCAGGGCGAAAAGTTCCTGGGCGATGGCGGACTTGCTCAATTTGCCTTTCCGTTTCACCGCATCGAGCAACTTCGCCTTGCCCGCCTTTTTCAAAAGCTTCTCGGCGCGGAGCAGTGCGGGCAGATGTTTGGGGATGCCGTCCAGCGCGGAGAGCCGGGCGTGGCGCGTGCCGTGTTTCTCGGCCTTCTTGATCCGCTCCCAGTTCGCCCAGACCTCGTCAATGTCCTTCACCTTCGTCGTGCCGAACACGTGCGGGTGACGGCGGACGAGCTTGTCCACGAGATGCCGCGTGACTTTCTCGAAATCAAACGCGCCGCGTTCCTTCGCCATCTGCGCGTGGAAAACCACCTGCAACAGCAAGTCGCCCAGCTCCTCGGCCATCTCCACGTCGTCGCCGGCCTCGATGGAATCCATCAGCTCGTAAACCTCCTCGATGGCGTGGCGGCGGAGCGTCATGTGGCTCTGCTCGCGATCCCACGGGCAGCCCGTGGGCGAACGCAGCTTGGCCATGACTTGCAGCAGGTCGTTGATGGCGGGTTTCTTTTTCACAAAATTGTCAGCCACAGATGAAACACGGATGGAACACGGATAAAACCAAACCAGTAGGGTTGGCAGGCGACGGCGCGCCGCAAAGTGCGAGCCCTGCGGGCATCCGTGTTTAATCCGTGTTTCATCCGTGGCTAAAAATCAAAGAATCACCAGATCATCGCGGTGGACGAGTTCTTCCTTGGGCAGATTGCGGGCGCGCACGGCGGCGGAATCGAACCGCGCAATGCCACGCGCAAATTCCGTCCCGTCCAGGTCGCAGACGCGCACCACATCACCGGCGGCGAACTCGCCCTCGCACCGCGCCACGCCGGGCGGCAGCAGACTCCGGCCCTTCTCGCGCAACGCCTGCTTCGCGCCGTCATCCACGAACAACGCGCCTTTGGGATGATGGAAGAATGCGATCCAACGCTTGCGGCTCTGGAGCTTGTCGGCCTGCGCCACAAAAATCGTGCCCTCGTCTTCACCGGCAAGGATTTTTGCGAGGACGTTTTTCTTTTTACCGGACGCGATGACCAGCGGGATGCCGGAGCGGATGACGATTTTCGCGGCCTGCACTTTGGACGCCATGCCGCCGACGGCGGTAGCGCTGGTCGTGCCGCCAGCGATTTTCTCCAGTTGCTCGTCAATCTGTTCGATGATGGAAATGGTCTTGGGATTCGCCTTGCTGAAATTTTCGATGACGCCGTCCACGGTGGTGAGGATCACCAGCAAGTCGGCGGGCAGCAGCGAGGCGACGAGCGCGGAGAGCTTGTCGTTATCGCCGAACTTGATCTCGGTGGAGGAGACGGCGTCGTTCTCGTTGATGATGGGCACGACGCCGTGGCCGAGGAGCGTGACGAGGGTATTGCGGGCGTTGAGGTGGCGCTCGTGGTGTTCGAGGTCGTCGTGCGTGAGGAGGACCTGCGCGACGACAAGGTTGTGCTTGGCGAAAAGTTTTTCGTAGGTGGCCATCAGCCGCGACTGGCCGACGGCGGCGCAAGCTTGCTTGGCGGCGAGTTCGTTGGGGCGGGTCTCGTAGCCGAGCGCGCCCATGCCCGCGCCGACGGCGCCGCTGGTGACGATGATGACTTCTTTGCCGGCCTGCCGGAGCGCGGCGAGTTGCGCGACAATCTGTTCGAGCTGCGCGGGGTCGAGCTGCTTGCGGCTGTCGGTGAGGACGCCGGTGCCAAGCTTGACCACGATGCGGGTGATGTTATTTAAAAGCGCGTGTCGCACGGTGAGTTGGTAGCAAATCGGCGGGCGGGAGTCGAGGGTGGACAAGGCGAAGCCAAAGAGGATGGATGGTGGAGAATGGAGCATGGCGCTGACTGTTTCCGGCGGGGACGGTTTGCAGAACGAACTTCGCTGTGTTGATACAGCACCCCGCCCCTCACCCCAACCCTCTCCCATCCGATGGGAGAGGGAGAGCTGGCGGACGTTTCGGAAATTCGGATGCGTTGAAGCAAAAGACGCATCGGGGTTTTCCTACGAACCAGCAGCAACCGTGTTCAGTCCAACCAGCAGTCGCACATCAGTGGACTAACGCTGGCTGTCCCCCTCTCCCATCGGATGGGAGAGGGGTTAGGGGTGAGGGTGGCGCAGGCGCGGCTAGTGGAGAATCGTTTTTTCACTGCATCGGTCCGGCGAATGCCGCAATCTAGGGCGGACCGGCAAAGAGCATATTTATGAGCACCGACAAAATGAGCGCGCATCAAAAGGCGCTGCAGATCAATCTCGACGCGCGACGCTACGGCACGTTCGCCGAGATTGGCGCGGGTCAGGAAGTGGCGCGGTGGTTTTTCCGCGCGGGCGGCGCGTCTGGCACGGTCGCGAAGACGATGTC
>JANMJO010000304.1:0-2054 GCA_031371425.1 Verrucomicrobiales bacterium | reverse complement strand
GGCGGCTGACTTTTTCATTTATGAACCCACCCGCTTCACCCTCTCGTTTCGCCAAATTTCTGGACAAGTTCGCCGTGCTCCGCACCGCGCCGCGCGAGCTGTGGATCATTTACGCCGCCTACATCCTGGAAAACCTCGCCTACAAAGTCGGCGCGGCGAGTGTGCTGCCGTTGTGGCTGTCGTCGGACCTCGGTTACGACGACGTGCAGGCCGGAGCGATGATCGCGGGGTGGTCGGCTATCATGACGCTCATCACGGTGATGATCGGCTCGCTGACGGATGCGATGGGAATCCGCCGGACGTTTCTGTTGGGCTTCGTCATCTGTTTCGGCGCGCGGTGCGTGATGACGATGACGGTCGAAAAATGGATTGTGCTGCCATTCGGGCTTTATCTCCAGGCGCTCGGTCTGGCGTTGATGGTGCCGGTGATGATTGCGGGTGTGAAAAAATATTCTAACGCCGCGCAACGCTCGGTGGCGTTCTCGCTGTATTACGCGCTGATGAACCTCGGCTTTGCGATTGGCGACGGGCTGTTCGACCGCGTGCGCGGCGCGAACGGGCTAGGCGAACACGGGCATTGGGTGCTGCCAATTCTGGGCACCGATCTGAGCACCTACCGCGTGCTGATCCTGTTGAGCGTGGTCTTCACCGTGCCGGGGCTGGTGCTGGTGTGGGGGTTTTTGCGCGAAGGCGTGGAGATGACGGAGAGCGGCGTGACCATCGCCAAAAAAGCGGTGGCGGAAAAGGGCCGTCCTATGCTCGCCACATTCGTGGCGAACAGCCGGGCAACCACGGCGAAGACAATCGAGATTTTCTCCGGCCTGTGGCGGCAGCCGGCGTTCTACCGCTTCCTGGTGTTCATGACGCTGGTCGTTGGCGTGCGGATGATCTTCTACCAACTCTCCTACACGTTCCCGAAATTCGGCATCCGCGAACTCGGCAACGGCGCACCCATCGCGCAGATCAGCAGCATGCTCAACTCCATTCTCATCGTCGTGCTCGTGCCCATCTGCGGCGTGATGACGCAAAAAGTCACCGCCTACCGCATGGTCACGGTCGGCAGTTTCATCTCCGCGCTGTCGGTGTTCATTCTGGCGGTGCCGGCGGAATGGTTTCGTCCGCTGGCGGATGGATGGCTGGGCCACTTCATCGGACACACCTGGCTAGGCGTGGATGGCCCGGTGAATCCGCTCTACATCTCCATCTTTCTGTTCATCGTGCTGCTCTCGGTCGGCGAGGCCTTGTGGTCGCCGCGGCTTTACGAATACGCCGCAGCCATCGCGCCGAAAGGCCAGGAGGCGTCCTACATGGCGCTGTCGCTGCTGCCGTATTTCCTCGCGAAATTTGTCGTGGGCGGCAGCTCTGGCTGGCTGCTGGCAAAGTTCTGCCCGGAGAACGGCCCGCGCCATCCCGAAGTCATGTGGTTCCTCGTCGGCTGCACCGCGCTGGTGACGCCGCTGGGAACGTTCATCTTCCGCAAGTTCATCCAAGTGCAGGAAGAAGGGCGCGAACCTGTCATCAGCCGAGCGGAAGCCGCCGTGACCGAGGAGGAGAAACTGCGCGAGTGACCATTATGCAGAGCGTCAACATCCCCGAAGAACTGCGCCGTCTGGAAATCCCCAGCCACGTCGAAATCGTCAGTGGCCAAGGCGGCTTGCCGCTCGTCAAGATCCGCACGCCGTGGAGCTCCGCTGAAATCTACCTGCAAGGCGCGCACATCACAGCCTTCCAGAAAAACGGCGAGCCTCCCCTGCTCTTCATGAGCCGCAAAAGTTATTTCGCCACGGGCAAAGCCATTCGCGGCGGCGTGCCAATCTGCTTCCCCTGGTTCGGCCCGCGCGAAGGCCTTGCCGCCCACGGCTACGCCCGCGTCTCCAACTGGGAACTCGCCGCCGCCAACGCCGCGCCCGATGGCAGCGTCACGCTGCGACTCCGCCTCCCGGAAATCCCCGCCAACGCCGCGTGGAAAAACCTGCATGCGGAATTCATCGTGACCATTTCCGACACGCTCACCATGGAACTCACCGCCACGAACAACTCCGCCGACTCGCTGG
>JANMJO010000294.1:0-2379 GCA_031371425.1 Verrucomicrobiales bacterium | reverse complement strand
CGTCATGATCGTCATCCGATCCCGTTCTTTCCGACTCATTGTTAATGTCTCCATGTTGTGGCAGGAGTTGCTAACGCAACCCGGCCTATGGGGACATTCTTATCGAGTTACTATGGGGACATTCTCATGGAGTTCCGACATTTGGCTTCCCGTTTCTTGACGCTAACTTGTCGTGCTGATAGCCTTCGCCGCTGTTGTCGGAAGCAATTTGCAATATGCCTGTCGAATATAATCCCTACGTGCTGATCGTCGTGCTGATGATCGCGGCGATTGGCTTTGCGGTGGGGCCGTTGCTGATGGCGTATGCGTGGGCCAAGCTGATTTCGCCGCGCAAACCCGGCCCAGACAAGCAGGCGACTTACGAGTGCGGGTTGGAATCCAAGGGCGATGCTTGGGTGCAGTTCCGGTCGGAATACTATCTCTACGCAATCATTTTCCTGATCTTCGACGTGGAAACTATTTTCCTGCTGCCGTTCGCGGTGTCGTTCACGAACCTGCCGGCGGGGGCGTTCATCGCGATGCTGGTTTTTCTGCTGCTGCTGGTCGAGGGGCTTGTCTGGGCGTGGCAAAAAGGGATTCTCACTTGGAAATGACGCGATGATTGACGAAGGATTAAAAAGCGAATTGAGCAAGCAGGGGGTCTTCACGATCACGATGCAGGAGGTTTATAACTGGGGCCGTAAGAACTCCGTGTGGCCGCTCAACTTCGGTCTCGCGTGCTGCGCCATCGAAATGATCGCGGCCTCGATGGCTCGCTACGATCTGGCGCGGTTCGGCGCGGAAGTGTTCCGCCCCTCGCCACGACAGGCGGATCTGATGATTGTCGCCGGCACGGTCACAAAGAAGATGTTGCCGCAGGTGGTGCGCCTCTACAACCAGATGCCCGAGCCGAAATACGTCATTGCGATGGGCGCGTGCGCGATTTCCGGCGGGCCGTTCAAGCAGGGCTACAACGTGCTCAAGGGCGTGGACCGGTTCATTCCCGTGGACGTGCATATTCCTGGCTGCCCGCCGCGGCCCGAGGCGTTGATTCACGCGTTCATGACGTTGCAGGAGAAGATTGATAAGCAGACTTTCAGCGGCCCGAACCAAGCGCCGAATTTCAACGCCGATCTGCCGAGCGAATTTCCCGTGCCGCAGTTCGGCGAACACGACCTTGTGCCGCCGTATAATCCCAGCGTGTGGCAGCCGCCCGCATCGGCGAAAGCATGAAGACCGAATTTAATAAGGAATCCAAGAAGCCATGAAATCAATTCCTGCTTTCCTGCTTTCCTAATAAAACAGTGGACACCCTCGAACAAATCAAAGGCCGCATCGCCGCCGTCCTGCCCGGCGCTCGTCTGGAAATCATTTCCAACGAAAGCCCGTCCGGTCAGCGGTCGTTGCTCGTGGATCACGAGCACGCCGTCGGCGTCGCCACGTTTCTGCGCGACGACGCGGAGTTGCGGTTAGATTATTGCTCGAACGCCACCGGCGTTGACTGGCCGGAAGCCGTTGTCAAAACCAAGGTCAAGAAAATGGTGGTGACGGACGGCGTGGAGAAAGAAGTCGAGGAGACGACCGAGACGCTCCGCCACGGCTATCTCGAAGCCGTGTATCATCTCTACTCGATGCAGAAGAAACACGGGCCGGTCATCCTCCGCCTGCACACACAGAACCGTGCGGACAAAAACATTCTTCCCTCGCTCACGCCGGTCTGGCGCAGTTGCGAATATCAGGAGCGCGAAATCTTCGACCTCTACGGCATCGTGTTCACGGGGCATCCCGACTTGCGGCGCATCCTGATGTGGGACGGCTTCAAGGATTTTCCGATGCGCAAGGACTACGTTGACCCGGACGATTACGAATACGAGCCGACGCCGCACGACGCCGTTCTGGAACGCGCCAAGGCGCATTACCCGCCGGAGGTGAAGGCGTGAGCGCGACCCTCGAAATGCCGGTCAAGAACTACGAGCTGCGCCCGAAAATCTCGGACGATGGCCAGACGGAATTGCTCGAAGTCTCCATGGGACCGCATCACCCATCCACCCACGGCGTGTTCCGCATGGACGTCGTCCTCGACGGCGAGCGCGTGGTGAAGCTCAAGCCCGTGTTCGGCTACCTGCATCGCAACCACGAAAAGATCGCCGAGGGGACGAGCTATCTCGGCTCGATGCCCTATACCGACCGGCTGGATTATTTCTGCTCGCTGACGAACAACTGGGCCTACGCTTTGTCCGTGGAAAAACTCGCCGGGCTGCAGGTGCCGGAGCGCGCGGAATACATCCGCGTCATCACTGCCGAACTCACACGCCTGCAAAACCACGTCTGCCTCATCGGCTTTCTCATGCAGGACATGGGCGCGCTCGGCACGCCGCTGATGTATGCGTTCCGCGAGCG
>JANMJO010000313.1:0-8109 GCA_031371425.1 Verrucomicrobiales bacterium | reverse complement strand
AAAGTTTCGTTCACTGTGCTCATAAAATTCTTTCAGCCACGGATTGAACACGGATTGAACACGGATTTATTTTCCCAATCTGTGTTTAATCCGTGTTTCATCTGTGGCTACTAATTTTTGCCGCTGTAGATTTCTTTTCCTAGAACGTCCACGACATCCACGATGCCGATGATGACGGCGTCCACGGGCGCGTCCTTCATGCCGGGCGCGAGGCGGGCGCTGCTGCCCTGGCAGAACAACACCATCTCGCCGATGCCCGCGCCGAGGGAATCCACGGCCACGATGGTGTTCGCGCCGGGGCGGAACTTGGTGGGGTCTTTTTCGTCCACGAGTTGCGGGCGCAGCAACAGCATCTTGCGCCCGCTCATGGCGGGGTCTTTCTTGGTGGCGACCACCGAGCCCTCGACTTTGGCTAAAAACATAGAAGTTAGGAGTTAGAAGTTAGCAGCTAGAATTGCTGGGAATCAGACGCAAACTTTACTGCGCTCCTAACTCCTAGCTTCTAGCTTCCAACTACTTTTTCTTCGGCAACACCGCTTCCACATCCGCGTGAGGACGGGCGATGACGTGCACGCTGACGAGTTCGCCTTTGATGGCCTTGATGGCCTGCGCGCCGGCGTCGGTGGCGGCCTTGACTGCGGCGACATCGCCGACGACACACGCTGTGCAGAGCGCGTTGCCGACCTGTGTCATGGGGCCGATGAGTTCCACGTTCGCCGCCTTGAGCATCGCGTCTGTCCCCTCGACGAGGGCGACGAGTCCGCGGGTTTCGATCATTCCAATTGCTTGAGCCATAGTTTTATTTTGTGTTGATGGTTGATGGTGGGAAATCAGTTTCGGGAAAATTCCAGGAGTCGCTTGGTTTCGCGCGCGACGACGAGTTCTTCGTTCGTCGGGATGACCAGCACCTTGACGCGCGAACCGGGTTTGCTGATGACGGTTTCCGTGGCGCGGGTGCTGGCGTTGAGCGCGGTATCGAGTTCGATGCCGAGGTCGGTGAGGTTCGCGCAGATGGCTTCGCGGAGTTCGGCGCGGTTCTCGCCGATGCCAGCGGTGAAGACGATGGCGTCTGCGCCACCGAGTTCAAAAAAGTAGCTGCCAATCCAATGCCGCGCGCTCGTGATGAACACTTCCAGCGCGAGCTTCGCCTGGGCATTGCCTTGATTGGCGGCAGTGGCGATGTCGCGGATGTCGTTGGAGACGCCGCTGATGCCTTTCAGTCCGGATTCTTTTGTGAGTTGGCGCTGTGCTTCTTCAATCGTGATGCCGAGCGTTTTCACGGCGTAGGGAATTGCCTCGGCGTCGAGGTCGCCCACGCGGTTGTTTTGCGGCAGACCAGATTGCGGACTCATGCCCATGCTTGTGCCGATGGCCACGCCGTTGCGGATGCCGGTGATGCTGGAACTGCCGCCGAGGTGGCAGGAGATGATGCGGAGGGGTGCGCCGCTGACGGTGGTTTTGCCGCCGTCCGTGTAGAGTTTGCGGACACGGTCGGCGATGTCGTCGCGCCCGAGTATTTCGGCTGAGCGTTCGGCGATGAATTTGTGGCTCGCGCCGTGGAAACCGAACCGGCGGATGCCGATATCGTGCCAGGCTTGGGGCACGGCGTAGCGCATCATGGCCTCGGGTGCGAACTGATAGAACGCGGTCTCGAACAGGCCGACGAGCGGCACGCCGGGCATGCGTTTCCCAAATAGGCGGATGCCGGTGATGTAGGGCGGATTGTGAGCGGGTGCGAGGCCGTTGTAGTCTGCCATCGCGCCGAGCACGCGTTCATCGAGCTGCACACAGCCGGTCACGCCTTTGGCGAGCACGGGCTTGAAACCAACGGCGGTTATCTCGCTTTCGTTGGCGAGCGCGCCGGCGTCCTTGAGTTGCGCGAGGCAGTCCTCGATCGCCTTCGGGTAATCAGTCACGCGCTCGAAGCCGCCTTTGTGCAAAAGGCGCTCGGCGTTGTTCGAGAAGTCGAACAACCGCCACTTGAGCGACGTGCTACCGATATTTGCGACGAGGATTTTCATTGGGGAGGAGCTAGAAGTTAGGAGTTAGGAGCTAGAATTTCTTGATGCTGATTCTAACTTCAATCTACTCGCTTCTAACTTCTACTTCATTGCAGCCACTTGCCGAGAATTCCCAGGTCGTCGTGCGGACGGGGGATCACTTGGACGGCGACGACCGCGCCGACTTGCGCGGCTGCGGCGGCACCGGCATCGGTGGCGGCCTTGACTGCGGCGACATCGCCCCGGAAGAATCCGGTGACGTATCCGCTGCCGACCTTTTCCCAGCCGGTCATGGTGACGTTAGCGGCTTTGAGCGCGGCGTCGCACGCTTCCATAAGCGCGCAAAGACCTTTGCATTCAATCATTCCAACTGCTTGTTGTGCCATAATATTTTTTAGTTTCGGGTTGATGGTTGATGGGTTACTTCGCGGGGGCTTTATACAACTCGGGCGCGAAGGCCTTGAGTAAATCATCGTGCGGGCGCGCGATGATGTGTGAGCTGACGAGTTCGCCGACTTTGGCGGCGGCTTTGGTGCCGGCGTCCACGGCGGCTTTCACGCTGCCGACATCGCCCTGCGCAAGCACGGTGATGAGGCCGCCGCCGATGGGGATGGTTTTGACCAACTTGACGTTGGCGGCTTTGACCATGGCATCACTGGCTTCCACGCTGCCGATGTAGCCTTTGGTTTCGATCATTCCTATTGCTTCACTCATTTTTTTTCTCCTGTTTTGGGGTTAATTGACGGTTACAAAATTCAAACCACGAATGGACACTAATGAACACGAATCCGAAACGGCTTTGACACGGGTTGCACGGATTAACACGGATTCAATCCGTGCCAATCGGTGAAATCCGTGTCTCAAACAGTCGTGTTTATTCGTGTTCATTCGTGGTCACTTAAAAAGTTCAACGGACGTGTCGGGCTGGAGGTTGCAGGCGTTGCCTTCGTCGGTGTCAATGTGGACCTCGAGTTTGAAACTCTTGTCCACGCGCGCCAGCATCTTGTCGAGGGTGATGCCGCAATCGCCGCCAATCTTGAGCTTCATCATGTCGCCGTGTTTCACGCCGTAGAAATCGGCGTCGGTCGGACTCAGGTGCGCGTGCCGCAATGCGCGGATCACGCCATCGGGCATTTCAAAAAATCCGTTCGGCCCCATGAGCATCGCGCCGGGCGTGCCTTTGATATTGGCGGATGCCCGCAACGGAATATCGAATCCCAGCGCGATGGCGTCGGTGTAGGCGAGTTCGACTTGGTTGAGGCTGCGGCACGGGCCGAGGATGCGAAGATTGGAAATGACGCGGCTGCGCGGGCCGATGAGCGTGACGGTTTCTTTCGCGGCGAACTGTCCCTCCTGATAAAGCCACTTGTGGACTTGGAGTTGATGCCCCTTGCCGAACAACGCCTCGACCGCTTCCGGCGTGAGGTGGCAATGGCGCGCACTGATGTTCACGACCAGCGGATTCGGCGCGGCTGCGGCATGCGGCAGGGGTTTGCCGAGGCGCGAATAGACCGCCTGCCGAACCATGTGTTCGACGACGGCGCGATGTGGAGCGGATGCAGCGACTGCCATAATGCGGTAAGTTTTGATTGATTCAGGCGATTTGTCAACAAATATCTTGCAAAAGATTCCAATATCTCCCAAAGTATTGCTCGAATGACGGCAGAAGAGCGAAAACATCGGCTGGAGAGTTATCTCCAAGAAGTTGAATTTGCGGCACTGGAGGATTTGGCCAAGCACGTCGGCTCATCTGTTTCCACTGTCCGCCGCGATCTCACGGCAATGGAAGCTGCGGGAAATCTGAAGCGCACGCACGGCGGAGCGCGGATCGTCACGCCCAAGACGGACGAGTTCGCCTTCTCGGCGCGGGACACACACCAGTTTGATGAGAAGGAAGCAATTGGTCGCGCCTGTGCCGAGCTAATCCGCCCGAACCAAAGCGTAATCATTGACGCCGGCACGACGGTTTATCACGTCGCAAAACAGCTTGAAGACAAATCACCGCAGATTGTCACCAACTCGCTGCCGGTAGCGAACCACTTCTCCGGCGCGGGGCGGGTGGAGCTTGTGTTGAGCGGCGGCGTGATTTACCCACGGCTCGGCGTGCTCGTCGGCCCGCTCGCAGTCGAGGCGTTCTCAAAAATCCACGCGGACGTCGCCATCATGAGCGCCGGCGGCATCACACTCGATGGGCTGACGAATTCGCACGGCCTGCTCATTGACATCCAGCTCGCCATGATGCGTGCAGCGGCGAAAGTAATTTTCTGCATTGACCACACCAAGTTCGGACGGCAGTCGGTCTCGCCGCTTTGTGATTTGAAACCCGTCCACACAATTGTGACCGACAGCCTGGCCCCTGCGGATTTAATCGGGCAGCTTCGCGACCGGGGCATTGAAGTCGTCGTCGCGGCGGCGAGCCGGAAGCCTTGAATATGACAACAACCATGAACCTCGCAGAGCAAGTCAGACAAGCTGGCGTCGTCGGTGCCGGCGGCGGCGGGTTTCCCACGCACGTCAAACTCGCGGCCAAGGCCGTGACCGTCATCGCCAACGGCGCGGAGTGCGAGCCGCTGCTGCACAAAGACGCCGTCATCATGGAAGAATACGCCGCACAACTCGTCAAAGGCGTGCAGCTCGCAATGATTGCTACGGGTGCAACGGAAGGCGTCATCGGCATCAAAGGCAAAAAGAAACACGCCGTCGAAGCCGTCACCGCCGCGTGTGCCGGAACAGACATCCGCGTGCACCTGCTCGGAGATTATTATCCGGCGGGCGATGAATACGACCTCGTTTACACCGTCACCGGCAAGCTCATCCCGCCCGGCGGCATCCCCATCGCCGTCGGCGTCGTGGTGAACAATGTCGAGACCTTCATCAACATCGCCGCCGCCGCCGAGGGCAAGCCCGTCACCCACAAAATGCTCACCATCGCCGGCGCGGTGAAGAACCCGGTGACGCTCCGCGTCCCGCTCGGCACGACGTTCCGCGACTGCATCGCCGCAGCCGGCGGCCTCACGACGAACGACCCTGTGCTGTGCCTCGGCGGGCTGATGATGGGGCAGACCACCGACGATCTCGACACGCCCGTGACCAAGACCTCCACCGGCGTGGTGATACTTCCGCGCGACCACCACACCATCGAGCGCAAGCTCAAGCCGAACAAAGTTCAAGCCAAGATCGGCAAGTCCGCCTGCGACCAATGCCGCTATTGCACCGAGTATTGCCCGCGCTTTCTGCTCGGCTACGCCGTCGAACCCCACCAAGTCATGCGCACACTGGCCTTCACCGCCACCGGCGCCGCGCAGTTCAACCAGTGGGCGGCGATGTGCTGCTCTTGCGGACTCTGCACTCTGTATGCCTGCCCCGAAGATTTGTTCCCCAAGGAAGCTTGCGACGATGCGAAGACCGAGATGCGCAAAGCCCAAGTCAAATGGACTGGCCCGATGAATCCCAAACCGCATCCGATGGCCGATGGCCGCAAGGTGCCGATCAAATCGCTCACCAAGAAACTCCACGTCCAAGCCTACGACCTGCCCGCGCCGTTGGTAGCGCAGACCCTCTCCCCCAACCGCCTCGTGCTGCTCCTCAAGCAGAGCGCCGGCACCGCGTGCCTGCCGAAAGTACAGCCCGGCGAGCGCGTCACCGCCGGCCAGATCATCGGCGAACCCGCGACCAACGCCCTCGGCGCCATCCTCCACGCGCCGCTCGCCGGCACCATCCGCGAAGTCAACGACCAACGCATCATCCTCGAACAATTATGAACGACAAAGCAATCGGCCTGCTCGAACTCTCCAGCATCGTCTCCGGCTTTCTCGTCGCCGATACCATGCTCAAGGCCAGCAACGTGCGCATCCTCCTCTCGCGCTCCATCTGCTCCGGCAAATACATGGTGCTCATCGGTGGCGACACCGCGTCCGTTGAGGCCGCCACCGCCGCTGGCGAGGAGGCCGCCAACGGCTGCCTGATTGACAGCATCACCATCGCCAATTTGCATCCCGACGTCGTGCAGGCCATCGGACGCACGCAGCCCGTCGAGCCGAACGGCGCGCTTGGAATCATCGAATCCTTCAACGTCGCCACCATGATCAAGGCCGCTGACGCCGCCGCCAAAGCCGCCGATGTGAAGTTGCTTGAAGTCCGATTGGCAATGGCGCTTGGCGGAAAAGCGTTCTGCACCATGACCGGCGATGTGGCATCCGTGCAAGCCAGCGTGGCCGCCGGTCGCGCCGTGTTGGCCGAGGCGGGCGTGCTCGTGAACGCCGTGGTGATTTCCCGTCCGCATCCCGACGTTTACCGCGAGGTGGTCTGACCGGGCGCCGCGTTCACTGCCCCGGCAGCGGCGGCAGCGGCGGCAGGATGACGGGGAGGTTGATGGTGTCGCCGGGCCGCAATGTGCGGACATCCACTCCGGGATTCACGGCGATGATGTCGCCAATTTTTACGGAGAACGTGTAAGCTAGGCTCGGCAAACTTTCGCCGGGGCGAAGGATGTGCTGGCGCGTGCCGAGCGTCGCCTGCGGCGCGGGCTGCGGTTCGGGCTGCGATTGGCCGGTGGCCAACGCCTGCGCTTGGAGCTGCGCGAGTTCAATTTTCTTCAGCTCAATCTTCTTCTGCAAGTCGGTCAGGTTCGTGTTCGCGGCGATGATCGCCTGCTGCACGGCGACTTCCTGGTTCACCGCGTAAATCGCTCGCACGGTTTCCGCCGTGCCGCCGTCGGCGAGCGTGGCTTCCACGGCATCGCGGAATCCGGGGTCTTGGAGGCGCACATATTCGGAGTAGCGCGCCGCGCCGAGGGCGCCCTTGATGGCGGTTTCGCGCTGCTGCTCGATGGCGCGGCGCTGCGCCTGCGTAGCGGAATCGTTGGCGCTGCCGAGGAGTCGGAGTTGCAGGTCGAAGGCGTCGGTGGCGCGGAAGAGGGCGCGGAATTCCTGCGGTGTGGTCTTGAAGAATTTCAATTCAGCCAGCCGGTTGTTCAGGCTGACGGCGTTGGCGGAATAGCGCGAGAGCAGTTCATCCAGTTGCGCGGGCGAGAGGATGCCGGCAAGTTCGAGGCGCATTTTTTGTTCGAGCACGGCGGCGGCGCGGTCGTCGGTGACGGCTTGCTGCGACCAGCGCTGGAGGATTTCCTGCACCTTGGCGCGGATTTCGGCGGGCAAATTATTCAGCAGCGGATCGGTGAAGGCCACGCGGCTGAAGGCAAAGCCGGCATTGCGCTCCACCGCGTCCCAGTCCGCGCCGAGCAGTTGCGCGAGCAACGCGCGGCGCTCGGCTTCGAGCACCTTGAAATGCTCCGGCGTCTGGTCTTCCGCAGATTTGCGCTCGTCGTAGAGCTTGTTCACATCGGCGAGGATGATGTCGCGGATGGTCTGCTCCGGGCAGCCGATGGCGCGGAGGTTGGTGATGTATTTCTCGTAGTCGTCGGATTCGATCTCGCTCCAGGAGAAAAACTGCTTGCGGTAGAGCAGGGCGGACTTGGCTTGGTTGGAGCTGCTGCGCGCGTGAGGGGCGATGGTAGAAGCGACCTTGGGGGCAACCTGTTTCGCGTTGAAACACCACGCGGCGACCAGCACCAGGTTCAAGCCGATGGATACAATGAGAATTGTCCGTCCGCGCATAAACGTATTAAGAGCGCAAATCGTTTCCGGTGCAAAGTTTTTATTGGCCGACAAGCTGAAGCCGACAAGCTGAAGCTTGAACTCCAACCTTGTTGCCGGTTTAATCTCCGCCGCATGAAACAAAAAGCTTACGCCGCCGCCGGTGTTGATATTGATCTCGGTAACAAAGTCAAAGCCACGCTCCCGCAATTGCTCGCCAGTACGCACCGCCGCGAAGTTCTCGGCAAGGTCGGTGGCTTCGGCGGCTTGTTCCAACTCGATTTGAAGAAATACCGCGAGCCTATCCTCGTCAGCAGCGTGGACGGCGTGGGCACGAAGCTCAAGATCGCCTTCACGATGGACAAGCACGACACCATTGGCGCGGACCTCGTGAACCATTGCGTCAACGACATCGCCGTGCTCGGCGCGGAGCCGCTCTTCTTCCTCGATTACCTCGGCACGGGCAAACTTGAGCCGCACGTCTTCACCGACATCATCAAAGGCTTCGCCCGCGC
>JANMJO010000145.1:0-2446 GCA_031371425.1 Verrucomicrobiales bacterium | reverse complement strand
CCGTGCGCGCCGTTCCGTTGCAATCCAAGCGCGGCGCGCACGGAGTGACGCGCCCTACCCGCAAACACACAGCTTGAAGCTTGGAGCTTGGTGCTTCTCTGGATGGTGGATGTTGGAGGTTGGTGCTTCATTTCAAGTTGGTGCTTCACTTTGATTTTCCCTCGCCGTTGCGCATCGCAATAATCACCGCGCCGATGAGCGCGGCGGTGAGCAGCAGGCCCATGACTTCCAGCGGCAGGACGAACTGAGTCATGAGCGCATCGCCGATCTGCTTGACGGTGGCGGCGGGCATCGGCGGTAAGGTTTTGCTGGTGACGGAACTTTTCGCGATGGCCCAGACCAAGACGCCCAGCACGGCAACGGTGACGCCGATGCTGGCGAGGGTGTCTTTGGAGAACAGTGGGTCGGTGGGCTGGTCGTTGCGCGTGAGCAGAATCGCAAACACGACGAGGATGGAAACCGCGCCGACATAGACGAGCACTTGCGCGAAGCCGACGAATTGCGCGCCGAGTTGCAGATAGACGACTGCCAGCCCGACGAATGACAGGGACAGCGCGAGCGCGCAATGGACAAGATTGCGCAGGCTCAACGCGGCCACGGCGGCGGCGATGGTCACAATGGCGATGATGGTGAAAGTGAGCGGCATGTTAATCGGCGAAGCGATAGACGCGTTTGGTGGATTTGTCTTTGCCGACGAGGGCGCGCCCCAGCAGGCAATACGGCCCGACGACCATCAGGCTGCACACGAACCAGCGCACGAAGCCCGGCTCGATGAAGTGCCAGAGGCCGGCGGTGACGAGGTTGATGAGCGCGAGCGGGAGCATGAATTTCCAAGCGAAGTTCATGAGCTGATCTTGGCGCAATCGCGGCAGCGTGCCGCGCACCCAGATGAACAGGAAGATGAGCGCGACAAGCTTGGTGAAGAACCAGACGTAGGAGGGAATCCATTCCAGCCACGCGAACGGCGCGTGCCAGCCGCCGAGGAACAGCGTGATGCCGAGGCTGCTGATGGCGAAGAGGCCCATGTATTCGCCGAGGAAAAAGAGCGCGAATTTGAAGCCGGAGTATTCGATGTAGTAGCCGGCGATGATTTCGGATTCGCCTTCCGGCAAGTCGAACGGAGCGCGGTTGGATTCCGCAGAAGCGGCGATCATGAACAGGACGAACCCCGCCAGTCCCCACGGCGTGAACACGAACCAGTCCGGCAGCCAGCCGCCGTAAGTCGCCTGCGCTTCCACGATTTTCACCAGCGAGAGCGAACCGGTGAGCATCACGACGCTGACGGCGGAGAGGATGAGCGGGATTTCGTAGCTGATCATCTGCGCGATGGCGCGCATCGCGCCGAACAACGAATATTTATTGCGGCTCGACCAGCCGGCCATGAACACGGAAAGCTCGGTGGACGCGCCGACGGCGAAGAAGAACAGCAGGCCGGCGTCCAGCTCGGTGAGCGTCATGTTGCGGCCAAACGGCAGCACGGCATAGACGACGACGGAAGGCAGCACGAGAGCGATGGGCGCGAGGAAGTGGATGATCTTGTCGGCGCGACGCGGGACGATGTCTTCCTTGATGAGCGCCTTGATGCCGTCGGCGGCGAATTGCAGAAAGCCGAACGGGCCGACGCGGTTCGGGCCGTAGCGATTCTGAATGCGGCCAAGTCCCTTGCGCTCGATGACGGTCACGAGTGCGAACAGGCCGGGGAACACCATGAGAATCGGCGCGACGGAGAGAACGATGGACGCGAGCATCTGGAATTCTGCCGGGCACTGGCCGACCAGCCAATGTTTCAGGGTCACGAAAAGTTGGTCGAGGTCTTCGATCATTTCGCGAGAGCGGCTGCGAGTTGGGGCGCGGCGGGCGCGGCGGCTTTTGCCGCTGCTGCTTTGGCTTTAGCTTCCGCGTCGGCCTTGACCTTGGCCTGGGCTTTAGCGACTTCCACGGCGAGTGCGGCGTCGGATTCGGCGGCGTCTTGCGGATGGATGTTGCGGTAGTGGTCGTTGGACTTGGCGAGCTGCTGCTTGCGGACGAGCAGGCCGCCGAAGCGGTCAGTGTTGCTCAACTCGTATTCGGTGTCCATTTTGATGGACTCGAACGGGCAGACTTCGACGCAAATCTGGCAGCTCATGCAGACCGAGAGGTCAATGTTGAACGTCGTAGGATAAAGCTGCATCTGCCCCTTGTAATCCACGCGCTTGTCCTTGCTCTTGACGATGTAGATGCACTTGGGCGGACATTCCTTCTCGCAAATCTGGCAAGAGACGCAGCGCAAACCTTTCTCCGCATCGTCGCCGTCATAGACAAGGAACGGAAACTGGCGCGCGTTGGGAAATTGCGGCGACCGCTCCTCCGGATATTGCACCGTGGTCAATCGCTCCTTGCTGACGTAAGAGCCGAGGAAATTCCTCGCCGTCTCGCCCATGCCTTTGATGATGCCTTCGCCTAACAT
>JANMJO010000131.1:0-4314 GCA_031371425.1 Verrucomicrobiales bacterium | reverse complement strand
CCGCCGCGCATGCGCGAGCCGAACATTTGCTCGAAGAAGTCGCTGAAGCCTGTGCCCTCGAATTGAAAGTCCGCGCCGCCCTGCCCCGGTCGTTGCTGGGTGCGGCCGTAGCCGCCCGCGTGTGGCGGCGGGCGGAATTCCGCGCCAGATTTCCAATCCGCACCCAGCTCGTCGTATTTCTTGCGCTTGTCGGGGTCGCTCAAGACCTCATAGGCCTCGTTGATCTCCTTGAATTTCTCCTCGGCCTCTTTCTTGTTCTTGGCGACGTCGGGGTGGAATTGCCGCGCGAGCTTGCGGAAGGACTTCTTGATCTCGTCGGCGCTCGCACTACGCGCGACGCCGAGCAACTGGTAGTAATCTTTGAACCGGACAGCCATGAGCCAAGACTACGACAACGCGTTTGATTTAACAGTTCAGAATGAGAAATCCGGGAAGGTGAAAGATCTTCCTGCTACCCTGCCTTCCTCCGCAAGCATCGAGAGTTTGGAGTGCCGAACCCGGCGTTGGAGTCCAAGCTTCAGCTTGTTCGGGCACACGTTAATGCGTGAACTCCAACACAACCAACACGCCGGGCCGGAGGCCGGCGCTCCCAATCACAGGACTTCGACGACGCGATATTGGCGGCGGTCGCCAGCGAGTTGGAGTTGGAGGAGTTCGCCGGATTTCCTGCCGCAGAGCTGTCCGCCCAACGGAGATTGTGGGGTGATGACGAGGATTTCTTTTTTGTCATGCACGATTTCCGTGCCGCCCGCCTTCGGGCCGATGAAGTAGAACAACCGTTCGCCGTCGTGCTCCAGTTCCACGAACGCGCCGAGGTCAGCGGGCGCGCCGGGCTTGAAGTCCCGGAGGGCGAGCATCTCAAACGCGGCGATGGCGGACTCGATGTCCGCCGCCTGCCGCGACTGACCGTGAGCGAGATAGGAGGCTTCCAGCCCGCGCGTGTCGTATTTGCTTTCGGCTCGGCTCTGCTCGTGCGTGGCCTCGGCGCGCGAGGCGAGCGCGGCCTTAAAATAGATTTCCAGTTCGTCCGTCAGGGCAGCGATGATTTTCTTGATGATGGCGCGTTTGTTCATGTTCAAGGCCGGACACAGTAGCGATGCGGACGCAGAATTCAAATTGCATTTACCGCCAGTTTGTGGTGTATTCTCGCTCGCTGTCCGCGCGAATGTTGCGGCGGCGGGAAAGTAAAACATTATTATGCAAACTCTGACTGAAGAAACCGTCCTGACCCGGAAGACCCGCGAACTGTGCGAAGCCCTCGTGGCCCAGCCCGAATTTCAAGCCTGCCAGCAGCGCATCGAGGCGTTCATGAGCGACGAGATCGCCCGCGCCCAATACGAGGCCGTCGTGAACCGGGGTCAGGCCTTGCAGGAAAAACAGCAGCGCTCCGTGGCGCTCGACCCGGCTGAGATCGCCGAGTTCGAGAAGCAGCGCGAGGCGTTGCTCAACAACCCCGTCGCCAAGAACTTCATGGAAGCGCAGGAGCAGATGCACGAGCTACAGCACTCCATCCAGAAACCCATCAACAAGACGCTGGAGCTAGGCCGCGTGCCCACCGCCGAGGATTTGGATGAAGGCCACTGCGACGCACCCGGCGGCTGCGGCTGCAAGCATTGAACCGATTCACGCCTGAAAACAGCCCCGGCTGACCGCAGTCGGGGCTGTTTTGTTTTTTGCAGAATTGATATTTTTCCCTTGCGCGGTTTTTTTGAAACGCTTTAACTACGGCCAAGTCAAAGGACTCTGGCAGCACTAACAACAACAACAAACAACAACAAACACAATATGGCTAAAGCACTATCGAAATCACAAATCGCCGGCGCGCTCGCCGAGAAGGCCGGTCTCTCCAAGAAACAAGCGACCGAGATCCTCGAAATCATCGCGGACCTCGCATACAAGAACGCAAAGAACACTTTCACCCTGCCCGGCCTCGGCAAGCTAGTGCTTGTCAACCGTGCCGCCCGCATGGGCCGCAACCCGGCCACCGGCGCAACCATCCAGATCCCCGCCAAGCGCGTCGTGAAGTTCCGCGTCGCCAAGGCCGCCAAGGACGCAATCCTCGGCGCGAAGTAATCCGCACCTTTACACAAGAGCGCCCTGCATTTCAGGGCGCTCTTTTTATTTTCACACCGAATGAAGATCGCTATCGTCGGCTGCGGCGCGCTCGGCAGTTTCTACGGCGCAAAACTCTGCAAGGCCGGGGAGGAACTCCACTTCCTGCTCCGCTCGGATTACGATGCCGTGCAGCGGAACGGCGTGACCGTCCGCAGCCCCGAAGGCGAGTTTCAGGTCCGTCCCCGTTGCGCTCGCCTGCCGGAAGAAATCGGCATCTGCGATCTCGTCCTCATCGGCCTGAAGACGACCGCGAATGGACAATTTCAAAAACTCCTCCCGCCGCTGGTCGGCCAGCACACGGTCATCGTCACTCTGCAAAACGGCCTTGGCAACGAGGAGCAACTCGCGCAGATGTTTCCGCCGGAGCAGATCATGGGCGGGCTTTGCTTCGTCTGCCTGAACCGCATCGCACCGGGCGTCATCCAGCACAAGGCGCACGGCAAGGTCGTGATGGGAGAGTTCCGCCGCCCGCAACAGCCGCGCACGCACGAGCTGGCCGCGCTGTTCTGCCGCGCTGGAATCGTCTGCGAAACCACCGACAATCTGGCGCGGACGCACTGGGAGAAACTTGTCTGGAACATTCCCTTCAACGGCCTCGGCGTCGCCGGCGCGGCGGGGTATGAGGCAATGCGGAATCCGGAGTGCGAAGTGCGGAATGTGAATCCGGTTTTGCCGACGGACGCGCTGCTGGGCGACCCGCGCTGGGAACATCTCGTCCGCGAACTGATGCTGGAAGTCATCGCCGCCGCCAACGCGCTGGGACTGAAAGTTTCGCCCGCGCTCGCAGAGAAGCAGATCGAGCGCACGCGCACGATGGGCGCTTACAAGGCGTCCACGCTGATTGATTTCGAGCATCGGCAGCCGCTGGAATTGGAGAGCATGTTCCTCGAACCGCTGCGGCAGGCTCGTGCGGCTGGAATCTCCACACCGCGGCTCGCGGCGTTGTGTGATGTATTGCGCCGGCTGGATGACAGCGCGCTCTGACCGTCCGGCAAATTAGCACGGCAGCGGCAAGCAGTTGAAATTTGCTTGGTTCAGGGCAGGTTTGCGTGGAATCATCCGGCGTCACCAAATGAAACAACGCAGATACATCCTGGCCGTCCTGCTCATCGCGATGCTCATCGCCCTGCTCTCCCGGCGCGGCGCGGAACGCCCGCCGTCCGACTCCGGCAGAAATTCCGCCCCGGCCATCACCCGCACACAAGTCAACGCCACCGCCGCATCTGGCCGGACGACTCATCCCACAACAAACACCCCGAACAACGCCGCGAGACCTGCGGGCGGACGATTGCAACCGGGGCCGTTGGTCGGGCCGAACTCCGGCGACGCCGCTGTTCCTGCCACAAATACTCCACGCAACTCTGTCGCCGGCAATTTGCCCGCTGGCTTCATCCCGCCTCCGCCCACGCCGCCCGTGCCGCCCCCTCTTGAAGCGGGCCGCACCGATGTCCCCGTCATTCCGCCCGGCTTCGACCGTCCGCGTTCTGAACCGTGAGCCGGCAGGCTGGCTTTCCGGTTTTGCGGAAAGTTTTTTTATTTTTCATCTGCGGGAATCTGTGTTCATCTGTGGCAGATACTTTTATGAAACCACGCGTCCGATTCGCCCCTTCACCCACCGGCTACCTCCACATCGGCGGCGCGCGCACCGCGCTGTTCAACTGGCTCTACGCGCGCCACACCGGCGGCACATTCGTCCTCCGCATCGAGGACACCGACGCCGCTCGCAATTCGCAGGAAGCCGTGGACGTCATCCTCAACGGCCTCCGCTGGCTCGGCCTCGATTGGGACGAAGGCCCCATCACCGGTGACGCCACCGGCCCAAGCAAAGGCGACCGCGGCCCCTATTTCCAATCGCAGCGCAAAGCCAACTACCTCGCCCGCGTCGAAGCCCTGCTCACGCGCGGCCTCGCCTACGAACACGAAGGCGCCATCAAGTTCAAGATGACCCGCGAGCCTATCCTCATCCCCGACCTCGTCGTCGGCGATGTCCTCCGCCCGCTCACCGACCGCGAGCAAGCCGACCCCGACTTCGTCATCGTGCGCAGCGACGGCCAGCCCGTGTTCCACTTCGTCAACGTCGTGGACGATTTGGAGATGGGCATCACCCACGTCATTCGCGGCGAAGACCACTTGAGCAACACCGCCAAACACATCGCGCTCTTCAAGGCCTTCGGCGTCGCCCCGCCGCATTACGCCCAC
>JANMJO010000115.1:0-10129 GCA_031371425.1 Verrucomicrobiales bacterium | reverse complement strand
TACGTCTTCCTCGGCCGCGAAATGGCGCGCAGCAAAGATTACAGCGAGAAGACCGCGCAGGAAATTGACGCCGAGGTGAAACTCATTATTGACGAAGGCTACCGTCGCGCGAAGGAAGTCATCGAAACCTATCGCAGCCAGCTGGAAATCATCGCCAAGGGGTTGCTCGAATTTGAAACGCTCGACGGCGTTCAGGTCGAGGAAATCGTCCGCACCGGCACGTTCACGCCGCCGCCCGTGCCGCCGCCGAATATCGAGCCGCCACACGGCGCGCCCGCCGGCACGCCGTTGCCGGAAAATCCGCCCAAGCCCGTGCCGCCCAAGTTGCCCGGCCTCGGCACGCCCGCGCCCGTGACGGCGTGAGTTGGAGTCCACGCTTTAGCGTGTCAGGTTGCCGTTGGATTGATGGGGACAAGCTAAAGCTTGAACTCCAACTTTCAGGGGTTTCGCATTGCGTGGCACTTCCAGTTGCTCCCAAAACCGAAAGCGGGATGTTGAAAGCAGGATTGACAAGGCGTGGGATGGGGGTGGCATGGTGCAAACTTCGGGATACTGATATATGAAAACATTCAAAGCGTTCCTCTTGCTGGCATTCACCATTGTTACGTCTTCACCCGCGCAGGGTGCGCCGGTAATCACCTCGTTCAGCCAGAACGGGGAACTGGTCTGCTCCAACTTGACGCCGGGCAGCGTGGCGAGTGTGGAATGGGCGGCGTCATTGTCCGGGCCGTGGCAGACCAATTGGGCTGGACGGGAAACGGTGACAGTGGGTTCAAACGGGGTGATTCAGGTGAGTGTGCCGATGTTCTACCGTGTGCGCGGCGTGGCATGGACCACCAATCCGGCACCTGTCGGCATGGCCTTCATCCCCGCCGGCAGCTTTACGATGGGGGCGAGCTTGGATTACGATAGTGCCGCAATTCCATTGCACTCGGTTTACGTCTCGGCATTTTACATGGACAAGTATGAGGTGACAAAATCTCTTTGGGATAGTGTTTACCAGTGGGCGACGAATTATGGATATAGCTTTGATTTCAGCGACAGCGGACAGGGGAAGGCGACGAACCATCCGGCGCAGATGATGACGTGGTATGATGCGGTAAAGTGGTGTAATGCGCGGAGCGAGAAAGAGGGGCGGGTGCCGGCGTATTATACGGATGCGGGGTTGACCACGCGGTATCGCACTGGGCAGGTAGATGTGCAGACCAACTGGGTAAATTGGGGCACCGGGTATCGGCTGCCGACCGAGGCGGAATGGGAGAAGGCGGCGCGGGGCGGAATGTCCGGGAAGCGGTTTCCGTGGGGAGACACGATTTCCCAAACTCAGGCGAACTACTATGGGCAGACGAGCTACAGCTACGATTTGGGACCGAACGGCTACAACTCGATTGGAAGTGTCGGGGGAACGTCCCCCGCCACGAGTCCGACGGGTTCCTTCGCGGCCAATGGGTATGGGTTGTGTGACATGGCTGGGAACGTGTGGGAGTGGTGTTGGGATTCGTATGGAGTGTATACGAGTTCTTCCCAGACTGATCCGCGTGGCCCCGCGTCATTCGGCTCTCGTGTATATCGGGGCGGCGGTTGGGGACACGTCGCGTACTACTGCCGGACGGCGAATCGCAATGGTGACTCCCCGGACGGCAGGTTCGACTATCTTGGATTTCGTTCCGTCCTGCCCCCAAGTCAGTGAGATGAACAGCTAGCGCAGAGTAAGTGAGGAAGGTGTTTGCGTTGAAATGCATTTTCCATCTTCCATCCTCCACCCTCCATCCTCTATCCTCGCCGAAATGATTATCGCCCCGTCATTGCTCGCCGCCGATTTCAGCAAGCTCGCCAAAGACGTGGACCGCGCCGCCAAGTCCGGCGCGGAATGGCTGCACCTCGACATCATGGACGGCCATTTCGTGCCGAACATCTCCTTCGGTCCGGCGGTTGTCGCGCAGTTGCGCCCGCTCACGAAAATGTTCTTCGACGTGCATCTCATGTGCAGCCGCCCGAAGATTCTGCTCGAACCCTTCGCCAGGGCGGGCGCGCAGCAGATTATCATCCACGTCGAACTTGGCGATGCCGTCACGCCGCTCATCTGGGAGATCAAGAAGCTCGGCAAGAAAGTTGGCCTCGCCGTGAACCCGCCCACGAACATCGCGCACTGCGAGCCGTTCCTCGACCAGATTGATTTGCTGCTGGTGATGACGGTGAATCCCGGCTTCGGCGGCCAGTCGTTCATCCACGAGTGCCTGCCGAAAATCCAGCAGGCCGACGAATGGCGGCGCGGAAAAAATCTTTCGTATCGCATCCAGGTGGATGGCGGCATCAACAACCAGACCGTCGCCGAGTGCGCGCGGGCGGGGGCGGACACGTTCGTGGCGGGCACGGCGCTCTTCGGCCAGCGCAGCATGAAGGCCGCCGTGGCCAAGATGCGCAAAGTTGCCGACGCCAACGACCCGGCGCTGGCGGATTTGAAGGTTTGAAATGAATCCATCCACAGGAGACAAATCCATGAGCAACTGGTTTTGGTATGCCGTTGTCGCCGCCATCCTGTATGGCGCGCACCAGATTTTCACCAAGCTCGCCGCCGACCGCATCGGCGATGGTCTCGGCGGATTCGTCGTCGAAGGCACGGCGGCGCTGACGATTCTGCTTTATCTCGCGTGGTTGAAGTTCGGCGGGCAATGGAATCAGGCCGCCAGCGCGCCCGGAGTTTTTTATTCTGTGCTGACGGGGATTTGCGTCGGCGTCGGCACGATTGTTTTCTTTCTGCTGTTCCAAAAGGGCGGGCCGCTGTCTGCCGTGCCGATGATTTTGGCGGGCGGCGCGGCGTTGATGGCGGTGGCGGGAATTTTCTTTTTCAAAGAACCACCTTCCGTCTCGCGGTTGCTGGGAATCACCTTCGCCATCGTCGGCTTGTTTCTGCTGCGAAAATAATTTCCTATGTCACAGATCAAATTCGGCACGGACGGCTGGCGCGCGGTCATCGCGGAGGACTTCACGTTTGAAAACGTCGCGCGCGTCGCGCAAGCCACGGCGGATTATTGGCTATCGGCTATTGCCGATCGGCAATCGGCAATCTTCGGGCGTCAGCCCAAAGTCATCGTCGGCTACGACCGGCGGTTTTTTTCGGACAAGTTCGCTCAGACGGCGGCGGAAGTTTTCGCCGGGAACGGTTTCCAAGTCATCCTCACGCCCGAGCCGACGTCCACGCCGTCGGTCTCGTTCGCGGTGAAGAAGGAGAAGGCTGTCGGTGGCGTGATGATCACGGCCAGCCACAATCCGCCGATCTTCAATGGATTCAAGCTCAAGTCGCACTACGGCGGGTCGAGTGATTCGGAGACGTGCAAGGCGGTGGAAGGTTTTCTCGACCGCAACCCCGTTCGTGCCATCAAGCTCGCCGACGCCGTCCGCGCTAAAAAGATTTTGATACGCGACGTGCGCCCGGCGCATTACGCCGCGCTCAAGAAGCTCGTGGATTTTCCGCTCATCGCGAAGTCGAAGCTGCGGTTCGCGCACGAGGCGTTGTTCGGCGTGGGCGCGGGCTGCTTCGAGCAGTTGCTCGCGGGCACGACGTGCCGGGTCACGACGCTCAACGGCGCGCATGACGTCTTGTTTGGCGGCATCAATCCCGAGCCGGTGGTGCAGAATTACGGTGCGAGCCAGGCGTTCCTCAAAAAACATCCGCACGACATCTGCCTCGTGACCGACGGCGATGCCGACCGCGTGGGCGGCATGGATGGGCGCGGCAATCTGCTTTCCACACACCAGTTGATTTGTCTGCTGTTGCGGCATCTCGCGGTGAATCGTGGCGGCGCGGTTGGAGTTCAAGCTTTAGCTTGTGGGCGCGGGGACACGCTAAAGCGTGAACTCCAACAACCGGCGCCGCGCGTGGTGGTGGCTATGACGACGACTTCGATGGTCGCCAAGATGTGCGCGGCCTACGGGCTGGAGTTCGTCGAGACAAACGTGGGTTTCAAATACATCTGCACCGAGATGCTCAAGGGCAACGTGCTGCTCGGCGCGGAGGAGAGCGGCGGCATCGGCTTCCCCGGCCACATCCCGGAGCGCGATGGCATCGCCGCCGGACTGATGCTGCTGGAGCTGCTCGCGACGGAAAAGGCTTCCGTGAACAAGCTGCTGGCGAAGCTGGAAAAAGAATTCGGCCCGCACCGCTACGGCCGTATCGATACGCAGTTTCCGCTGGAGAAACGCGCCGCGCTGATGGAGTTCTGCAAGACCAATCCGCCCGCCAAGCTCCTGCGCTCGCCGCTCGTCGAGGTGAAGTCGTCCGACGGCGTGAAGTTCATCGCCGCTGACGGTTCATGGCTGATGCTGCGCGGCTCGGGCACAGAACCCATCCTGCGTATCTACGCCGAGGCGAAGTCGGATGCGGACGCGCGGAAATTGCTGAAGCTCGGCGTGAGTCTCACGAAGAAGGTTTAGTCCGCAGATTACGCAGATGGCCGCAGAATTTTCCGGCAGAAACCCAATCTGTGAAATCCGCGTAATCTGCGGATGTCTTCACGAACTTGCGCTGGTGTAGCGCTTCAAAGATTTCTCCCACCACCATTCGGACGCGAGCGCGCAGAGCACGCCCATGATGAGTAGTTGCACGATGCTCCACGGGTCGGTGAGTTTGTCCGCGAGCAGGCGCACGGGGACGTTCACCACGAGCAGCATCGGCAGCGCGAAGGTGAACACGGCCTTGAACACGCCGCGAAACGCCTCGTCCGGCAGCCGCGCGATCTGAAATAAATTGTAGTAAGCCCACACGATGCCTTGCGCCCGCACCGTCCAGAAACTCACCGTCGCCAGCAGGAACATCAGCGAGTAATGGACCGCGATGCCCACGACGCAGAGCGCGAGGAAGCCGGCGACGTGCATGAGCGACGGCGTGAAATGCATCTCGTGCGCGGCGAAGGCGATGACGCAAAGCGCGAACGTGGCGTTCACGAAACTGCCGAGGTCCACCTGCCGCAGCGACACAACGAAGCGGGTGTTCACCGGCAGCAGCAGGAAGAAATCGAATTTGCCGGTGCGGATGAGTTCCGAGAGGTTGGTCATGTTGACGAGGAAGAACGCCTGAAAGACCTGCTGGATGAAATGGCTCGCGCCGATGAGCATCACGACCTGCCATTTGCCCCACGAGCCGATGTTGTTCGTGTGGCGATACAGCACGCTGATGAAGACGAGCTGCATGGCGAACCACAACACTTCGACGGCGATCCAGAGGAGGAAGTTCGCCTTGAAACCGAGTTCGCGCGCAACGGAGTTTTTCCAGAGCGCGGCGTAGATGGTGAAGTAGCGGTTCAAGGTGTTCATCGTTCAGCGAAAATCAGCCCAGCCGTTCGCGCCAGTAACCGGGACGCCGTTTCATCTGCATCACCGCTACAATCCAGACGTGCTCCGGCTTTTCCAGAAAGATGATCGCGTAGGGAAAATCACCGCTCAAATGTCGGCGCGCAGGTGGGTCAAATTTCCAGAAACGCTCCGGGGTGGCGCAGGCTTCGAGCAACAGGCGCTCCATTTCCCGGTAGAAGCGGACGCCGAGTTCAGGTGAGATTTCGGAATAATAGCGGATGGCCTCGGCGAGTTCCTCGTCCGCTTCGGGATGAACCAGCGGTCTCACAGGCCGGCGATTTTGCGCGCCCGCGCCAGCGATTCCTCCAGCGGCACGCCCTTGACTTTGCCCGACTCAATCTCCGCGATGCGCCGTCGGGTTTCCGTCTTCCACGCACTTGCGACGGACGCTTCCACGCCGCCGTGCCGCGCCCGCAGGATGCGGTCAATCAACTCCGCGACCGCGTCGTCCGGCATTTCGCTGGTCTCTTCGACGATTTGATCCAGTGTGATTGGCATGACGACACTTTGATGCAGCAGCGGATTGTTTTCAAGTGCGAAGCCGCCCTAACCTCCCACCGCCGAATATTTCTTCAACCCGCGAGTCCACATCCAGCGCGCACCGTAAAACGCGAGCACTACCCAAAGCGCTTGGATGATGAGGCCGTTCACCAGCGCCGTGCCGGTGACTTTGCCGAGATACACGCTCACGGGAAAATAAAGTTGATACGGAAACGGCGTGAAGTTGAGCACGTTCAGGATGGCTGGCGGCAAAATATCCAGCGGGAACAGATGGCCGCTGGCGAGATACTCGAACGCGTAGAGGATGAAGATGAACGTGGAAACTTCCGTGACCCAAAACGCGAGCATCGCCATGGCGAACGACGTGAAGAATTGCAGCAACGCGGTGAGAATGACTGACAGCGTGAACGCGCCAAACGTGGCGGCGTCCGCCGGCCACACAAAATAACTTTTCTGAAACAGGATGAATGCGACGACCGGAATCAGCGCGACGCTCGCATAAATAATTCTTCCCGCGAAGAATAACGACAGCCGGTAGCCGATGAAGTTGATGGGCTTGAGCAGGAACTGGCTGATGTTGCCGTCCTTGATGTCGGCGGCGATCTGCCAGTCGTCCTCATACACGGCGGTGAGCATGTCCACGATGACGACCATCAGGTAATACGAAACCATCTGCGCGTAGGAGAAGCCGCCGACGTCGCCGCCGTCCTTGCCTGCGTAGATCGTGCGCCAGAGCGAGAGCGACGCCATGAGCGGGATCAGCCCGAACAGCGACCGGAACAAGAAGTTCACCCGATAGGTGAGGTTGTTCTGGATGCCGATGGCGATGACGTGGCCGTATTTGCGCACGGCGAGAATCTAACCGGCAAGCCGCCAAAAGCGCAAAGAAGAATCGTTTGTTTCCAAAGCGGTGGTCGTTATACTTCCGCCACAAATGATCTGGCTGTTGTTAGCAATTGCTGCCGGAATGATTGTCGTAGAGAAATTGTGGCCGGCGATGGAGTTGCCGCGTGTGCGGGCTTGGTGGGCGCGGGTTGCACTGATCAACGCCATTCAGTTGGGCATCATCATCATTGCCGGCTATACATGGAATCACTGGCTGGCTAGATGGTCGGCGGTGCACTTGAGCGCACACTTGGGAGATTGGGCACAGGGAATAATCGCATATTTCGTTTCCACGTTCATCTACTATTGGTGGCATCGGATTCGCCATGAATCAAAAGTGTGGTGGCTGTTGTGCCATCAATTCCATCACTCACCGCGCAGGATTGAAATATTTACTTCGTTTTACAAACACCCGGTCGAGATTACGATCAATTCTATTCTCAGCTCGGCGATTGTTTATTTGTTGCTGGGTTGTTCGGTGAAAGCTGGGGCGATTTATACCCTTTTGACAGCGGTGGCGGAATATTTCTACCACTGGAACATCCACACTCCACGATGGCTTGGCTATTTGGTGCAGCGACCGGAATCTCATCGGGTTCACCATCAATACCGCCATCACACGCAAAATTTCGCTGACCTGCCGATTTGGGACATGATGTTCGGCACGTTCAAGAACCCACATCGGTTTGAATCAAAATGTGGGTTTGATGAGTGGCGAGAAGATCGGTTCGAAGATTTGCTGGCCTTCCGCGATACGCACGCTCCCAACGCTGAACAATCTCCGCCCTTGAGTTTTCTGCCGACCTGCATCGGTTGCAGCAAGCGTTCGGTGTGCGCAGCGACCATCGATAATTCAGGGCAGAAACCGGGCGCGTGATTCCGGCGAGGGCAGGCGGCACGCGTCGAATTTGCCAAACCACTGGTAACGTCGGATTGCGATTGCATCATACACGGCATCGCGTGCGAAACGCGGCACGACGCGCAGCCACGAAGCAACGCGCCAAAACCCACCCATCCGATCCAGTGCGCACAAGACGGCATCGGAACGGAAGTAAACTTTCTCGTTGGTCGTCCCGTGATTGTCAACCAACACAAGGCTACGCAAGTCTGAAGGGATGTCGTTGCGCTGACTCGCGGTCTGCCCTTGCAAAGGAGCAAATCGCAAAGTCTGTCCACGATCCTCCTCCATAAAAAATTGCACGCTGCGGTCGCACAAACCACATACGCCATCATAAAATACGAGCGCAGACCGGGCGGCGCGCGTCGGCAGCCAGCGCGGATCAAAAACAAAAAAATGGAACATCAGCATTCCAAAGCTCAAGTCGGCGAAATCAATCATCAGCAAAATGCCAAGATGCATTGAACTTGCGGCCAGCCACGCCCAAAGCCGCGTCCGACGATACAGACACAAAGGCAGGAACAAAACTTCGAGCGCCAGCGATCCCCAAGTTGAAAGTTTGATTGCCCAAAGCGGCAGAGCAACGAACAAGTCACGGAAAATGCCGGGGCGAGCGAGGGGGTTGTTGACGACATGCAACATCGCCGTGCCGTCCTGCCAGCTTGGACTGGAAAGTTTTGCACAGCCGCTGAACGTGTAACCTGCCGTCAGCAAAATCCACGCGACCCAAAAGACCGCCGTGGGGAATTGCCACCGCTTCATCGGTGGCAACAACGCGCAAAACAACAAAAGCAAGCCGACGTAAGGCAGGGAAGGATTGCTGATGAGATTATTGCGATTGAACAAGCACGCCCAGCCATACCAAAGCAGCAGCGCGCAAACCCGACGTCCAATGCCACACGTGAACAATGCCGACAAACCCAACAGCGACCACAGAAACGCAGAGATAAAAACGGGCGAATCCCAATGCTCCAGCGGATTGGGAAGCAGCCCATGCGTGAAGTTCAAACGCGAATCTGGCAATACGCCCTCTCGACTGAAAAGTTCCGCGCCATGCGGCAGCAGTCCGGCAAAATGCTGGCACAGATACATGCCGAAGATGATGCGGAACGCGGCGAATTGATATTTTGAAATTGTAATCACCGGGTGCAGGCGGGTTGCAATGTCCAGGTGTCGTGTCGCCCCTGTGTTTTGGTTGCTATGCGCACCGAGACATTCGTGGCTTCGTCCGGGATGCCGAACTCGCGTCGCAACGGACCGCCGGGTTTCAAGCCGTAGCAAAATACCGCTTCCCAGAGTGGCTGCGGCATGCGCGGAGCATAGGCCAGTGCCGCGCCATAAACGTTGCGGCGGTTGTATGGGCCGGTGAGTCGTTGATATAGTTCGGGGGTAATAGGCAATTCACGTTTAGTGCCATTGGAGAGTTGAAATGAAAGTGTGAACTCGGAGGCAAAAGTTTCCAGCCCTTTCACGTCTGAAAAAACTTTTGGGAATGGTGAGGCCGCCGATGCTGCGCCCAACCCTTTGATTGCTTTCACGCCAGTGAGATCGCCAACCATTTGTAACAAACCTACGAGTCCCAAAAATAACGCCGCCAAGTTTCGCCAATTTCGCACGGGGAAAATCTAGCTGCCAAGTCCCCGAAACGCAAAGCAAAGCAAGAACGCTGGTGGGGGTGTGGTTTGACCGGAGCGCAGAGCATTGATCTGCGAGTCTGCGGTTCGTGCGGAGCAATGCTCTGCGCTCCGCAGGCAGAATTACCGCGCGGTAGTTTCAGTCACACCTCGAGCGGCTGGCTGGCTTGACGCCTGTGGTAAAACTGATTTCAGCATGAAGCAAAGCTGGACAACCTGCTTCCGTCACGGCGCGATCAAACGCCCTGTGGCTGGGCTGTTGTTGCTGCTCTGGCTGAATCTTCTCGCGCTCGCCGCGCTACCCAATCTTCACACGCACGTCCACAAAGACGCCGCCAGCCCCACGCACCAATGCGCGGTCACGGCGGTGGAGCAGGGCAAATTAATCTTCCACACGCCCGCACCTGTAGTTGCTGCTACGCCTCAAGCCATCCAGCTTGAACCAGCCCGGCTTGTCTCCGTTTCTCTCCCGGCGATTGCTTATCGCCTTGCTCCCGGCCGCGCTCCTCCAGCGGCCTGATTCTCCCTCGCTTGTCGTGTCCGGTCGGCGATTGCTCGCCGATTGAATTCCCGTTTGCAGTAAATCCGTAGTGAGTTGGCATGCGCGCTTTGAGCGTGGCGTCTGGAACAGAAAACCTTTGGAGCAATTATGAAACTGAAAGAAGTTTTCCGTGAGCGTGTCAGTTGTTGGAATCGCAGCGAACAAGTAGGGCAGGCGTCTCGCCTGCCCAGCCTCCCCGATTTCAGTCGAGGTAGCAATTGCGCCTTGCTTCGCTCGGCGTGGGCAGGCGGTACGCCCGGCCAAAGGTGGGGGGGGCGGGCGCGTGGGTCGTTGCGGTTGGTGGGGACCAGCCGACTG
>JANMJO010000113.1:0-2098 GCA_031371425.1 Verrucomicrobiales bacterium | reverse complement strand
TACGTCTTCCTCGGCCGCGAAATGGCGCGCAGCAAAGATTACAGCGAGAAGACCGCGCAGGAAATTGACGCCGAGGTGAAACTCATTATTGACGAAGGCTACCGTCGCGCGAAGGAAGTCATCGAAACCTATCGCAGCCAGTTGGAGATTATCGCCAAGGGCCTGCTCGAATTTGAAACGCTCGACGGCACGCAAGTCGAGGAAATCGTCCGCACCGGCACCTTCACGCCGCCGCCCGTGCCGCCGCCGAACCTGGAGCCGCCGCACGGCGCGCCCGCCGGCACGCCGCTGCCGGAGAACCCGCCCAAGCCCGTGCCGCCCAAACTGCCCGGCCTCGGCACGCCCGCACCCGCGACGGCGTGAATTTGGGAGGGACGGCATGTTGCCGTCCCTTTCTTTTTCAACAAAGCCTGGTCGCAATTTTCCATCTTCCATCCTCCACCCTCCATCCTCTATCCTCGCCGAAATGATTATCGCCCCGTCATTGCTCGCCACCGATTTCAGCAAGCTTGCCAAGGACGTGGACCGCGCCGCCAAGTCCGGCGCGGAATGGCTGCACCTCGACATCATGGACGGCCATTTCGTGCCGAACATCTCCTTCGGCCCGGCGGTCGTCGCGCAGTTGCGCCCGCTCACGAAAATGTTCTTCGACGTGCATCTCATGTGCAGCCGCCCGAAGATTCTGCTCGAACCCTTCGCCAAGGCGGGCGCGCAGCAGATCATCATCCACGTCGAACTCGGCGATGCCGTCACGCCGCTCATCTGGGAGATCAAGAAGCTCGGCAAGAAAGTCGGCCTCGCCGTGAACCCGCCCACGAACATCGCGCTCTGCGAGCCGTTCCTCGACCAGATTGATTTGCTGCTGGTGATGACTGTGAATCCCGGCTTCGGCGGCCAGTCGTTCATCCACGAGTGCCTGCCAAAAATCCAGCAAGCGGATGAATGGCGGCGCGCAAAAAATCTTTCGTATCGCATCCAGGTGGATGGCGGCATCAACAACCAGACCGTGGCTGAGTGCGCGCGGGCGGGCGCGGATACGTTCGTGGCCGGCACGGCGCTTTTCGGTCAGCGCAGCATGAAGGCCGCCGTCGCAAAGTTGCGCAAAGTCGCCGATGCCAACGACCCGTCGCTGGCAGATTTGAAAGTTTGAGATGAACCCGCCGCAAGGAGACAAATCTATGAGCAACTGGTTTTGGTATGCCGTGGTCGCAGCGGTTTTGTATGGCGCACACCAGATTTTCACCAAGCTCGCCGCTGACCGCATCGGCGACGGCCTCGGCGGATTCGTCGTCGAAGCCACGGCGGCGCTGACGATTTTGGTTTATCTCGCGTGGCTCAAATTTGGCGGGCAATGGAATCAGACCGCGAGCGCCCCCGGAGTTTTCTATTCCGTGCTCACGGGAATCTGCGTCGGCGTCGGCACGATTGTTTTCTTTCTGCTGTTCCAAAAGGGCGGGCCGCTTTCTGCCGTGCCGATGATTCTGGCCGGTGGCGCGGCGTTGATGGCTGTCGCTGGAATTTTCTTTTTCAAAGAACCGCCTTCCGTCTCACGGTTGCTGGGAATTACCTTCGCCATCGTCGGACTGTTTCTGCTCCGAAAATAATTATTTATGTCGCAGATCAAATTCGGAACGGACGGCTGGCGCGCGGTCATCGCGGAAGACTTCACGTTTGAAAACGTCGCGCGTGTGGCGCAGGCGACCGCCGACTATTGGCAATCCGAAATCCGAAATCCGAAATCCGAAATCTTCGGGCGTCAGCCCAAGGTTGTCGTCGGCTACGACCGTCGGTTTTTCTCGGATAAGTTCGCGCAGACCACGGCGGAAGTTTTCGCCGGGAACGGATTCCAAGTCATCCTCACGCCCGAGCCGACGCCCACGCCGTCGGTCTCCTTCGCAGTGAAACAACTCCGCGCCGTCGGCGGCGTGATGATCACGGCCAGCCACAATCCGCCAATCTTCAATGGCTTCAAGCTCAAGTCGCACTACGGCGGGTCGAGCGATTCGGAGACGTGCAAGGCGGTGGAAGGTTTTCTCGACCGCAACCCCGTCCGCGCCATCAAGCTCGCCGACGGCGTCCGTGCAAAAAAGATTTTGAT
>JANMJO010000093.1:0-13545 GCA_031371425.1 Verrucomicrobiales bacterium | reverse complement strand
CGACATGGATCCCATTATGGAGATCGCCCGACGCCACAAAGTGGCCGTCATCGAAGACGCCTGCCAGGCACACGGCGCGACTTACAAAGGGCGTAAGGCCGGCACCATCGGCGACGCCGGATGCTTCAGTTTTTATCCCGGAAAAAACCTGGGCGCATTCAGCGATGCCGGGGCGGTGACGACGAACGATCCTGGATTGGCCGACCGTGTCCGCACTTTGCGCAACTATGGGTCGAAGAAAAAATACTTCCACGAAGTCAAGGGGTTCAACTCGCGGGTGGATGAATTACAAGCCGCGTTTCTGCGCGTGAAATTGCGGAAGTTGGACGAGTGGAACTCGCGGCGACAAGCCATTGCGGCCCGGTATATGGCCGGATTGGATGCCGCCACAGACCTGATGCGACCATTTGTGCCGGAGTGGGCCGAGCCTGTCTGGCATCTCTTTGTGATTCGCCATCATGAGAGGGATGCGTTGCAGCAAAGACTCGGCGAGGCCGGTATCGGGACGTTGATTCATTACCCGGTGACTCCGCATCGCGCAGGCGCGTATGCAGACGGACACTGGGGGCGCGGCGCGTTTCCAATCGCGGAACAGTTATCCGAAACCGTATTGAGCCTGCCGATGGGGCCGCATCTTGCGGCGGGGCAGGTGGGTAATGTGATCCGTGAACTAAACGGGGCGGCTCAAGCCCTCGGTTCACCGGTGGCTTTTCCGTTCAGCGGTCAACAAAGGAACAAACTGGCTGTGATGTGAACAACAACAGTCAAAATTCCTACGGACAAATCCTGAAGTCCTCGGTGCTGATTGGCAGTTCCTCGGTGCTGAACATTGGGTTCGGGATTGTCCGGACAAAGGCGTTGGCTTTGCTGTTGGGGCCGGCGGGGGTCGGGTTGCTGGGGCTCTTCGGCTCAGTTTACGATCTGACCCGAACGATTGCTGGCGTGGGGTTGAACAACAGTGGCGTGCGACAGATCGCGGCGGCTGTCGGCACTGGCGACGCCCAGCGCATTGCCCGAACGGTGACTACACTGCGGCGTGTTGCTTATGTGACGGGCGCATTGGGGGCGCTGCTGTTGTTAATCTTCAGCGGGCCAATCTCACGGCTGACATTTGGTGATGGCGGGCATGCCGGGGCGGTGGCGTTGCTCGCGGTGGCGGTTTTTTTGGGTGATATTTCTGCGGCACAGGGCGCTTTGGTGCAGGGCATGCGCCGGATTGCGGATCTTGCTCGCATGAGCGTTCTGGGGGCGTTTTACGGGACAGTGTTCGGCGTTCTTATCATTTATTTTTATCGTGAGCGCGGGATTGTGCCTTCGCTGGTGTGCGTGGCGGGCATGGGGATTCTGACATCTTGGTGGTATGCGCGGAAAATTAAGTTGGAGCGGGTGGTCATCGCCTGGCGGCAGACGCTTGAAGAGTCCTCCACGCTCTTGAAGCTGGGTGCGGTATTCATGGCGAGCAGTCTCATGACGTTGGGGGCGGCGTATCTGATTCGCGTCATGGTGTTGCGCGAGTTCAATCTTGAGGCGGCGGGGTGTTTTCAGGCGGCTTGGGCATTGGGCGGCCTCTACATCGCGTTCATCTTGCAGGCGATGGGTGCGGATTTCTATCCGCGGCTGACAGCGGTGGCGGACAATGATGTGGAGTGTAACCGTCTTGTGAACGAGCAGGCGGAAGTCGGGCTGTTGCTGGCCGGCCCGGGGGTGGTGGCGACACTTACCTTCGCGCCGCTGGTGATTCAGTTGTTCTATTCGGCTGAATTCGCGGCGGCGGGCGAGATTTTGAGGTGGATCTGCTTGGGCATGATGTTGCGGGTGGCGTGTTGGCCGATGGGGTTCATCCTCCTCGCAAAGGGTGAGCGGAATCTTTTCTTTTGGACCGAGTTGGTGAGCAATCTGGTTTTTGTCGGGATGACTTGGTTGAGCATCGGGACTTTTGGTCTGGCGGGGACGGGGGTGGCGTTCTTCGGGTTGTATGTGGTGTATGGGCTTGGCATCTGTGTGGTTGTTCGCCGGGTGAGTGGTTTCCGGTGGTCGGCGGCGAACCGGCAGTTGGCGCTGTTCCTTGTGCCGGTAGTGACCGCTGTGTTTGGGGTCTGGTATGTCCTGCCGCGGCCGGCGGCGGTGAGCATTGGCGCGCTGATTACAGTGTGGGTGGGGGGGTATTCACTTAAATCACTTTGCAGACTGATTCCGCTCGCACGATTCCCGCAGGCAGTCCGGGGAGTAATCAGGTTTTTTCGGTTGGAGACGGCGAACCTCGGTGGCTAGGGGTGCGCGCTTGTTCGGGTTACGGGAGGTTGCCGGCTTTGGCCGGAACATTGTTTTGCAGCGGCGCAATACAGCTCAACTCATATCTCGCATGATTCTTTTATTGGGAGCAAGCGGTTACGTCGGTCAGGCCTTTGGCAGCGAGTTGCACCGGCGCGGATACGAGAGTATTCCGCTTTCGCGCAGGGCGATTGATTATACAAACTTCAACCTGTTGTTTGATTATGTTCGGAGGGTGCGACCAGCGTTTATCATCAATGCTGCGGGTTACGCCGGGAATCCTGATCTGGATGACTGTGAACTCGCCCGGAATGAAACGCTCTCGGCCAATGCAATTCTTCCGCAGACCATCGCCCGCGTCTGCCTGATGACGAATACGCCTTGGGGGCACGTGTCTTCGGGGGCGATTTATTCGGGGGCGAAGGTGATTGTGGACGGGCGGATACGCATCGAAAAAAACCTTGATCGGCCGGACTTGCGTCGGCTGTTTGCGGTGCGTCCAGAATGTTTTTTCGGTTTTACGGAATGGGATGAGCCGAATTTTTCGTTTCGTTGTGAGCCGCATAATTTTTACAGTGGGACCAAGGCTTTGGCGGAAGAGTTGATCCGAGGACTCGGTGCTGTGTATGTCTGGCGCCCTGGAATCCTGTTTGACGAACGGGAGGAATCGAGAAATCTGCTCTGGCAAATCCAGCAGTCACGGAAGGTTTATGACAGTGTGGACTCATATACACATGCCGCTGATTTCGTGCGCGCCTGCCTGAATCTCTGGGAGCGCCAGTCGCCGTTCGGGATCTATAACATCGTCAATCCCGGTGCTGTCACCACGCGCCAGGTGGCCGAAATGTTCGGACGAATTCACAAGCCGGAACGGCGTTTCCAGTTCTGGAAAGATGACGAGGAGTTTCATCGGAGCGGCACGAGGGCGAATCGCTCGCACTGCATTCTTGACGAATCAAAGTTGCAGGCTGCCGGTGTGGAAATCCGCCCGGTGCAGGAGGCGTTGGAGGAGGCGTTGTGCCACTGGCGGGGACTGGCAGCGGGGGCGGTATTGGCCCAGCATTGAGGCGGCGCTGGTCCGCGCCCATGAAGGAGAATATTATGACAAAATCCCTCAACATAACACTGCAACGCCGGCACGGTGCAGCGGGAGCAAGCCGGGGGCTGAAAACATTGTTCCAAGCAGCCGTGCTGGGCTGTCTTGTGTATGAGCGCCCGGCAAAAGCTCAAGAGGTGTTCATGCCCCGCCCGGAGATTCTGTTGACGCCTGCCTCGATGCAGCAATTTGAAACGAATGGGATGGTGTTTTTGCCGACTGGTTATGCTGCGGAACGGGAGGCGCAGATTTCGCCGTTCCACTGGGGGACGGTGGTCATGCGGCCGCATCTTTTTTATCGGTTCACCGAGGGCAGTGGAATCCCCGCAGCGGGGACGAACCACGTTGCTACCGCGATCTATGAATTCTCGCCGGGGCTGCTGTTCGAGATCGGGCGGCATTGGACTCTGGATTACACGCCGACTTGGCGGTTTTTTTCTAACAGCAAGTTTCAGGACACGCTGGACCACAGCGTCACGTTGACTGGTGGAACTACCTATGAAGATTGGGTGCTGGGTCTGGTGCAAAGAGTTGAGATGTCCTCCGCGCCTTTGGTTGAAACCGGCATGCAGACGGACCAGGAAATATATTCGACGGGTCTTAATGCTTCGTATCGTTTCAACAGCAAGATGTCGGCGGATTTGGCGCTCAACCAGAGATTCGTGTCATCAAGCGGATTTAATAGTTTTCGGGAATGGTCCACTTTGAACTGGCTGAATTATCAGTTTGGCCGGGGCTTGCATGCCGGTATAGGCGCGGGCTTCGGCTATGTCGCTGTGGAGACGGGTTCGGACATGGCTTATGAACAATTGCAGGGCAGGATCAATTGGCGGGTGACCGACAAGATCGGCTTTGAGGTTCACGGTGGGGTGGAAAACCGGCAGTTTCTTATGGGTGGCGTCAGTGACCTTATAAGTCCGGTTGCCGGGGTGCGGGTTCAATATCAGCCCTTCGAGACAACGCGGCTTTCGCTTAACGTGGATCATGCTGTGTCACCGTCCACGATTGTCGTCGCCGCTCAAAATCAAATTACAGAAAGCACCGCTTTCGGCATCAGGTTGAATCAACGTTTGCTCAAGCGATTACACCTTGATTTGGGTGGCGAGTATCATGACATCACATATAGCGCGGCGGGCGGAGGCTCTGCCGGCCGCAAGGATGAGATATATTCTTTCAGTGTCAGGTTGAGCTGCGCGTTCTTGAAACGAGCAAACGTCGCCGTGTTCTATCAGATTAGCGACAATTCATCCTCTCAATCAGGGTATACATACTCGGCCACCCAGATAGGAATCGAAGTCGGATACCAGTTTTGATGGTCATTGGCGTGGGCGGGTGTCAGGCGATCTTCGGGTTATTTTCAGAGTTCCAGTTCAAACCAACAAACAAAAGCAAAGGAGGCAGCAGATGAAAAATGAAAATAATAGCGCTGTAACACGGAGGAATTCATCAAAAATCCGGGGGGTGTTCTTGCCTACGATCTTTGGGAACAAACCGAGGGTGATGGGTGTTGCATTGTTGCTCGCCTTCACTGGTTGCGAAACGCAGTCCCCGCTGACCCAAGGTGTTCCGGGTGCGGCTGGCAACTCTGCGGCAATTTTCAGTTTGCGTGAGGGGGATGTTCTAAACATCACTTTTCCGGGTGCAGCGAATCTTAACACAACTCAGCAAATCCAGAGAGACGGCAAGATTGCTCTACCCTTGATTGGTGAATTAAAGGTCGCTGGAATGGCTACCGGTGATATCGAAAAGGAATTAATCAGCCGCTATGCGTCGCAGTTGGTGTCCAAGGAAGTCACGGTGACGGTAGTGTCGGCTTCATTCCCTGTTTATGTGACCGGATCGGTGCTTCACCCTGGAAAAATATTGTCCAGCCGCCCAATTTCGGCCCTCGAAGCCATAATGGAAGCTGGAGGAATCAACCATGCCACCGCCAACCTGAAAGCCGTCGCTGTAATCCGATATGAGGGGGAGCGGGCAAAGCATTACACTCTGAATTTGAAAGATGTGTTGCGAGGAGTAGCGATTGAACCCTTCTATTTGAAGCCCTCCGACATTGTATATGTGCCGGAAAAGTTTTCCTGGTTTTAAACTGGTTGCATCAAGAAGACTGAGGTTTCAAATCCACTGTTCCCAAGGCCGCGCAAACCGCGGCCAAATCCTTCAATGCAAAACTAGGCGGTAGTAGCGGCTGGAATACAGGCCGGATTGTGGGTCGCTGATTTGCGTCCATGCGTTTGAAGTGGCCGGTTGAGTCTGGTAAATCGTGCTCCAGGATTTCAAGTCCGATGATGCCTGCAGCTCATACCAATGTCCCGGGGCGACAGGCAATGCCAAGGTTGTCGGGTCGCTGGAAGTGGCTTTAGGCAAGAGGCGAAGCACCCCGGGAACGATATACGCAATCTCTGCGGCAGGCGCACTTTCAATTCCCGCCTGGTTGTAAGCTGTAACCGTGAAGTAGTTGGTCTGCCCCTCATTCAAGGCGGAGATGGTAGCCACATTGTTTGTGCCGACATCCGTTTTAGTGAAATAACTGCCGCTTGTGACTCCGGCATATATGTAGTAGCCCGCCACGCCCGCAGCGTCAGGTCGCCATCCGAGCGAAACATTCTGGCTGGCGCTGGCGACAGCGCAAACCAACATCCAAAACGCAACGATTCCACCAAATTGCTTTCGGCATTGAGCGTATATGTTCCGGGCGTTTTGCTTTCTTAACGGCATACCGTGGCATTTAGCAGAAGCATTGCCAATCCTGGCAGAAGAAGAGGGCGGGGCGGGATGAAGGCTTAGGTCTTTTACCGTAGTAGCTGGCGCCAAGCGGCCTGTAAATCAAAGAAGAATGGCGATATTTTTACGTTGGGCGGAGCTTCGGCAAAAGCTAGTCATCGGAAATGCGTGAAAAAAACTCCAACATATTGAAGCACTATGGCTTCTAAAAATAGTGCAACTTGATGGGCAAAATCACATCCGAGTCAGCCAATCATAAGCCCGAGTTGCACTTGTCCAGTTAAGGGACAGGCAGCCGACGGGCGAGTTGAGAACGCCACTGGCATCTTGGTGGCGACAAAGGTGTGTGGCATGGTGATGACTTCATCGCCCGGGTCGACGTTGAGCAACCGCAGCGTCACAAGCCGCGCCGAGGTGACGCTGCTAAAGCCAATACAGCAGTGTCCGTCGCCGCAATACTTCTCGAAGTCCTTCTCAAACTGCACCTCGTCCGGCCCCAAGCAGAAAAATAGTTGTCCAGTGGCGGGCGATGGCGATGTCAATTTCCACGCGGATTCCGCGCAGTTGTATCTACAGGTAAAAATTGGGGGTTGCCGAATTTAGAGTCTCGTTGGTTCGCATGGTTTGCTTTTTCCTTGGAAGTTTTACATGGCCATTTTGAGTGCAGCTTCACTGATAACAGAGCGGAAACACAAATGTCTGTCACCCGCCCGGCGGCAAAAAATTGACGTGACTTTGTTTTCTTTATGGCGTTTGATGCCGTCAAGTCATAGGGAAGCGGAAGTGGTTTATTATTGGTTGTGCGAGGGGTTCAACTTGGGAAAACCAGGGGTCGGAGAGTTCCGCGTAGTTGTCACAAGCAGAGCGGTTGAGCGATGGTTTTAAACCGGAAGCAAGCAGATGATCACTGCGATAAATAGACCCGGGCAGATTGTGCAGTTCAACAGGCTGCGGCGTCGGGTGGGGAAGTCTCCCGGGAAATCACGGCGGGAGATTGAGAAAATGTCTGTTGATGACATCCGTCGGCTGGTTCGGGATCTACAAAGCCGCGAGATTGAGCTGGAGACGCAGAATTGCCGGCTACACCAAGTTCAACTTGAATTGGAAGATTCACGCCACCGGTATGCCAGCCTTAATGCGTTCACACCCGTCGGCCTTCTGACACTTACAATCACCGGGGTGATTGTGGAGGCCAATCAGACTGCCATGAATCTGATGGGCATCAGTCGCGAGCGGCTGATTTCAAAAAAGATTACAGCCTTCATCGCTCCCGAATCTCTAGGCATTTTTCGCCAGCTTCGGAGGCGGGTTTTGGCTACCGAAGTCAAACAGGGTTGTCGGCTGGAGATGCGGCGGAATAATAGTTCCGGATTTACTGCTGAAGTGGATTGTGTTCATGTCCGCAATGGACGGCGTGATGGGGAGTCTTGCTTAATGGCGTTCAGCGATATTACGGAACGCCGGAGGACTGAAGATGCGGTGGTGGAGTCGAGCCAATTCAACCGGCAGATAGTTGCCAGCGCGAAGGAGGGCATCATTGTTTACGGCTCGGATCTGAAGTTTCAGGTTTGGAATCCATTCATGGAGCAATTGACAGGCGTCGCCGCCGCCGAAGTCATTGGCAAATATCCGGCGGAGGTTTTTCCATTCTTGCGCGAGACGGGAATGATTACCCAGCTGAAAAAAGCGCTGGCGGGAGAAAGCACTTCCCCGTTTGAGTTTTTTTTCAGGATGCCCAAGACGGGTCGCTCGGCTTGGGTTTCAGATACAAGCGCCCCGCTCCGCAATTCCAAAGGCGAAATCGTGGGTGTCATCGGCATTGTCCGTGATATTTCGGAACGGAAGGTTTCCAACGCCATCCTACAGGAAAGCGAGGAGCGGTTACGGCAGATGGCGGAGAACGTTGATGAGGTTTTCTGGATGCTGGATGCCATTACGTTGCACACGCTTTATGTCAGCCCCGCTTACGAGAACATCTGGGGGCGCACTTGCAAGAGCCGCTATGACCGGACTCAATCTTGGCTGGACACGGTTCACCCGGAGGATCGCAAGCGGGTGGCTGCGGCGTTCAAGCAGGTTGTCCGGCGGAAAAGTTTTCACGAGGAATACCGGATTGTGCTGCCTGACGGCTCTATCCGGTGGATTGGGGACAGCGGTGCCGTGGTGTGTAATCAGGCTGGCAGCGTTTATCGCATTGTCGGGGTGGCCCGCGACATCACTTTGCGCAGGCGGGCCGAGGAGCGGTTGATGGCCAGCGAAGAACGGTATCGCTATTTGGTGGAATGTGCGCCTGTTGCAATTTTTATCGGATCTGAAAACCGGTTTGCCTACCTCAACCCGGCGGCGCTGAAGCTGTTCGGGGCCAGGCAGCCCGAACAAATCCTGGGCCAGCCGGTCACGGATTTTGTCCATCCCGACTTCCGGAAAATCTTCGCCCAACGGATCACTTCCAAGTCCGCCTCGGTCTCGGTTCAGGAAAAATTTTTGCGGCTGGATGGAACCCCGTTGGATGTGGAGGTCACCGCGGTGCCGGTCCAATGGGGCGAACAGCAGGGCGAGCAGGTAATCGTCCACGATATCACTCCACGCAAACGGGCGGAGGATGCGCTGCGAAAAAACGAGCAGGAACTCGCGGACTTTTTTACAGAGTCGCCGCTGGGGCTGTTCTGGGCGGGGCCGGATGGGCGCATCGTGCGGGTCAATCAAGCGGAACTGAAGCTGTTAGATCGCAGGCTTGATGAGGTTTTGGGGCGACCTGTCTCTCAATTCTATTTGGACTCCGGCATTATCAAAAGCATTCGTCACCGGTTGGCGAAAAAGGAGACAGTGCAGAACTGTCGGGCGCGCCTCCGGCAAAAGAATGGCGGCATCAAGCATGTGCTGATTGACGCCAACGGGCTTTGGGAGAAGGGCAGGTTGATTCATACGCGTTGGTTTGTGCGCGACATCACCCGGCGGGTGGAGTTGGAGGTGGAGATTCTGTCCATCAGCGAGAGGGAGCAACGGCGGTTGGGGCAGGATCTCCATGACGATTTGTGCCAGCAACTGGCAGGCATAGAGTTTCTCACTCAAACATTGCGTAGCGCGCTGGCTGCGAATTCTCGTCACGAGGCTGTCCAGGCGCAGGAGATTGCCCGCATGGTGCGGGTGGCGATGCACAAGACCCGGGAGTTGGCTCATGGGCTTTCCCCGGTCCGTTTGGAGGATGAGGGTTTGATGAACGCTTTTCGGGAACTGGCCGAGCGCATCAGGACGGTGTTTCAAATCGATTGCCGCTTTAATTGCAGGAAAGCCATCCGGGTGACCGACGACACGGTAAGCATCCATCTTTATCGGATTGCGCAGGAGGCCGTGAGCAACGCCATCAAACATGGCAAGGCGCGGCGCATTGATATCGGGTTGGCGGCGAAAGATGGGGGAGTTGTTCTGAAAGTGAGCAACAACGGCGTCGCACTCCCCAGAAGTCGGTCCAATCGGACTGGCATGGGCCTGCGCATCATGCAATATCGCGCCGGAATCATCGGCGGGTCGTTGGTTGTGAAACGTGATGCGAAGAAAAAAGTAACGCTGGTTTGCACCGTCAGCAATGGGCTGCGTCTGGCAACTGGGAGGGAATAATATGAAAACTAAAAGCCGCATTCAGCCGGTCATACCGCGGAAAAAGATACTGCTCATGGATGATCATCCGATGACGCGCTATGGCCTCGCCCAGTTGATATCCCGCGAGGCGGATTTGCAGGTGTATTGCGAAGTGGAAAACGTCCGGCAAGCCTTTGCGGCGATTAAGCTGCCGTTGCCTGATTTGGTTTTGGCTGACATCAGCATGCCGGGCAAGAGCGGGCTGGAATTTATCAAGGACATGCAGGTGCTATATCCTGCTATTCCCGTGCTGATATTGTCCATGCATGACGAGAGCATTTACGCCGAGCGGGTGCTGCACGTTGGCGGGCGCGGCTACATCATGAAAAGTGAGGGCGGGGAAAAACTGCTTGCCGCGATTCGCTGCGTTTTGCAAGGCGAGGTCTATGTCAGCAACAGCGTGTCCGCCAGTATTCTGAATCTTCTTTCCAAGTCCAAACCCGGCAGAGAGGCGAGGCTCCTCAGCGCGCTGACTGATCGCGAGTTTGAGGTTTTCAGGCTGTTGGGGCAATCGCTCTCCACCAACGAAATCGGTCAACGCCTCCAGATCAGCGGCAAAACGGTCGAGACGCACCGCCTGCATGCCAAGGAGAAGCTCAACCTGAAGACCGGGGCGGAACTCATCCAGCATGCTGTTCGTTGGGTTGTCGCACAGGGCATGATTTAATCCGCCCGGAGGCAGATTTCCAGAATCGTCCATGAGGTCGTTGCGGCGGCGGGGCTTTCATCCAGCCCTGCCGGCGCGATTGTTTTTCAGCAGGGTGAGATTATCCGCTATGGATACGCAATCAGCCCGCGAAACACGGGTCTGCTGTCCGTGTGATTTTCGCTCAGCTTTTTGCTGATAAGAAATCAGTGATTACACCGATAGCATTTTTTGAGAGGAGTCTTAAGATGCCGATGCGTGAAGAAATCAGTTTTGAAACACCATGTCGGGAAAGTCGAATCTCCGGGTGTGACCATTCTTAATGTGCTGGTGATGTATGAAGATAGCGTCACCAGCTTGCGCGCGGAATATTCGATGGATCACTTGCCCGGTCGCTTCGACGTTGATGACACAAAATTAAAGGCAAAATTGTGGAGAGTTGATTCGCTCAACAAATCAATACTGCGGGAACTGGCCACAGTCGAGGCGGTGGCGGCGGATGTGATTATCCTGTCCCTCCACGGAACGAGAGAATTGTCATCGGAGGTTTGCGAATGGTTGGGTCATTGGCGGAATCGTAAGGAGGATCGGCCCTATGCGCTGGGCATACTCTTGGATACGCAGGTTATGCGACAGGGCAAGAATCACCCCGTCGTGGCCTATTTGGAGCAAATCGCCCAAGAGTCGGGAGCTGACGTATTTTACTCCGTCAAAGAACCGCCACCCACCGCTCCGGACGAGACAAGTTTGGAATACATTGATGAGCGGGCTAGTTACATTTCTGAAGTGATCAAATCTATTTTGCAGCACAGCGAACCTCGCCATGGAAAAGGGTCGAATGAATAGCCGCTTGGAGTTTCAATTCCATGCGTTGACGATGACTTCGACATCTTGGTCGAGCAAGTCACCTTCAACAATTCTGAGTTCCATCATTTAAATGGGTTACCCACCAATCTGCGCCTTGTAACTTTCCGGCGTGAGGAGGGCGTTGAGTTCCGTGGCGTTGCTCAATTTGATTTTGTAGAACCAGCCGCCCGCAAATGGCTCGGTGTTCACGAGGCCGGGATTGTCGGCGGCGGCCTTGTTGACTTCCACGACTTCACCGCTGACGGGCGAGTAGATGTCGCTGGCGGTCTTGACGGATTCGACGACGGCGCAGGCTTCGCCGGCAGCGAGCTTGCGGCCCACGGCGGGCAGTTCGAGAAAGACGATGTCGGTGAGTTCGTGCTGGGCGTGGTCGGTGATGCCGACGGTGGCGGTGTCGCCGGCGAGGCGCACCCATTCGTGGGACTTGGCGTATTTGAGGTCGGAAGGAACGTTGCTCATAATTTAATAAATAGTTGGCTGGAGATTACGTGGATTGCTCAGATTCTCAACGGGGAAATTTTTTATAAGGAGGCTAGGAAACCATGAATTCTTTTCTCCTGCGTTCCTGGATTCCTTATGAAACTTTCTTGTAAATCGGTTTCTTGACGGTGACGGCGGCGAAGCGGTTGCCGCGGATTTCAATTTCAATCTTGGTGTCGGGCTTCGCGAATTCTGGCGGGACGTAGCCCATGCCGATGCCGAGGTTGAGCGACGGGCTTTGTGTGCCGCTGACAACTTCGCCGACCGGCGCGCCGTTGGCCCAGATGGGATAGTGCGGACGGGGCGGGGCGGATTTGTCGGTCATCTTGAAGGCGACGAGTTTCTTTTTTGTGTCGTTGGCTTTCTGTTCGGCGAGGACGGTGCGGCCGATGAATTCGCCTTTGTCGAGTGCGACGAAGAAGCCAACGCCGGCTTCGATGGGCGTGGTGTGCTCATCGAGTTCGTGGCCGTAGAGCGGGTAGCAGACTTCGGTACGGAGGGTGTCGCGCGCGCCGAGGCCGGCGGGTTTGAGGCCGTAGGGTTGGCCGGTGGCGAGGAGTTTGTTCCAGATGGCTTCGATGGTTTGTGCAGGGGCGATGATTTCAAAGCCGTCTTCACCGGTGTAGCCGGTGCGGCCAACGTAGAGGGTGACGTAGTCGAAGATGATGATGGCGATCTGGTTTTTCTTGAGCTCGGAAACTTTCTGCACCTCGGTGCCGCCACAGGCGCTGCCGGGGAGCGCGGCGTCAATGAACTCGGCGACGCGCGGGCCTTGCACGGCGACGGCGCCGTAGTCGGAGGAGAGGTTCTTCAATTCGGCGCGTCCGCCGTTTTGTTTTTCCAGCCACGCGAAGTCTTCGTCAATGCGCGAGGCGTTGATGATGAGCAGAAAATCTGTCGCGTTCATGCGGTAGGCGTAGAGGTCGTCAATGACGCCTCCGCCTTCGTTGCACATCAAAGTGTATTGGCCCTGGCCAATGGCGAGTTTGCGGACGTCGTTGGTGAGGGTGGTGTTGAGGAAGGCTTCCGCGCCAGCACCGCCGACAAAGACTTCGCCCATGTGGGAGATGTCGAAGAGGCCTGCGGCGTTGCGGACGGCGAGGTGTTCGTCGGTGATGCTGGTGTATTGGACGGGCATTTCCCAGCCGCCGAATTTGATGAGTTTGCCGCCGGCGTTTTGGTGGGCGGCGAAGAGGGGTGTTCGTTTTAACATGAAATTGTTATCCGCGAATTACGCTAATTATCGCGAATCAGAATTGCTGAGAAAGAATTTGCGTCAATTTTCGAAAGTCGCGGATTTTCATCCCCATTTCTCCAAGATCATCTGCGCCTTGGGAATTCCCATCTCGCCGGTGACGAGTTTGTCTGTGCCTTCGACGAGCGAGGTCGGGCCGCAGCAGTAGAAGATGGTGTTGGTGAGGTCGCCGATTTGGGATTTCAGAAACTCGGCGTCAATGCGTCCGCGACGGCCGGGCCAAGGGTCTTCGGCGGACAAGCGAGTGCAGGTGACGAGGAATTTGAAGTTGGGATTTTGTTTTTCCAGTTCGCGGAACTCGGTGTTGAAGATGATGTCGGTGGTGGTGCGGACGGAATAAATAATCGTAATCTTCGTGGCGAGTGAACGCTTGGCCGCCTCGCGCGCAAAGCCGCGAAACGGCGTGATGCCTGAACCGCCGGCGACGCAGATGAGGTGTTTTTCCGGCGCGTAGTCCGGCAGAAATTTGCCGACGGGCGGGCCGACTACGAGTTTATCGCCGGGTTTGGCCCAGTCCACCATGCGCGTGCCCATTTTGCCTTCGCGCTTGATGGTTACTTCAAAAAA
>JANMJO010000087.1:0-7789 GCA_031371425.1 Verrucomicrobiales bacterium | reverse complement strand
ATGCGCCAGAGGGCGAACTTGGACATCGCGCCGAGGAATGCGCCGAGTGGGCACAGCACGCGGCAGAAGAAGCGAGGGATGACGGCGTTCATGCCGACGAGGAACACGAGCAGTCCGCCGACGAGCCACGCGCCGACGTGGAAGTATTGCCGGACGTAGATGCTGCCGGGGTCGGCTTGGTTAATGGCGGGCAGAATGGCCGTCGTCACCGAGCGATGGAATAGGCAAATGGGATCGAGCAAACCGATTTGCAAACTGCCGAAGAACGCCGCGACGAGCATGGCGATGAGGATGACGTATTTGACTTGGTAGATGCTGCGGTAGCGGTTGGATTCGATGCGGACTTTTTCTTCCGCGCGGCCTTTGCCGAACAGCCAGCCGATGAAGTGGTGCGCGATGCCGTAGGGACACATCCAATTGCAGAAGACGCGCCCGAGCAGCAGCGTGGGGATGATGAGCACGAGCGACCAGAGCAAGCCTTTGTAAATTGTGTGCGTGGTGATGGCGGTGGCGACGGCGACGAGCGGGTCCATTTCGAGGAACAGCGACGCGGGATAGCCCTTGAGGTAGCGCAGGTCGGTGATGACGCAGAAGAACGTGAACAGGCTGAAAAAGAAAACCTGCGACGCGCGGCGGGCATTGACGATGGTGAGGATGGGTTTCATGACGTGGAAAATGTGAAACGCAGAGGCGCAAAGAACGCGGAGGGACGCAGAGAGGACAAGGTAAATCTGATGTTTCCGAGAACGGCTGACGCATGGTGCCACGCAAAGCGTTTGGACTGCGGCTGCTTCAGCACCGCTTTGCCCCCTGTGTCCACGTCGCGGCGCTCATTCAACGGGAACTCAACGCAAAGGCGCAAAGGCGCAAAGGCGCAAAGCGAAGGTTGTTTTGCTGGAACGTAGGTGGTCGGCAATGTGCGATCTCCAAACGGTGAATGTCGCAGACGGTAAGATAGAGTTGAAAACCTCCTTGCGCCTTTGCGCCTTTGCGTCTTTGCGTTAAAAATTGGCCGCATCGTTCCGGCGAAAAGCAGTGATGAATCACCGCAGTCCAAACGCTGCGCGACCTCTGAACGCCAAAAGCCTTCTCCGCGCTTCTCCGCGTTCTCTGCGTCTCTGCGTTTTGTTTTTCGGTTCACGCCTGCACCTCTTTGTAGAAGGCGTCTTTCCAGTTCTTGTTGCCGAGGCCGCGGTCGTGGGCTTTGTGAATGTAGGTCAGTTCGGCGATGTCGCGCTCGAGCAAGTTCGCATAGCCGTAGCTGTCCACCGCGACCATGTCCGTGCCGGCGACGATGGTGTTCATCGGTTTCACGTCGGAGAGGCGGCCACCGGTCGGGCCGTTGCGCATGAGGACGTTCATGCCGTCGAGGATGACGAGTGTGGGCTTCATCATCAGCGCGAAGTCGGACACGATGCTGTGGATGTGCTGGTGAAATTGATTCCGCCGACCGCCGAGCAGTCCATACCAGTTCTTCATCGTCATCGAAGAATGGCAAAGGTTGTGGTCTTTGCACGGCGCGAGGCCGATGACTTTGGTGGCGTGCTTGAACGGCGCGTTGAAGAATGTCCAGTGCTGCAAAATCTCGCCGTTCATCTGCAACGGCGAGAACGACGCGAGTTCCGGGTAGAGCAACTCAAGGTTCAGCTCCGCCGCCACGGCGGTGAGGCCGCTCTTGAGAAAGCAGCCGGTGGGCGAATTGATGGGGTTGTCCGCGATGACGACCTTGGCGGCGCCAGCCTCGAAACAAAGTTTGGCCACGGCGCGCAAGGCGTCGGGATGCGTCGTCGCAGCGAGCGCGGGCGAGCGGTCGAAGGCGACGTTGGGTTTGATCATCACCACATCGCCGTGCTGGATGAAGCGCCCCATGCCGCCGAGCGCGCCGAGCGCGGCGCGGATGGTCTTCTCGTGTTCCGTGCCGTGGGCGATGGCCATCGTGGGCAGGAGCTTGTTCGCTTCGAGCTTGTAGCTTTTCAGCGAAAGACCCTTTTGCGCTTCGAAGCCGGGGACGAAATGCTTGGGCTGCCACAGCGCGTAACCGCCCGCCGCCGCGCCGGCGATGAGCGCGCCGGTCGCGCCCGCGCGGCGGATGAATTCGCGTCGGCTGATGCTGTTATTATTTTCGGGTTGGTTGCTCATGGGTGACCTCAAGTGATTTGGACGTTGCGTTCCCCCTCACCCCGGCCCTCTCCCTTGGGGAGAGGGAGAATCGCATCCAGCCGCACCAAATGTGCTGCCGCGGAATTTGCCGTTGCTGGATTTGCCAACCGCGTCGTTATGGAATCTGTGCGCGTCGCAGCCCGTCCCCTCTCCCCGAGGGAGAGGGCTAGGGTGAGGGGGAAGCGGGCACGCAAACCTGCTGACTCGAAATTTATGTTGTGATTCCCGATCATGGAATTTTCCCTTCCAAATATTTCTCCACGAACTCGCGCGCCTTGGCGACGTCTTCGGCGTCCACAACGCCGCCGAGTTCGCCGTTGCGCTGGAAGATCACGCGCCAGCTGCCGGAGTTTTCCGCCGAAAACATCTTCGCGCCGCTCGCGTCCGGCAGTGGTGCGATGGTGCCGCCGAACTTGCCGGAGAATTCCTGAAATGATTTCCACGCGGCGGCGGCTTCATCCGGCGTGGTTACCATGATGAAGAAGGGAAGTTTCTTGCCGCCGAAATCATAGGTCGCCTGAAAAATATTTTTCAAAAATTCCTGGCCGAGTGCGTTCTCCTGCACGAACTGCACGCTGGCGGGGTCGAGGCCGGTGGCGGGCAGGCGGCGGCGGGCGTCGAGGCCGGTGTTGTCAGCGGGCAAGGACTTGGCGCGGTCTTGGGCGACGGCTTTGGCGATGGCGATGGTTTTTTCCTTCGTGTCGGAGGCGATGATCTGGACGTAGCACGCGCCTTGGCGGAAGTAAAAGCCGAGGCCGCCCGCGTAGCCATCGGGGGCGAAGTCGAGCGCGGCGGCTTTGGGGTCGCGTTCGAGGGCGAACATGCCGAAGGCGTTGATGGGCGTGTCGAAGTGGAATTCGTAAACATCCACGAAGCTGCCCGCCGCGCCGAGGATTTCAAAGGAGCGGGTGCGGAGGTTTAGGAAACTGAAGCCGATGTAGGCGGGCGCGCGGCCATCAATCTTCTCGTAGAGCGTGTCGGCGGTATAAAATTCCGTGTCGCCCATCGGCTTGATGCCGGCGACGGTCATGACGAGCTGCTCGCCTTTCGCGGCGGGCGCGGTGGTGGGTTTGGCGGAGGCGGTCGCATCGCCGTGGCTATCGGTGGCGGTTTTGGCAGAGATGGTGGCGGTCTGCACCACGCCTCGGGCTTGGGCGGCTTCGCCGCGGAGGGTGCTGGATTTGCCCTCGACATTTTCGGTGGTGGATTTCAGGGCGTCGGTGCGGAGTGCGAAGCGATTGGGATCAAAATGTTTTCCTTTGATGAAGATGGCGACGCCGATGGCCGCGAGGAGTGCGAGGCAGAGGACGGTGGCGATGCGTTCGGTGCGCGGGATTTCGGTGCGGACGAATTGGCTGCGGTTCTGCGGCGGAGTTTTGTTTTCTGCGGTGGTGGCCATGGCAAAACTCCATTGGTTCAGGCGAAGTAGTGTTCGGCGCGTTTCAGCAGGGATGAATAATCCACGTGGAAGTCGCAGTTGTCGCGGAGGGTGGCGAGGTTCGCGCCGGCGGCGTTGCGGTTTAGCGCGGGGAGTGACTGGTAGAGTTCGCGGGCGGCGAGGTCGCCGTCTTGCTCGTAGTAGGTGACGGCGCGGGAGATGTCTTTGAGGGCGAGATGGGACTTGGCGGCGAAGGAATCGCACGCGGGGCAGCCGGGGCAGAAGGTGTGGCGGTTGCTGGCGAGGAGGGTTTGCTTGAGGAGTTCCCGGTGCGCGGTGGAGAGGGGGGTTTTGTAGCTGCGTGCGGCTGCGGTGCTGGTTTGCATCATGCCGACGTTGTCGATCATGTTGCAGACGGAGGCGATGCGGGGGTCGCTCCAGACGGCGTGGAGGACGGCTTGGTGTGTGGTGAGGCCGAGTTTATCGAACTCGGGCAGGCGCGCGGGAATTTCTTTGGTGTTGCGCATGGTTTTCATGGCGATGAGGGCGATGCCTTTGTCGTGGCAGGCGTCGAGGGCGCGGTCGAAGGCGTCGCCTTTTTTGTAGAAGGCGCGGTAGGCGAGCATGATGATATCCACGAAGCCGCCTTCGGCTGCGGCATTGAGGTAGTCATTGAGCCGGCCATCGTGGCAGGAGAAGCCGACCATTCTCACCTTACCGGAGGACTTGAGTTGGTCGCAGACTTTCTTGAACTCGTCGCTCTTGGGCCAACTGGTGGAGTCTTCGCCGTATTCGCGCGGACTGATCTGGTGGATGTAGAAGGCGTCGAGGTAGGAAGTGCCGATGGCGTCGAGGCGGCGGTCAATCATCTCGAGGAGCTGCTTCGGTCCCTTTGTGGGATGGTCTTTGGAGACGAGGAACAATTCCTCGCGGCGTTCGGGGTGCTTGGTGAGCCATTCGCCGATGATTTTTTCGGACTTGCCGCCGAGGTAGCAATCGGCGGTGTCGAAGTAGCGGATGCCCATGGCCCAGGCGGTGTCGAGGTATTGGGGGCTCAAGGCGGCCATCATGCCGCCGATGTTGAGCATGGTGACGTGGCGGTTGGTCTTGCCGAGCTTGCGCTTGGGGAGCGGCGGCGGGGTGTTGTCCGGCTTGGCGGAGGTCGGCGCGGGGGGTTGAGATTGAACTGCGGCCCGGGCAAATGCCTGCGGTGCGCCGGCGAGAGCCAAGGGCAAGGTGAGCGTGGAGTTGATGAGGAAGTTCCGGCGTGAAGTTTTTGAATCGGATGGTTTCATGCGTTTGGTTGGTTGGAGTGGCTGATTGACGCTAGCACCCGTTCTAAATTGCGCAATAGAAATGCTGGTTGCGGGACAGAATCGAATTGCATTTAGCGTCGGGTTTCAGCAATGATTGCGCCCATGAAATCCTTGCGTTACCTGACATTGCCAGTCCTGCTGTTGGCGTTCGGCTGCCAGACCTCGCCCAAACCATCTCCAGACTTGCTGGACATCCGCCGTTTCCAGCCTGCTGCCGAACGCGGTGAAGTCCTCGCCCAATATAATTTAGGCGCCGCCTACGCCAGCCAATGGCGTCCGGTGGAGGCCAACCAATGGTTACGCAAAGCCGCCGAACAAGGATTGCCCGAAGCCGAATATTCTCTCGCCGTGAATTACTTCCGTGGCGATGGAATGCCGCAGGACGCAACCGAGGCCTACGCGTGGTTTGATGTCGCCGCCGCGCAGGGCCACCTCCTCGCCGTCAACGCCCGCGAAAGTCTCGCCAGCCGCATGACCCGCGTGGAAGTCGAGGCCGGCGACCGCCGTGCCGCCGCGATCATCGCCAAGATTCCGCCGCAGAACCTGCGTTATCGCGGGGCACTGGGGCAGAGCGCCAAACAGGATGGACAAGCGAATGTGACCGCCGAGAATTCCAACAGAGCCACCACCAAACCCGCAAACACCGCCAAACCCGCCGCTCCCGCTGCGCCCGCTGCGCCTGTTGTGAAGACCACCGCTCCGGCCAAGCCCAAGACCGGCCAGCCGTTGCATTACGGATCATCCGACTCGAAGGGCGCAGTCAAACAGACCGACTTTTCCGGCAGCACCGCTCGCCCATAACGCCGCCCCTACCGCAGTCCGGCGGGTGCGGATGTCCTCCGGCGCGTCTTGATTTCTTGCCGCCTCTCATTCACACCGGGCTTCAGCCCGGTGATTCTGTCGGCTAACGACGAAACTGTTTCAACGGTTTTGTTTCTTCGTCTCAAGGAAAACGGTTGAAACCGATTTTGACCTCCCTCACTTCCCACACCCGGCTGAAGCCGGGTGTTAATGAGAGAATTTTGCCGCGTGCAAGAAATCGAGTTGCGCTCGGTGATATCTCCCGCAGATTTGCCGATTGACTCCGCGCGCGTTGCCGGAGAATTTGTCCGCCGCTTTATGTCAAAAATTCAACGCGCCCTCCTCTCCGTCTCCGATAAAACCGGTCTCGTCCCCTTCGCTCAAACCCTTGCCGCCGCCAACGTGGAACTCATCTCCACCGGCGGCACCGCCAAGGCGCTGCGCGATGCCGGCCTCGCCGTCAAAGACATCTCCGAACACACCGGCTTTCCAGAAATGCTCGATGGCCGCGTGAAGACGCTCCACCCGCTCGTCCACGGCGGCCTGCTCTACATCCGCGGCAACGCCGCGCACGAAGCCGCCGTCCAGCAGCACGCCATCAAGCCCATTGACCTCGTCGTCGTGAACCTCTACCCGTTCGAGGCCACCGTCGCCAAGCCGAACGTCGTGCTGCACGACGCCATTGAGAACATTGACATCGGCGGGCCATCCATGCTCCGCAGCGCGGCGAAAAATCACGACAGCGTAACCGTCATCGTGGACCCGGCGGACTACGCGGAAGTGGCGAGACAGGTTGCCGAGAGCGGCGATACCACGCTCGAACTCCGCCGCAAACTCTGCGCGAAAGTTTATGCGCGCACGGCGGCCTACGATGCGGCCATCGCCGCGCATTTGAGTGCGGAATTCGGAGTGCGGAGTGCGGAATTGCCGTCGAGCCTCACGATTTCCGCGCCGCTGGCGCAGCCGTTGCGCTACGGCGAGAACCCGCACCAGACCGCCGCGCTCTACGGCAAGTTCTCCGAGTTCTTCAAGCAGCTCCACGGCAAGGAACTTTCCTACAACAATATTCTCGACCTCACCGCCGCGACCGCGCTCATCGCCGAGTTCCGCGATGACGTTCCGACGCTGGCGATCCTCAAGCACACGAATCCCTGCGGCGTCGGCCAGGGCGCGACCTTGCGCGAGGCGTGGGACAAGGCGTTCGCCACGGACAAGCAGGCGCCGTTCGGCGGCATCATCGCCGTGAACCAGACGCTCGACGGCGCGTGCGCGGAGGCCATCGCCGAGATTTTCAGCGAGGTCATCGTCGCTCCGGAATTCACGGCGGAAGCGCTGGCGGTGTTGCAGAAGAAGAAAAATCTGCGGCTGCTGCAAATCCAGAAATGTCCGCTCTCGGCGCAGCCGTGGGACGTGCGGAGTGTGGGCGCGGATTCTTATTTGCTCCAGCAGCGCGATTTGAAAGTGACGACGGCGGCGGACTTGAAGTTCGTCACGAAGCGGCAGCCGACCGAGGCGGAGTTGCAGGCGATGCTGTTCGGCTGGCGCGTGGTGAAGCATCTCAAGTCGAACGCGATTCTTTATGTGAACGAGGGTCGCACGCTCGGCACGGGCGCGGGGCAGATGAGCCGGGTGGACAGCAGCCGCATCGCGGTGTGGAAGGCGGGCGAGGCGAAGCTGCCGCTAGCGGGCAGCGTGGTGTGCAGCGACGCGTTCTTTCCGTTTCCCGATGGCTTGATCGCGGCGGCGGACGCGGGGGCGACGGCGGCGATCCAGCCGGGCGGTTCGGTGAAGGACGCGGAGGTCATCGCCGCAGCGGACGCGCGTGGGATGGCGATGGCGTTCACGGGGGCGCGGCATTTCCGGCATTGATGGGTGAGTTGTAGGTTGCAGGTTGCAGGTTGCAGGTTGCAGGTTGCAGGTTTGTGGATTGCGCCGCGCTTGCAACTTTTATAGCGGTTGCGGGAATGGATTTCTGAAATCCCGGCCTGCGAATGGAGCGCCGATTTCCCAATCGGCGCGTTGGCGCAATCCCGGACTATAGCAGTTCAAACTAACATTGACACAGTGGGTGGGTAGGGCGCGTCGCTCCGCGCGCGCCGTCGTGAACCAGAACGCTTTCGTGCCAGCCAGCGGC
>JANMJO010000044.1:0-2837 GCA_031371425.1 Verrucomicrobiales bacterium | reverse complement strand
GTTGCCAATTCGTTGAACAGTCCCGGCGCGTGTTCTGCGTTCAGCGCATCCGAGTTCCCGAAAGCGTTCGCGAGCTCTCCCTCTCCCATCCGATGGGAGAGGGGTGGGGTGAGGGCTGGTCGCACGACCGTTCCAGAGTAGAGTTCATTCTGCAAATCGGCTCCACCGAAAACAGCGAAGAACCCGTGTTGTTTGATAACAATCCTCTCGACCAACAAGCTGGGGATAACTAAAAAACTTTGCGCCTTTGCCTCGTTGCGCTATTGCGATATTTTTTCGCTGCCTTGAAAACGATCTACTTCGACTACAACGCCACCACGCCGCTCGATGCGGCGGTGCGCGAGACGATGCTGCCTTTTCTCGGCGAAGTCTGGGGTAATCCTTCAAGCGTTCATCACGTCGGACGACAGGCGCGGGCGGCGTTGGACGATGCCCGCGATCTGGCGGCCAAAATCTTGGGCGCGAAGCCGAGCGAGGTCGTCTTCACCGGCGGCGGCACGGAAGCCAACAACCTCGCCATCTTCGGCGCGGCGCGACTGCTGAAGCCGAAGGGAAATCACCTCATCACGACGGCCGTCGAGCATCATGCGGTGTTGCATTGCTGCGAATATCTGGCGCGCAAGGAAGGTTTTGAGCTGACGGTCTTGCCGGTGGATGGCGATGGCCGCGTTTCGCCGGACGATTTGAAGCGCGCGCTGCGCAAAGACACCGTGCTGGTCTCCGTGATGGCGGCGAACAACGAGATCGGCACGCTCCAGCCGGTGGCGGAACTGGGCGCGATCTGCCGCGAGCGCGGCGTGCTGTTCCACACCGACGCCGTGCAATGGTTCGGCAAAGAGCCGTTCGCGACTGTGACGCAGTTCAACGCGGACCTGGTTTCTGTCTGCGCTCACAAATTCCACGGGCCGAAGGGCGCGGGGCTGCTTTACATCCGCTCGCCGCTGCTGCCTGACCCGGTTCTTTTCGGCGGCGCGCACGAGAACGAGCGCCGCGCCGGCACGGAAAACCTCGCGGCCATCGCGGGCTTGGTGGCGGCTATGGAAAAATTCATCCCCTCGCCGGTTTTCGACCGCGCTCTGCTCGCGCCGCTGGTCGCGAGGCTGGTCGCGCTGGTGGATGGCCTGCCCGGCGTGCAATTCGTCGGCTCGCGAACGGAACGGCTGGCGAACACGGTTTCGTTTTTGGTGACGGGAGCGGATAGCATCACGCTTTTGGCGGGATTAGACCTCGAGGGCGTTTGCGCGAGCAGCGGCTCGGCGTGTTCGGCGGGGTCGCTGGAGCCGTCGCACGTCATTTCTGCGCTGGGCGTGAAGCGGGAGCTGGCGAATTCTCTCGTGCGGTTTTCGCTGGGTCGCGAAAGCACGATGACGGAAGTGGAGCGAGTGGAGGAAATTTTACCGGAGGTTTTACGCCGTGCACAACCACGCCGATAACTCACCGGTAAGTTGTGAATGGATTCTGAACAGTGTGAACAAGTTTATGTTCCCTTTCATTCTCGATTCCTGTTTCATTCTGTTCACATTTTTTAGGGCTGGAGTTTTGCGGTGTTTGCAGGGCAGTTGCCTTGACAGTGCGGGTTGTTTGACTTATTCACAGCCCTTAATAATAAGAGAGATTTAGTAAAAGAAAGAAATTATTAGAGTATGAACCTCACCATCGCGAAAGATCAGATCCTTGCCGGTCTCCAGGCCGTGCAGAACGTCGTCGGCTCACGCACGACGCTGCCAATCCTCTCCAACGTCCTGCTCCAGACCAACGGCGACAGGCTGGAATTCACCGCCACCGACCTCGACGTGACGATTTCCTGCGGCGTGGAGGCGAAGATCGGCAAGGCCGGCGCATCCACCGTGCCCGTGAAGAAACTGTTCGGCATCGTGCGCGAACTTGCCGGCGCGGAAGTGGAACTCGAAGTGGACGACAAGAACCATTGCAGCATCCGCTCTGGCGCGTCCTTCTACAAAATCAACGGCCTCGCCGCCGATGAATTTCCGCCCGCGCCGAAGTTCAAGGAAGAAAAGAAAGTCACCATCAAACAGGAAACCTTCCGCTCCATGCTGAAGAAAACTTCCTTCGCCGTCTCCACCGACGAATCTCGATACGTGCTCAACGGCATTTTCCTTTCGCTCAAAGACCACAAGATGACCATGGTGGCCACTGATGGCCGCCGCTTGGCGCTGGTGGACGAGGAAGCCGACATTGCGGAGGCGAGCCAAGGCGAGTTCATCATCCCCGCCAAAGCCGTCACCGAGCTGGGACGGTTGCTCCAGGACAAAGGCGAGATTGAGATCCGGTTCAGCGAGAACCAGGCGGCGTTTGCGCTCAAGGATGAAAAGGGCGCGACCATCCTCATCAGCACCAAGTTGATTGAAGGCAATTATCCGAACTACCGGCAGGTGATTCCCGGCGAGACCAAGGAACGCATCGCCCTATCGCGCGAGGAATTCATGCACGCCCTCAAGCGCGCCGAGATTATGACCAGCGAGAAGGCCAATTCCGTGAAGCTGGCCTTCACCAAGAACAACCTCACCATCACCGCCAACTCGCCGGAAGTGGGCGAAGCCAAGGAAAGCCTGGCCATCAATTACAAGGGCAAGGAAATGGCCATTGCCTTCAACCCGCGCTACGTGATTGACCCGCTCATGGCGCTGCCGAACGACGAAGTGTATCTGGAGCTGATTGATGAATTAAGCCCCGGCGTGCTGAAGATCAACGGCCCGTTCCTCTACGTCGTGATGCCGATGCGGTTGAGTTGAGTCCAATTTTTGAGGTGCTTTCAAAACAGTAGCAGCCGACGTGAGGAGGCTCTGATTTCCGAATGATTTGAGCCTCCTCACGTC
>JANMJO010000022.1:0-4231 GCA_031371425.1 Verrucomicrobiales bacterium | reverse complement strand
GCTGTTCCCCTACATCCCGAAACTGCCGAACACGGAAAAAGCCGTGAAAGAAATTCTCTCACTGCCCGTTCACGGCGAGATGAGTCTCGACGCTGCGGACAAAGTCTGCGACGCCATCGCGGAATTTTACGGGAAGAAGTAAGCCGCAACTCTTCCACACCCCCGCCGGAAACGGCGGGGGTGGCCTTGCCTGTTCCGTTCTCGCCCGCGAGGTTGAACAACTCCGTGCCTGACCTGCGCGCACTCACGCGCCGAGCCTGACCGCTGGCGATTCACTCCGCTGAAACGATGCAAGTGACGCAACTTCATTGCGCGGTGGCGGCGGTTTGTTTAAGTTCGCACCGTGCGTTTTGTCCCTAAAATTTTCTGCGGCGTTGCGGTGCTGGCGTTGTGCTTGGCGGGCGCAGGCTGCCTGCCTTCCGGCTCGAACCCGCTGGAGGAACAGCGCGAGCCGCATTTCCTCACCGGCAAAAGCCGTGTGAACGGCATGGATTACGAAGGCGCGGTGGAGGCGTTTGAGAAGGCGGTGGAGGTGAATCCGCGCTCGGCCTCGGCGCATTTCGAGCTGGGCTTGCTCTGCGAAAACAACCAGCAGGATTTCGCGGCGGCGATTTATCACTTCGACCGTTACTTGAAACTGCGCCCCAAGGACGAATACGCAGAGGTCGTGCAGCAGCGCATCGTGGCGTGCAAACAGGAACTGGCCAAATCCGTTTCGCTCGCGCCACTCTCGCAAAGTATGCAGAAAGAATTGGAACGCTACTCCAGCGAGAACCGCGATCTGAAGCAGAAGCTCGAAGCTTGGCAGGCCTACTACACCGCCAACGGCGGGCGCGGCGCGACCGCAGCAAATCCGCCGGAGACGACGCCGCAGCCAGCTTACATTCCGCCCGCCATTCCGCAGCCGCAGCCGCCGTCGCGTGCGACGACCGCGCCGCAACCGATACGCATCGCCACCGCGCCGCAGCCGACGCCAGTCAAGCCGGTGAAAATTCTGACGCGCTCCTATGCGGTCAAGTCCGGGGAGACGCCCGCGTCCATCGCCCGCAAATACGGGGTGAAGTTGGACGTGCTGATGGCCGCGAACCCGGGGCTGAATCCCAGCCGGCTGCGCGTGGGCCAGACGTTGGTCATTCCTGCGCCGTGAATTATTTTGTGACAGCCGGAAATTGGTAGGGCGCGTCACTCCGTGCGCGCCGTCGCGGTGAAACTGAATGCATTGGTTAGCAATAGCGGCGGGCAGAGGACTGCCCGCCCTACCTCCCATCACCGATTGCAATTATCTCTCGGATTTAAAATCCTCCATCACTGGTATTGCCGGGGACGGGCGGGCGCTGCTGCCATTTGACGGCGGAAGCTCAAGCCGTTTTTGCCGGTGATTCCACTTTCGCCGGAGCGTCGGAAGGCTGGTTGCGCGAGGCTTCCACCTTGATGTAGTGCAGCACTACGGGGGCGAGGATCATGCCGGAGATGCCCATGAGCCGTTCGCCGAGGACGATGGCGATGAGGGTGAGCCACATGGGATTCTTGATGCGGCTGCCGATGATTTTGCTGTTGAGGAAATATTCCAGCTTGTGGATGACGACGAGGAAGATGAGCGCCACGAGCGCGGCCTGCGGCGAGACGGTGAAGGCGACGCCGACGATGAGGGTGTTGCTGATGATGTTGCCGATGATGGGCAGCAGGCCGCAGACGAACGTGAACATGATGAGCACGGTGGCGTAGGGATAGCCGTTCCACACAAGGAACACGCTGGTCAACGCGGTGTTGATGATGGAGATGAGGATTTGCGCGCCGATGACGCGGGCGAAGCTGCGGTAGAACGTCAACCCGCGCAGGCTCAACTCGCGCACGACCGTGGCGTAGAGGCTGTCCTGCGCGGACTGCGGGTCGTTCTCCGCGCCCCAGCGCGCGTTGAGATACAGGCTGACCGCGACGACGAGGCCGATGAGGAGCTGCGCGAATTCCATGACGGCATTGCGAACGTGCCGTCCTAATTCGGCCATGCCTTCCTTGGCCTCGACCATCGCCACGGATTTCAGGCTCGCGTAATCGGTGAAGGGCAGTTGCACGCCCTTCTTCTCGGCGTAGTTCACAACGGCGGGAATGGTCTTCTCCGCAATTTCCGGCAGCGTCACATAGGCGACGCGGGAAAAGTAAACAAGGCCGAAGCCCATGGCCGTGACCGCGATGAGGTAGATGACCACGCCCAGGAGTTTGCTGCGACCGAAGCTGAATTGTTGCAGCGCGAAGTAGCCGAAGAGCGAGGTGATCACCAGCACGCCGAGATGCAGCCAGCCGATGAGCACCAACGCCACCGCCATGATCACGTAGGAGATGCGTGTGGATTTGCTCATGGCTGACTTCTACCTCATTCAGCGGATTCTGGCGAGCAGCCAATCGCGCAGCTCGCTGATGGCGATGCGCTCTTGCCTGCCGTCGTCGCGGTGGCGGATGGTCACGGTGTCCAGCAGCTCGGGCTTTTCGCCGAGCGTGTCGAAGTCAATCGTCACACAGAACGGCGTGCCCGCCTCGTCCTGGCGCGCATAGCGGCGGCCAATCGAACCGCCGTCGTCATAGAACACGTTCATCCACGGCCGCAGCAGTTCGCGGACGGCGAGCGCCTTGTTCACAAGTTCGGGTTTGTTCTTCAGCAACGGCAGCACGCCGACCTTGATGGGCGCGACTCGCGGATGGAACTTCAGCACCACGGTGGTCTCGCTCTTGCCCTTGTCGTCGGTCTTGGTGACTTCGGAATAGGCGTTGGTGATGAGCGCGAGGATGAGGCGGTCCACGCCGGCGCTCGGCTCGATGACGTGCGGGATGTATTGGCCCTTGGCGAGGCCGTTGGCGTCTTCCGTGGCCTGCTGGCCGGCGGCTTCGGCTTCGACGCCGGACTTGATCATGTAATTTTTCCGGTTGTCGTAGTAGCGCTTCCAGAGGTCGTCCTGTTTCTCCTTCGGCAACTTCGCCCACGCGCCGCGCAACTCGTCGTCAAACACGCCCATCGGCTTGCCGGAGAATCGCGCGTGCTGGCTCAAGTCGAAATCGCTGCGAGCGGCGATGCCTTCCAACTCCTCGCCCTTCAGCTCGCCTTTTTCGTCGCGCTTGCTGAACGGGAATTTGAAAAGGATGTCCGTGCAGGCGCGGGCATAGTGCGCGAGTTCCGCCGCCGTCTGGATGTGGAAGGCGAGCGTGTCGCGCGACAAGCCGATGCCTTCATAGAAGCGCACGCGCTCCTCGACCCAATACTTGTGCCATGCTTCCCAGCCCCAGTTGGGTTGGGGGTTTGGAGTTCCGGCTTTAGCCGGCTCCGGGCCGCCTGAAGGTGGAACTCCGAACACTTCCGCCGCGCTGGCCACGTTGCCGCAAATAGCTTCAACGACTTCATCGGGCTTGATGAAAAATTCCAGTTCCATCTGCTCGAACTCGCGCGAGCGGAAGGTGAAATTACGCGGCGTGACTTCGTTGCGGAACGCCTTGCCGACTTGCGCGATGCCGAACGGGACTTTCTGCCGCGAGGTTTCGAGGACGTTTTTGAACTGCGCGAAGATGGCCTGCGCGGTTTCCGGGCGGAGATAGGCGATGGCCGAATCGTCCTGCACCGGGCCGACGTAGGTCTGGAACATCAGGTTGAATGCACGCGGCGCGGTCTTCTCGCCGTGACATTCGTTGACGCACTTGCTGGGCTTCTGCGGGCAAGGGATTTCATCCGTCTGATCCGCGCGGAAGCGGCCCTTGCAGGTCTTGCAATCAACCATCGGATCGCTGAACGTCGCGACGTGGCCGGACGCCTCCCAGATTTTTGGCGACATGATGATGGTCGCTTCGAGGCCGGCGACGTCATCACGCTGGCGGGTCATGGTATTCCACCAGAGTTCCTTGACGTTGCGCTTGAGCTCCGCGCCGAGGTGGCCGTAATCCCAGAAGCCGTTGATGCCGCCGTAAATTTCGGAAGACTGGAAAATGAAGCCGCGCCGCTTGCACAGCGACACAATCTTCTCCATCAGTTCATTGGTTTTGGGTTCGGCCATAAGGCTGTGGAGTTTTCAAGAAGCGCACCGCGATGTCAAGGTGCGGACACGGGAGGTGTCGGAACTCCATGAGAATGTCCCCATAGTAACTCGATAAGAATGTCCCCATAGGCCGGGTTGCGTTAGCAACTCCTGCCACAACATGGAGACATTAACAATGAGTCGGAAAGAACGGGATCGGATGACGATCATGACGG
>JANMJO010000303.1:0-7549 GCA_031371425.1 Verrucomicrobiales bacterium | reverse complement strand
ATTCTTCCAACAGCATTTTCCTGCCGTCGTAAGTCAGCGGCCCTAACCCCGGCTCACCGTTACGCCGGATTTTACTGCGATAATTTGGGTCCTCGGAAACCTGCTTGATGCGGTTGCGAAACAAGGCAAGCGGCTCAAGATGGTCGTGGCCGGAAGAGATCAACGACTCGATCGCGTTATCCTTGTCTATCACGGTGCAAGTCCAGCAACCGAACCGGGCTGAACTTGTTCCGCAAGACGGCGCGTCGTTATTACTCATCACAAATGGGCACTCGCCCGCCGTTGCATTCTTGTAAAGTTGGACCAGTTCCTTGTAGCTGCCGCCCCACGGCGGTCTGCTTTTCAGCAGCGCAATCCAAACTTCATCCGTGGTCAGTTCTTTGATCGGCGAAAAAATCCAACAGCCCTTGTGATCTGCGTGCGGAGAGAGTCTGCCTTCGGCTTTGGCCGTATGTTTTGCGATGTTCGCGGCCCTTGCCGCCGATTCCGTCCGCCGAACACCGAGGAGAAGAAGCGCTTCACCGTGGTGGGTGACGAGTTCGCGGATGAATCTGGACGTTGGCCGAATTTTCATTCGATCCGTGCACCACCGGAATGTTCGGTTCGGCGCTGGATAGCCTCTGCCGAGCAAGTTGACCCAAAATGATTCTTCCACTTTTGGCGAAGTCCTCACCACTTCAACGGGGATTCGCAGCGTCTCAAGATTGTCGGCTATCTGGCAGAGCAGATGATTAACGAACTCCTGAAAGACGGGCGACTCAACCAGCGTGTCGTTGCATACCAGATAAACTCTCCGCTTGCGTTCGTCGGGAGGAATGGCCAGCAAACATTCAATTACAAGATGCGCAAGCAGCGTGGAATCTTTGCCTCCGGAAAATCCAATGATCCAAGGTTTGTCATGGGGTTGGAGATATTCTTTCCGCAACTCACGACGAATTGCTTTCAGCTTTGCGCCGAAGACTTCTGCTGGTGAACTTTCACCAACTTCATCTGAAACTTGCACTTGATCTATCAATGACATGGCTGCGCTTGGTGCGAGCAACAGTCACGGGAAATCTAAAAAAGAAGAGGCGCGGACTCGTCACGCCCTGATCCGAGGCACCGCTAAGCGCCTGTCAAAGAAGCGCGCCAAGCCGCGCCCATTTGGGCGCGCTCAGTCGGTTCTTTGACGGGCTTGAAAATTAGCGGTTTTCGGATCAGCCCGTAGCCGTAGCTACGCAAAATTGTTTTGTTAAATAATAATCGTCGTTTTGTTTTTCTTTCCGAAACCGAGGCCGTGCCGATCCGGTGATCGGCGTTCCTTTGATTTTGGTTTCAGAACGTGGGCAAGTGTGCGCGGGAAAATTATCAGCGTCAATCCGCGTTCATCAGCGGTTGAAAGATGTTTCAGGTTCCGGGTTTGAAGTGAGACTCCTCACGTCGGCTCCCACCATCCGCGTCAAGGACAGCTCGCAATACGAACAGGCCGGCGGCACGGTTTTGACCCGGCGGCTTGCGCCATGAACCCTCCGGCAGATGGCCTGCCTCATGCGAAAGCGGACTGAACTTCGGGGAGCTGGACGCGAGCCAACGAAGACCTGACGGCCCCGCCGACGGCAGTTCAGGATGAAGTCCAGTTCGCCGCCGTGAAGCCATTGTGCCGCGCCAGCGCACGGTCTGTTTCATTCCAAATCTTTGAGCATCTGCTCGACCGTGGCGAGCAGCACCGGCAAATCCTTCTGCACCGCATCCCACAAAACTTGATGATCCACGTCGTCATACCCGTGGCTCAAATGGTCGCGCGTGCCGGCGATTTCCTTCCACGGGACCGACGGATGCCGCGCCCGCAAATCCATCGGCAGCCGCTTCACGCCTTCACCTACGATTTCCAGAAAACGCTCCAGCGCGGCGGTCGCCAGCCAGTCGGCCAGCAACTGCTCCTTGGTTTTGCCCGCGCAAATCATCTGGAGACGGCGGGCGGCGTCTTGAATCTGCCGCAACGTCACGGGCGCATCTTGACACTGCCCCCGTTTGGAGTTCCGCCTTCAGGCGGCTTGGGCGGATTGCCACGCCGGGCCGCGTAAACGCGGAACTCCAAACGGCCCGCCCGTTCGATTCGGGGGCAGTGTCCAGATGCGCCCTACCGCAGCTCGGTTTCCGCTTTTCCGCGTTGCCATCCCGCAGCTGGCGTTTAACATCGCGCGCATTATGGCTGAAATTATTTTCCTCCCCCGCGCCGATGGCCGCACCGCCGACCAAATCCGACCGCTGCGTTTCCAAAACCACATCGCCCCCTACGCCACCGGCAGCACGCTCGTGGAGTGGGGCAACACCCGCGTCATCTGCGGCGTGACCGTGGAGGAATCCGTGCCGCGCTGGATGAAGGAGCAAAAGGTCGCGGGCGGTTGGCTCACCGCCGAGTATTCCATGCTCCCCTACTCCACCCTCACGCGCAAACCCCGCGACATCTCCAAAGGCAAGCTGGACGGGCGTTCCTCGGAGATCCAACGGCTCATCGGCCGCTCCATGCGCGCTGCGGTGGATCTGGAAAAAGTCGGCGCGCGCACCATCTGCGTGGACTGCGACGTCTTGCAGGCCGATGGCGGCACGCGCACCGCAGCCATCACCGGCGCCTACGTCGCGCTCTCACTCGCGATGCGGAAACTCATTGCCGAAGGCAAGCTGAAGGAAAACCCCATGACCCACGCCATCGCGGCGGTGAGCGTGGGCATCGTCGGCGGCGCGGCGCTGCTGGACCTGTGCTACACGGAGGACGTGGCGGCGGCAGTGGACATGAATCTCGTGATGAATTCCGCCGGCGAATTCATCGAGCTGCAAGGCACGGGCGAGGAAGCCACTTTCACCGAAGCTCAACTCGCGTCGCTACTCGCGCTCGGCAAGACGGGCGTGCGGCAATTGCTCGTCGCACAGGAACAGGCGATCGGTTAATTTCAAATTCCGAATTTCAAATTTCCAATGGCCATGACTCGTCTGCTCCTGCTGCGCCACGCCGAGGTGGAGGAAAATTACCAACGCGTCTTCGGCGGTCGCATAGACATGAACCTCTCGCCTCGCGGCCACGAGCAGGCGGCGGCTCTGGCCCGGCACCTGCGCCCCACGAAATTCGACGCGATCTATGCCAGCCCGATGAAGCGCGTGCAGCAGACGCTCGCCCCATCGCTCGGCGACCACATGCCCCGGCCCGTCGTGATGGACGATTTGCGGGAGATTGATTTCGGCGATTGGACGGGGCTGGTCTGGGAGGAAGCCTGCGCCCAACACGACATCGAACCCCACCAATGGCTGGAAGCATTGGATCAGGGTTGGGTCACCAACTCCGAGCCCATCCTCGACTACAAGTGCCGGGTGGAGCGTTGCCTGCAGGAGATGCTCGCCACGCATCCCGGGCAGACGGTGGGGGTGTTTTGCCACGGCGGCGTCATCCGCGCGCTGATAGCGAAAGCCCTCGGCATACCGCTGCCGCTGACGGGATATTTTTCAGTGGATTACGCGAGCGTCACCGAACTGAATATCCACGACGGCGGCCGCTTCGTGCTGGAATCGCTCAACCATATTCCTTGGAGGACCGGCGCGTGACACAAAAACCGCTGCTGAAAATATCCGTGACGACCACAGCGGAAGCCGAGGAGGCCGTTGGTTTGGTATTGGAAAGAATTTTCGGCCAGACGCCAGCGGTTTATGCCAATGAAAAGACCAAGACCTCCGTGGTGTCGGTTTATGAAACGAATTTTTCCGTGTGGACGCAGGCCAACCGTCGGGCTTTGACCCGCGAATTGAAAAACATCAAGCCAGCCGGACTCCACCTCGGCGGCTGTAAAATCACCACCCGCCGCCTCGCCCGCGAAAATTGGGCGGAATCGTGGAAGCGGCACTTCAAGCCCATCGAAATCGGCGCGGCGCTGCTGCTGCGGCCAAGCTGGATCAAGCGCAAGCCCAAGCCCAGCCAGGCGGTGATTGTGCTCGACCCTGGCTTGAGCTTCGGCACGGGGCATCACGCAACGACAGGATTCTGTCTGGCGGAACTGGTGAGGCATCGTTTCGGGTTTCGGGTTTCAGGTTTCAAGTTGAACGCACCTCACCAGAACTCGAAATTCAAAATCGGACACTCGAACCTCTCATTTCTGGACATCGGCACGGGATCGGGAATCCTCGCCATTGCGGCAGCCAAGCTCGGCTACGCGCCGGTCAGCGCATTTGATTTCGACCCGGAATCGGTGCGCGTCGCCAAAGCGAACGCGAGACAAAACCGGGTGCAACACCGGGTCGCCCTAGGCCGCAAGGATTTGACGAAGCTGCCTCAAGAGAGCGCCCGCAAGTATGATTTCATCTGTGCCAACCTGATTTCCACGCTGCTACTGGCCGAGCGCGAACGCATTGTGAACCGCCTGCGACCCGGCGGCGTGCTGGTGCTGGCGGGCATCCTGAAGCGTGAATTTGAGGCGGTGCGGCAGGCTTACGAACAGGCAGGCCTGAGGTTCGTGACCGGACGCAACGAAAAAGAATGGCGTTCCGGCACGTTTTTTCTTCCTAGAACAAATTCTTGAACGTATTACTTCCACGTTGAGTCTCATAACCATCTGGCATCGTTCGCGCTGATGCCGGTATGAAAGGCAATTGGAAGACTATGACAAAATCATTGGAAGCCATCAGCGAAGTCATCAAAGATCCGAATCACCCCTTCCCCAAAGCGGATCATTGTCCAAAAAAGGCCCAGAAAAACCGCTACGAACGCCGCAAGGTCAAAGAGTATCTGCACCCGGACGAGTGGTTGACGGAAGAAGCCGTGTAGTGCCGCAACCATTCCCGATGAAAACAAAACGCCACGCGTGAGCGTGGCGTTTTGCCTGTTAGCTTCGCGGTTCGCGCGAAAAATCACTTCATGAGAAGCATCTGGCGGGCGCGCTTGATGGCCTTGGTCATCCGGCGCTGGTATTGCGCGGGCAGACCGGTGTATTTGCGCGGCAGGATGCGGCCTTGGTCGGTCACGAACTGCTTGAGCAGATTCACGTTCTTGTAGTCCAAGGCGTCAATTGTGAAATCGGTCTTGGGCTTGGGCCGCGGGGTGCGACGCTCCATCGTGGAGCTTTTGCCGCGCGAGCCGCGCTTGTCTTTATCGGTATTGGTTTTGCGAGGCATAAATTATTTAATCTCCTTGTGCAGGGTGTGACGGCGAAGCGCGGGATTATATTTCATCAATTCCTGCTTCTCGGTCTTCAGTTTTTTGTTGCGGGAGGTCATGTAGCGGGAGGGCGACTTGCCTTCCTTGCGTGCCTCGGTGCATTCGATGGTGATGGTTTCACGGGCCATAAATTTATTCCTTTTCCTTCAACGGTTTTTCTTCCGGCTCTTCGTTATCCGACTCTTCCACTTCTCCGCCAGTGGCCACTTCCACCGAACCAAGCGACCCGATCCGCCGCTGGCGCAACGCGCCATCGCGCTCCAACTGCGCCTGGGCTTCCACGGTATACCGCGTCCAGGGAATCGCCTCCAAGCGGGCCTTGGGGATGTTCTTGCTGGTCAACTCACATACGCCGTACACGTTTTTCTCGATGCGCTTCAGCGCCTCTTCAATCTCGTAAATCGCGTCCTGATCGGACGAGAGAAGGCTCAACGCGAAATCGCGGTCAAAATTATCCGTGCCGGAATCCGCCATGTGCAGACTGTAACCGGCCATCTCCTGCGCCGATTCCTCGGCCAACCCGTCCATCTGCTTCATCAACTGCTCGCGCAATTCGAGGAGGCGGTTGTAAAACTTCTGCCACTCCCCCTTGATCTTGACCATGCCGTTCGTGCCATGCTTGGATTTGGAGGAGGCCGGCCGCCCCAAAATTGACGCTGCCGTGGCGGGAGCGGGCGGCTTGACTGCCTTGGAAACCTTTTTGATGACTTTTTTCTTTGTCGTCACGATTTTAAAACAAAATTCAAACTGAAATCTCGCCTCTCAAACGAATGCCTATCATCCATTCAAGGGCGCGTGAGAGTAGCAAACAAAACCAATTACGCCACAAAAATTTTAACATTTTTCGGACACGGAAAACCGGCTGCCACGGCAGTCACGCATCCAGCGGGCTGCGCACACCAATGCCCGGTTTTTGCATGACGTGGGTGTAGATTTGTGTCGTCGCCACATTTTTGTGGCCGAGCAGGTCTTGCACATTGCGGATGTCCGTCCCGCCTTCCAACAGATGCGTCGCAAACGAATGCCTCAAAGTATGGCAGGAAGCCGGCTTGTTGAGGCTCGACCGCGTCACCGCCTGTTTCATCACCCGCTGCAACCCGGTTTCCGCCGTATGATGCCGCGCGATCCGTCCGCTCACCGGGTCGCGCGAACGGTGCGCCGATGGAAACACCCACTGCCACGACCATTCCTTGCCCGCGTTCACATACTTCTTTGCCAGTTGCCCCGGCAGCGGCACCCAGCCGAAACCATCCGCCAAATCCCGCTCATGCAATTTCCGCACCCGCTCCAGATGTTTTTGCAACGTCTCCCGCACGCTCTCCGGCAGCATCGTCACCCGGCTCCCGCCGCCCTTGCCTTCCCGCACCATGATCTGGCCGCGCGCAAAATCAATATCCTTCACCCGCAGCCGCAGCAGTTCCAGCAGCCGCAGCCCCGTGCCATACAACAGTTGCCCCATCAGCTTGTAAGTCCCCTCCAGCAGCCCGATCAACTCCCGCACCTCGTCCCGGCTCAACACCACCGGCAGGCGCGGCGGCCGCGACACCCGCTGAAAATCCCCCGCCACAAACCGCAGGTGCAACACCTCCCGGTGCAAAAACAACAGCCCGTTCAACGCCTGATTCTGCGTGGAAACCGACACCCCCTGCAACGCTAGGTCCGTCAAAAACGGCGTCACTCCCGTGCTGCCCAAATCCCGCGGATGCGTCCAGACCCCGACCCGTTCCCGGTGAAATTTCAGATACCGCACCGCCCATTCCCAATACGACTGCTCCGTGCGCGGCGACAAATGCTGGAACCGCGCCACTTCATGAAACTGCTCCCGCAGCCGGCCTTTGGGATTGGGCCGCAGACCGTCCAACGGCACGGCTGCAGCCTTTGTTGCCGCCTTTTCTGGAAACAAATCATCCGGTGTCATGTCTTAAAAAAATATGTTGGACAGGCCGTTACGTCCAATGCAACCTCAAATCCGTGAAACAGGATAGGCCACAAAACTTCATGTCTAATACTGGTTAGGCGTATATGTCACCTTCATGAAAAGAGCACCCTTATCCATGTTGATTGCTGGTTTGGGCGGGCTAGTCGTCGGATTGCTATTCAGGTCACGACTCCTCCCGTCCGTAGTGGGAGACACGATGATGAATCACGGCAAGCAGGTTTCGACGGCTGAGTTTGCTGCTTCAAAAGCTTGGTTCTTTTTCGTCTTCGCTGGAGTGTGCATCGTCGGTTCGGTGATTTGGATGCTTGTTCTCAAAAGGAAGCAATGAGTGCCGACAATAATACGCCTAACCATGCGCTGCAGCGCCTATGAGGGTTGTCAACTGGAAGTGAGGTTTGAGAGTTGTTTTTTTGGTTTGAGGGTTCGTCACG
>JANMJO010000263.1:0-18613 GCA_031371425.1 Verrucomicrobiales bacterium | reverse complement strand
GACCGAGGCGATGGGAACTTTGTTGGTCGGATTCTCACCGCTGCTCAAAAACAACTGGCTCATGTCGTCGCTGGCGATCCAGAAAGTATAGTCACCGCTGACCGGCGGCACGACCAAGGTGCGCACGCGCTGGCCGTAGTTGTCCAAGATGTCCGTCGCGGTCTCAAAGTTGGTGAACACCTTGGTGTAGGCCGCCGCCGGATTGTTCGGCCAGTTGGTATTGTAAGCGGTGTTGGTCAGCACGGTGAGCGTGGAGCCCAGCGACGAGTTGAGGTTGGTCCACATCTCCCGATAGACGCCCTGCGCGGATGCGTTGCCGATGACGGCGGTTGCGAGCGCGATGACTAGCCCGCGTGAAATAAATTTTCTCATTACTTTCCAGTTAAGAATTTTCTGACAGCGATTTTAATTCTGCGCCGACTTGTCCAAGAATGGCTAGGAAGGTAGCAGAGCAATGTATCCGAAGCAATTGTGTGGTGTCCGCCGCCGACCCTCTGACCCTTGGACTGCTACTGCGCGCGCATTGAAAAGTGGAGCCAATGGTCGGGATTGAACCGACGACCTACGGTTTACGAAACCGTTGCTCTACCACTGAGCTACATTGGCATTGGGTCTGAAGTTGCCCGCCAGCAAAAACCAGCGGCAGACGGACAGAAGCTATAACCAACCGCGCTGACTGGAAAGAAAAAACCTGTCCCGGCTCCATGACATCTGCATCGGTGGGAAACTCCGGTTAATCCCGAACTCCGAAGTGGAACTTGGAGCGCCCGCTTCCTAGCGGGCGAGTTCAGGCGTCCCTCCTGAACTTTCAACACACCCATCAAAATTTTGGAGGTGTGGGAAATTTTGTGGACGAGATTTTCGGCGTGACGCCGAAAATCACCCGCCGGAGGCGGGTGCTACCAAAAACTTACTCGCGCGTGTGGTTTCCATTTCGGAGTTCGGATTAAACCCGAACTCCGAAGCTGGCGGCGGGAACGGAACAGTAGCGCAGGCTTTCCAGCCTGCGGGTTCTGGCGACTTTCCAGTCGCCAGTTTCACAGCACACGGGACAGGAATGTCCCGTGAACCCGCAGACAGGAATGTCTGCGCTACATCCAGTCGCGGCTCGCTCCCCTTTCCAGCTTCGGAGTCCGGGCTTAATCCATTCTCATCGGCGGGTGTTTTGAGCGCGGTGATTTTTTTGAAGTTGGGCGCGTAGCCGGAATGGTTTGCGGCGGCCGGTTGAGTTGCTGTAATTTGCAGCGTTGAAACTGAAGCCGATTACAACCATGACCCGAGACGACAGATCCACCGGCCTCCCCGCCGCCGCCAATCCATGAAAACCAAAGTCACTCCCGCCATTCCCGCTCCGCTCGACCCCGGCTTCCAGCCCGCCGTCCTGTTCGACCGCCAATACGTCGCCGCCGCCAAAGCCTCCGGCCACGCCGTCCCTCTCGTCATCGGCCTCGAACGCGAATGCGGCCTCGTCTCGCGTTTTGAAACCGTCGTCCTTCCCACCGCCGACGCCGACACGCTCCGCTACGTCGAGCGCACCGTGAAATTTCTCCTCTGGGGCTGGGGCGGCTGGCGTCTCCACTTCGGCGGCCCGAAAGCCATCGGCCAACGCATCGCACAAATCTATTCCGCCAAGGGCGCGCGCAAGTTCGACTGCGAAATGATGGAAAAATCCTACGGCAAAAAATTCAAAGTCGTCCTCACCACCGCCGCGAAAGTTCCCAGGAAAAAGGAAATGCAAGTCGCCGCCGGTGGCCACCTCAAAGGCTGCCGCATCGGCTTCGACCTCGGCGCGAGCGACTACAAAGTTTCCGCCGTCGTGGATGGCCAACCCGTCTTTACCGAGGAGACGCCGTGGAGTCCCGCGACGCAAGCCGACCCCGGCTATCATTACCACAACATCTCCGCCGCACTCCACCGCGCCGCCGCGCACATGCCCCGCGTGGACGCCATCGGCGGCAGCTCCGCCGGCATCATTGTGGATAATGAAATCCGCGTCGCCTCGCTGCTGCGCGCCATCCCGAAGAAACTTTATCCGCAGGCCGCCGCCGTCTTCAAACGCGTGCAGCAAGACTGGGGCGTCCCGCTCGTCGTCATGAACGACGGCGATGTCACCGCCCTCGCCGGCGCTCTCTCGCTCCGCCAAAAGGGAATGCTCGGCATCGCCATGGGCTCGAGCGAAGCCGCCGGGTTCATGGACAGCCAGGGCCGCATCCTCGGCTGGCTCAACGAACTCGCCTTCGCCCCCGTGGATTACAACCCCGCCGCCCCCGCCGATGAATGGTCCGGCGATAGCGGCGTGGGCGCGCTCTACTTCTCCCAGCAAGCCGTGAACAAGCTGTTGCCCGCCGCCGGCATCACGCTGCCCAAGGACATGGGCTTGCCCGAACGACTCAAGGCAGTCCAATCGCTCATGGCCAAGGGCGACAAACGCGCCGCGAAAATCTACGAGACCATCGGCGTCTATCTCGGCTACGCCATCCCGCACTACGCCGCGTTCTACGACTACAAACACATGCTCATCCTCGGCCGCGTCACCACCGGCAAGGGCGGCGACATCGTCATCGCCAAGGCTCGCGAGGTCTTGAAAAAAGAGTTTCCCGAAATCGCCGCGAAAGTGCAGATTCACGTCCCGGACGAAAAATCCCGTCGCGTCGGCCAAGCTGTAGCCGCCGCCAGTTTGCCGGAAACCAAACGCAAGTGACCTTATGAAATTGCACCAAGCGACCGCGCACATCTTCATCCCTGACGGCAAGCCCATCGCCGACGCCCTCAAACGCATCACACACCTCGGCATCGGCGCGCACCAGGACGACCTCGAGTTCATGGCCTTCCACGGCATCCTCGCCTGCTTCGCGCAGGCCGACCAATGGTTCGGCGGCGTCACCTGCACCAACGGCTCCGGCAGCTCCCGCACCGGCCCGTATGCCAGCTCCACCGACGCGCAGATGATGGCCATCCGCCGCGAGGAACAGAACACCGCCGCCGTCATCGGCCAGTTCGGCGCCATGTTCCAGCTCGACTACCCCAGCAGCGCCATCAAAAGCGCCACCGACCCGTCGCTCAAAAACGACCTCAAGCAAATCCTCGCCGCCACCCGCCCCGAAGTCGTTTACACCCACAACCCCGCCGACAAGCACGACACGCACATCGGCGTCGTCATCGCCGCCTTGCAAGCCATGCGCGAATTGCCGCGCGACCAGCGTCCGAAAAAAGTCATCGGCTGCGAAGTCTGGCGCAACCTCGACTGGCTGCCCGATGCCGAGAAAGTTTTGATGGACGTGAGCGGGCGCGACAACCTCGCCGCCGCGTTGAACGGCGCGTTCGATTCCCAGATCGCCGGTGGCAAGCGCTACGACCTCGCCACCGCAGGCCGGCGCGCGGCCAACGCCACCTTCTTCGAGTCCCACGCCACCGACAAGACCACGCAGCTCATCTTCGGCATGGACCTCACCCCGCTCGTGACGGACGAGACCGCAGACATCGTGACATTCGTCTGCGGCCTCGTGGATAAACTTAAAGCCGACGTGCAGCAGAAACTCTCCAAACGATTGGGCCAAGCGTAATGGAAATCATCATCCAACCCACACCCGAAGCCTCGACCAACGTCGCCGCCCGCATCATCGCCCGGCTGTTGCGCGAGAAACCCAACGCCGTCCTCGGCCTCCCCACCGGCAGCACCCCGCTGCTGCTCTACTGGCAGCTCATCGAGATGAAGCTCGACTGGAGCCGCGTCACCACCTTCAACCTCGATGAATACATCGGCCTCCCGCGCGAACACAGCCAGTCCTACCACTCCTTCATGTGGGAGAATCTTTTCCGCCACGTCAACATCCGCAAAGAAAGCGTGAACATCCCCGACGGCAACGCGAAGGATGTTCCCCGTGAATGCGCGGAATACGAGGACCGCATGCGCGCCAGCGGCGGCGTGGATATGCAAGTGCTCGGCATCGGCACAGACGGCCACATCGGCTTCAACGAACCCACCTCCTCGCTCGCCTCGCGCACACGCATCAAGACACTCACGCAGCAGACGCGCCGGGACAACGCGCGGTTCTTCGGCAGCGAGGAGGCCGTGCCGCACCATTGCATCACCATGGGCATCGGCACGATTATGGAAGCGCGGCAGAACCTGCTGCTCGCGTTTGGCGCCGGCAAGGCGCGAGCCATCGCCGAGGCCGTCGAAGGCCCCATCACCTCCATCAACCCCGCGTCCGTGTTGCAGATGCATCCCGTCACCAAAGTTTGCCTCGATGAAGCCGCCGCCTCCGGTCTGCAACGGACCGATTACTACCGCTGGGTGTATTCCAACAAGCCGGACTGGCAGAAGCTTTGACGCGCTGGACTTGTCCCGGCGGACAGCCTTGAAAGCCCGCTGTACAGCCATGGTTAACATTTGACAAACATGGCGAAAGGCCGATGATTGCAAGCGTTCACCCTTGTTGCTCGCAGAATATTTTCATATGAAAACTAGCGCCTCGCTCCCATTTACTTTTGGTTCAATCGCGCTCCTCGCCCTGTTGAGTTTTGGCGGCGTGGCCAAAAGCGAAACCATTCCGTTTGCCGTCAGCTTCTGGTATCCGGCCAACGGCCAGGCTTTCACCAGCCCGGCCAACATCGGCGTCCATGCGCTGGTGGTGGATTCCAATGTCGTGCGGACGGTGCGGTATTTTGCCAACGACGCGAGCATCGGCATCGTTTCCAATACCGCGAACGTGCTGCTGACGAATACGACTTCCGGCAACCCGTTTTTTCTATCGTGGAGCAACGTGGCAGCGGGTAACTACACATTGCGCGCCATCGCCACAGACAGCGCGGGGCTGACCGCCACCTCCGCGCCCGTGAGCATCACGGTCACCTCCGCGCCGCCGGTGGTTGTGCGGCCCTCGGTCTATATTTATTCCCCGGCCAACAACGCGACCTATATCGCTCCGGCCAACGTGAACATCTACGCCCGCGCAGTCGAAACCACAGGCACGGTGGCGACGGTAGAGTTCTTTGCGGGGAGCACGAGCTTGGGTGTGGTATCAAACAGCAGTCAGGTGGTGGTTTCTAACATCAGCACCGCCCCGCTTTTCCCCTTGGCGTGGAGTCATGTGCCGGTCGGCACTTATGAACTGCGCGCCGTGGCGACAGATGCGCGTGGCATCACGGCGACATCATCGGTGGTGATCGTCAAAGTGATTACCAATCTACCGCCAGCCATCGTGCCGTTCGTTGTTACCTGGGGATATCCGAACAATGGCCAGACATTCGCTGCGCCGACCAATATTTATGTTCACGCGCTGCTCTCGGATTCCAACATCGTGCGGACGGTGCAATATTTTGCCAACGATGCGAGCATCGGCATCGTTTCCAACACCGCGAACGTGCTGGTGACGAATACGACTTCCGGCAATCCATTCTACCTGATATGGAGCAATGTTACGGCAGGCAGCTATGCGTTGCGGGCTATCGCCACGGACAGTGCGGGGCTGACCGCCACCTCCGCGCCCGTGAGCATCACAGTCACCTCCGCGCCGCCGGTGATTGTGAGGCCGTCGGTTTATATTTATTCCCCAGCTAACAACGCGACGTATATCGCTCCGGCCAACGTGAACATCTACGCGCGCGCTGTGGAAACTGGCGGCACGGTGGCGACGGTGGAGTTCTTCGCCGGGAGCACGAGCTTGGGCGTGGTATCAAACAGCAGTCAGGTGGTGGTTTCTAACATCAGCACCGCTCCGCTCTTTCCGTTGGCGTGGAGCAGCGTGCCGGTCGGTATTTATGAACTGCGCGCCGTGGCGACAGATGTTCTTGGAAATTCAGCGACGTCGTCCGTGGTCAAGATCAGCGTGATAAGCAATACACCGCCGCCCATTTTGCCATACATCGTCAGCTTTTTGTATCCGACCAACGGTCAAGCCTTCACCGCTCCAGCCAACATCGGTGTGCGGGCGTTCGTGATTGATTCCAACATCGTGCGGACGGTGCAATATTTTGCAAACGACGCGAGCATCGGCATCGTTTCCAACACCGCGAACGTGCTGCTGACGAACACGAGCACGGCCAACAACCCGTTCTATTTGCTGTGGAGCAACGTGTCGGCGGGCAGTTACACATTGAGAGCCGTTGCCACAGACAGTGCCGGGCTGACCGCCACCTCCGCGCCTGTGAGCATCACGGTGATTGCCCACTCGAACCCGCCGCCTACGGTGAGCATTTATGCGCCTGACCCGGTGGCGGTCGAGGGCACAAATTTCGGCGGCATACTCACCCCGACGACGACGACATCCAATTATTACAACGGAGACAACACGGCTACTTTCCTGATACGGCGGGACGGTGCGACCAACGGCAGTCTCACGGTTAATTATCACATCAGCGGCACCGCTTCGAACGGGTTGGATTATGCGGCCATTCCCAACACGGTCATCATCCCGGCCGGGCAGCGTTACGCTTTGATCACCATTGTTCCGCTGGAGGATGTTGATTTGACCGATCATAGTTATGAGACGGTTGTGCTGGAATTGATAGCGCCGCCGTCCGTGAGCAATGCCCCTGCTGAATACAGAGTGGGGTCACCCAACAAAGCGGGCATCGTCATTCTGGAAGAAGCTGGTTTGCCCATCCTGCCGCCTACGGTTCACAATTTGTCCGACCACTCCATCCACATCTCTCTGCCCGGCACCAACGGCCTGAACTTCTGCCTGCAAGTCTCGACGAACTATGCGGATTGGACGCCGGTCTGCACTAATACTGTGTTGAAAGGTTCGGCCCAATTTGTCGATCCAGACGGGGGCATTGTTCCCAACCGCTACTACCGGATCGTGCCCGTGGCCGCCCCGCCGACTTACTAAAAACGACTTCCGCAGTCGGTAGGGATGGGCGCGCGTGCCCTGTTGCATTTACCCTGCGCCTTGGCCAGTAACTCTTCGAAAACAACCGATATCCGTAGCAAGCACGTCGTCATTACCAAAGAAGTGTAGCCACCGGCGCGGGCCGGTCTTAACCTGAATCCATGCCATTGCTCGAATCCAAGACCGGCGGCGGCTATTGCGCCAAGGCGACCATCAAAGGCGTCGCGGTGACGTTTCATCTCACGACGTTCGGCCAGAAGCGTCTGACGGAAGCGGGCATTCAGCCCGGCACGAAGTTCCCGCTCGCCTTGCTTGCCGATCTCGCCCGCCAAGGCCACGCTTGGACGCCGCCCAGCGTTGCGGAAAAGACCGGCATCAATTGGGCGCAGCAGTTTGATTTCAACCTGTCTGGCGATGAATCTGCCGAACCGCTATTCGCCTGTTGCGCCGATTGCAGCGGTTACGATGACCTCCATCTGGCTGCGTGGGAAACGAAGCAGGCCGTTGCCGCCAAAGTGCTGTGCCGGGACTGCCGGAGCAACCTGCCGGAGCGGTTCACATTGAGCGTGCCGCTGTCGTTGGTCACGCTTTCCGCACTGACGCAGATGGAAGCACAAAACAAATTGCCACCGGGAAATTCCACCATTGCGTCATTGCGACAATGGCTGGCGAATGATTTGAGCGCGGAATGGGAGTCGTTCCGTCAACTCAAGGCGCAACGGCAGTCCGGCCTGGGTTTTGATTTTGGGGATGAGTTGAAGCTGGGGTGATGGCGAGGACACCATGGGCAAGGCGTGGACAAAATTGAAAAGAGTTGCTGGCAATACGGCCAAGCGACCGAAGCCGCGCAAAGCGAAATTCATCACGCGCACCGAGGCGCGGCGGCGGGCGGAGCGGCACGTTCTGAATCGGATGTTCAAAGGCGCAACGGTGCAGGACGGCGCGACGGCGAAACTGTGCATCTACAACCGGGGCGACTGGTCGGCGAACGATGTTTGGGTGGTGTATAAGAACCCGAAGGACATCGCGCTCAAGTCAGCGGACGTGATTTTAGTGTGCAAGCGCACGGGTCGGGTGCTTTACGAAGGTTCTGCGTGTGACGAAGGGTGAGCGGGTAATTTTAACCCGAACGATGCAGTTGAAATGGGGAGAGGAACAAACGCAGCAACGCTGAGAACGCAGGGAGGCGCAGGGAATTTCTTTTGAGGATGTGAACACCGAACGGTGTGTGTCTTTGACCCGTTTCACTCTGCGATTTTCTGCGGTCTTTGCGCCTCGTTTCTCCCGCAGTTTCTCAATTGCATCGTTCCAGATCAGAGCCGGGCTTGAACGGAGCGCGAGACGTCCCGGCTCGCAGCTGCCACGACTGTCGGGAGACGCCCCGAAGTATTCTTACGCCCCCGTGTTGACGAGCTGCTGCGAGCCGGGACGTCTCGCGCTCCGGGGGTGCGAAGCTGCGGGAGAAACGCAGAGTGAAACTGGTCAAAGCCAACACACCGTTCGGTGATCACATCCTAAAAATAAATTCTCTCCGCCTCTGCGTTAAGTTTTCTCGGATTCCTCACCTACCCCGCCAGCAAACTGCGGCAGGCGGCGCGCAGCTTGTTGAGATTCGCCACGGACTTCGCCTCGATGTAGCAGCGGAACAGCGGCTCGGTGCCGCTCGCGCGGAACGCCACCCACTCGTGGTTCGGCAGGAGAAACTTGTAGCCATCCACGGTGATGAACTTCTCGACGGGGAACGCGCCGATGCGCTTCAACCCGCTGCCCAGCTTGGCCATGATGGCGTCCTTGCTCTCCGGCTGGATGGGGATGTTGATGCGGTCGCTGTGGAATTCGCCGATGAGTTTTTCCAAGCCGCGCAAAATCTGGCCGAGCGAAGTCCCTTCCGTGGCGACAAGCTCCGCCATGAGCAGACACGCGAGAATGCCGTCCTTCTCCGGCACATGACCCTTCACGCTCAGGCCGCCGGATTCCTCGCCACCAACGATGATTGGCTCGCTCTCCATCAGCGCGCCGATGTATTTGAAGCCGACCGCCGTCTCGTGCAGCTTCACGCCGAGCATGCCGGCGATGGCATCCACCTGATGGCTCGTCGGCACGGTGCGGACGACCGCGCCGGTCCAGCCGCGATTCTTTTTCAGGTGATACAACGTGAGCGCGAGAATCTGGTTCGGCGTGAGCCACGTCCCGTCCTTGTCCACGATGCCGAAGCGGTCGGCGTCGCCGTCGAGGCCGAGGCCCATCTGCGCCTTGCCGCTGCGGACGAATTTGCTCACAGCTTCCATGCCGTGCGCGTTCGGTTCGGGATGATGCCCGCCGAAGAGCGCATCGCGCTCCTCATGGAAGCGCGTGATCTTCGCGCCGCAATCTTCCAGCAGCGTGTCGAGATAGCCGCGCCCCGTGCCATACATCAGCTCCACCGCGATTTTCATCTTCGCCTTCCTGATCACGCCGAAGTCCACGAGCTTGCGGAGTTGTTTGAAATAATCCGGTTGCGGGTCAATGGTCTTGCACACGAACGAGCCGACGACTGCGGACTTGAATGTCCAATTCTGCGCCTGCAACCGCGCGATGTTCGCCTCGATCTGCCGGGTGACTTCCGGCGGCGCAGCGGCGCCGTTGGAGATGGAGAATTTCAGGCCCTGATATTCCGCCGGGTTGTGGCTGGCGGTCATGTTGATGCCGCCGATGGCCTTTCGATGGCGGATGGTGTGGGCAATCACCGGCGTGGGCGCATCGCGCTGGCACAGGAGCGGAGTCAGCCCGTTGGCCGCGAGCACCTCGGCGGCGGCGAGGGAAAACTCGCGCCCCAGAAACCGCGTGTCGTGACCGAGAATGACGACGGGCTTGCGATTTCGGATTTCGGATTTCGGATTTCGGATTTCAGAGTTGAGATACTCCGCGATGCCTTGCGTGGCGAGGCGGAGGTTATCGAAGGTGAAGTCGCGAGCGATGATGCCGCGCCAGCCGGAAGTGCCGAATTTGATGGAGGTCATAAAGAGGAGCTAGAAGTTGGGAGCTAGAAGTTGGGAGTTAGGAGCGTGAGTTGGTTTGACTTGTTTTCATTCTGACTCCTAGTTTCTAGCTTCTAGCTTCTAGCTCCTAGTTCTCACCCCTCAGCTTTTCCAATCGAACGCGCCTTTTTTCACGGCGTAGATGTAGCCGACGAACAGGATGCCGAGGAAGCTGACCATTGAGCCGAAGATCATGTTCCGCGTGGCCGGGTCAGCGAGCATGGCCTTGTAAACAACCGCCCACGGATACATGAACACGACCTCGATATCGAACAAGATGAACAGCATCGCCACGAGGTAGAACTTCACCGAGAACCTCGGGCTGCCGGTGCCGATGGGCAACATGCCGCATTCGTAGGCCGTGTCCTTGATTTTGCTGCGGCTGCCGCGCTGACCCAGCAGCATGGAAAACAGGATCATCCCGAACGGCGCGGCGATGGCGAGGCCGAGCAACACCAGCACGGCGAGATACTGCGGCAGTTCCGACTCATTCATGGCTGGAAATTAGAAACCGCCGCCCGCAATGGCAAGGTCAAAGGACAAACAACCGGGGTGTTTTGCCACAGATAGACACAGATGAAACACGGATGGGAGGGACGTCGTGCCGCCGTCCCGTCTGGCTATCCGCAGATTCCGCAGACGAACGCAGATTCAACCGCCGTCCCAACGGGGCGAAAGATATTAGCCCAATGCCGAGCCATCGCTGCCGACAAGCACGGGAATTTTGCCGACACCTCATCCGGCCTTCCGCCTTCATCGGATTTCGGTGAGACGAGTCGGCCACCTTCTCCCCATCCGATGCGGAAAGGAATAACTTTCGCCCCTACAGGGCTTCGGTTTGGCATCTGTGTTTCATCTGTGTCCATCTGTGGCTAAAAAAAACCGGCCTCCATTGGCCGACGCGGGCGGCAGCTTTCCCCATGTTACCCGGCGTTTTTCACCCAAAAAATTTCCCAAACTGTTTTTTTGGGGTTGGACGGTATTTGTCCTACCTCCCCTGCGAAGCTGGGCGCGTAACTGAAAGGCAATTATGACAAACACAAATCAAAACAATCAACTGGAACTGGGATTCAACAGCGACCGCGCCGCGGACTTCGCGCCGAAACATCGCGAGCAGAAGCTGCATCGCGCCAAGTGGTGGTTCGCGCAGATGCGCCGCGCAGTGGACAACGCGCGTGTGTGGCAGCCCGCCCCAATCGCGCGGCCGGAGCAGACGTGGCTGCCGGGCCAGCGCCGGGAAATCCGCCTGCTACCGCAGCAGCAGGTTTGCGAGTGAAGGTAGGGCGGGCAGTCCCCTGCCCGCCGCCGGCTACAACCCGCGTTGTTGGATTCACCACGCCGGCGCGCACGGAGTGACGCGCCCTACCTATCGTAGCTTGCGCGGATGAATTCGCGGATGACGGCCAGCTCCGGTTCGCCGGCGATGGTGTGGGCTTTCATGAATTCGCGCCACTGGATGTCCAGCCCGGCGGCTTGCAGAATTTCTATCTGCTGGCGCGTGACGTCGAAGGGGATCACCGGGTCGAGCGGGCCGTGGGTGACGAGGAAGTGTTGTTCCTTGGCGACGGGCGAGAGTTCGAGCACGAGCCGCGCAGGGTCGCTGACGCGGCCGCTGATGCCGACCACGCCCGCGAGCCGGTGTGGATAGCGCAGGGCGACCTCGATGGACATGACGCAGCCTTGCGAGAAGCCGCCGAGCACGGTCTGTTCGGTGGGGAATCCGCGTGCGCGCAGATCGTCGAGCAGCTCGAACAGGAGCTTCGCGCTGCGCTGCACGCCGGGCAGGCTGTCGCCGGGGAAATTGAACCACGAGCCGCCGCCGTAGTATTCGTCGGGGGCGTTGACGAGGACGTGATTCAACCACGGCAGGCCGAGTGCCTGCGGCCACCAGCGGTAGCCTTCGATGCTATCGCCGAGGCCGTGGAGCATGAGCATGAGGCGGCGGGAATTCTTGTCGGCGGCGGGGATGAGTTCGTGGTGGAGCATGATTATTTTTCGCCGGTGCCGTCGGAGTTGATTTTTTCGGCTTCGGCTTCGGCCCAATCGGCGAGCAGTTTTTTATCGGCGTCGGAAAGGCGCGCGGCGGGATGCATCCAGGTGTAGCTGGGGAGCGGCATCGCGCCCTCGGTCACGGTCTCGGCGATCTGGCCCAGCTTCTTCTTCGCGCGGCGCGGTTCGGCGGATGGCCACTCGGAGAAGTTCAGGCGCTTGCGTCCGTCTTGGATGTGGCCGGCGACCCACCAGGAGACCGGGGCGATGCGGTCATACCACGGCCAGCGGGTTTCGTGCGAGTGGCAGTCGTAGCAGGCGGCGCGCACCAAAGCGGCGACGGGCGGGGGCGGTTGGGTGAGGGCGATGAGGTCGCGCCCGGGCGCGAGGGGAGGATTCGTGCGGTCGCACGGAAGGAACTGGATCAGCATCAGCCCCGCCGCCACGGCGACTAAAAACCATTTTGCGTATCTTTTGATTCGATTCATTTCAGAATTCGCGGTTAAATTTAAGGACTGGTGAATAAATGGTAAACGAGAATCATCGAATGACGATGCAAACGTGCGACAACCCGCAACGGCGGAGAATTAATTTTAGGCGGGCGGCGCGGAAATTTTTTCACCATGCCCGTGCGCTGGTGCTAGGCGGCATCGGTTCGCTGCTGCTATTTTCGGCCAGTGCCGAGATCAATCCCACCGTGGTGCTGCGCTTGATCAATGGCGATCAAGTCACCGGGGTCATCGTTTCCAGCAATGCGGATGCCGTGGTGCTGGCCACGGTCTGGGGCGGAAACGTGGTTGTGCCGGCGGATCAAATCATTTCTCACACGCAATCGTCCGATGACTCCGCCGCCGCCGGCCTCGCCAACGCATTGCGGCTGGATGCTGCCCTGCCCGCCACGAACCAGCCGCCCCGGCGCTGGAAAACCGAGGTGCAGATGGGGCTGGATTTTACCTACGGTCTGCGGAGCCGCCAGATTTACTACGGTCGTGCGCGGCTTGATTACAAAAAACCCTACGCTCGCGACCCCCGGCAATCTTTCCGCAACACCGCCGATGCGCTCTTGGAATACGGCGAGACGGATGGTTACCGCTCGGCGAACCGCATGGACGGCGGCGTGGACACGCAATTCGATCTCTCCCCGCGCTTCTACACCTACAACATCGCCCGCGGCGGCTACGACCAGATCCGGAAGATTGACCTGCAATACGAGTTTGGCCCCGGCATCGGCTATCACCTCATCCAAGCCACCAACTTCAGCGCCAACATCAGCACCGGCATCAACTACCAGCACCGTCTGCAAACCGACGGGAGCGAGGACGAAAATCTTTTCGCACGCGTCGCCGAAGATTTCCGTTGGCAGATCAGCAGCCGCCTGACCTTCGACCAGAAGCTGGAATACTTCGCCGGAGCCAGCCAATCCCACGCCCGCTTTGAAGCCGGTTTCAAATTCCATCTGCTCCAAAATGTTTCCCTCAACCTCACCCTGCTGGACCTCTACGACACCCGTCCGGCGGCGAACGTGGACCAGAACGAACTCCGCATCCGCTCCTCGCTCGGCGTGACTTTCTGACCGCCGGAGGGATTTTTCCGCGTGCGTTTTTCAGGCGGCAGGCTACAGTGCCCGCCATGACAATCTGGATTCTTGCACTGCTGCTTTTCACCGCGCTGGCGGCGGTCGGTTACAACCAGGGCGCCATCCGCGTGAGCTTCTCGCTGCTCGGTCTGATTGTGTCATCCTTTCTGGCGATGCCCGTGAGCAAGGCGACCACGCCGCTGGTCAGGTGGCTGCTGGCGCTTTTTGACAACCACAACCCGCTCCTCGTCGGCGCGCTCGCGCCGGTCGCCGCATTCATCCTCCTCCTAATCCTGTTCAAGATCGCCGGGCTGGCCGTGCACAAGCAGGTGGAAGTCTATTTCAAATACAAGGCCGGCGACCTGCGCCTCGCGCTGTGGGAGCGCATGAACAAACGCATCGGCGCTTGCCTCGGTATCGCGAACGGACTCGTTTACACCGTGCTCATCGCGCTGGTCTGCTACGTCATCAGCTACGGCACCACCCAGATGGGATTGAACGACAGCGCGCCCAAACTCGCCCGGCTCATCAACCGCATGGGGCAAGACGTCGTCGCCACCCGCCTCGTCAAGGTCGTGCGGGCGATAGACCCCACGCCTCCGGTTTACTACGAAGCCGTGGATATCATCGGGCTGATTTATCACAACCCTCTCACCCAAGGCCGGCTTACCCGCTACCCGGCATTCCTCGGACTCTCCCAACGCCCCGAATTTCAGGAGCTCGCCAACGACAAGGATTATTACGAGATGCTCGTGCGACAAGCGCCGATCATGGAAGTCATCAACCACCCCAAGACTCAGGTCATTTTGAACAACCCCGTCCTGCTCCACGAAATCTGGGGACTCATCAGCAGCGACTTGAAAGATTTCCGGGGATACATCGAGACCGGCAACTCCGCGAAATACGACACCGAACCGCTCCTCGGCTACTGGACCTTCGACCTCGGCTCGTCCTTCAACCAGTTGAAACGCACCCAGCCTCCCCTCGGCACCATCAAGCTCAAGGAACTGCGGAAATATCTCCAGGCCGCCTACACCAAAACCATCCTCCTCGCCACACCCGAACGCACGGCCTACCTGAAGGATGTCATCTCGATCAGACCCGGCACCCTCATCAAGCCGGAGACGCTGACCCAGTTTGAGAAAAAGACCGGCACCTGGGAAAATTCCAACGGGAAATACTCCTTCTCCGGCGTCTTCCCTGACAGCAAAGACCTCACCGCCACCATCGCCAACGGGAAACTCATCGTCACCGGCTCTTGGTCGCCGCTGGTGTTCATCCACGAAAACTGAACCGCCGTTCCGTTGCAGAACCCGGTTCAGGGCTTCAACTCAAAGCTGACAGGAGCCGTCTGACCCGGCGCACCGATACGGTCAAACAGCGACCCCCCCGCCGGCACCGCCATCACCGGGTTCGTGCTGGACGAGGCCAGCATCGTCGCCGGCGACATCTGTCCACCAGCCAGCCCACTCACCGCCGGCGCGGTCAGCTTCCAAGATTCCGCCACTGTCACGCCGCCGTTGCCCGACTCGGACGATTGTGAAAAATAGACGCCCGCAAGCATCACCCCGCAAACCGCCATCCCCACCGCCCCGGCCAGCGCCGGTTGGGCCGCAAGCGATGACCACAGCCGCTGCAACCACGAGGCCTCATCCCCCATCTCCCGCCACAAATCCGTCTGGCGATGCTCGCCCGCTGCGAGGCGCGAGCGGATTTCGCTCGCGAACTGGTCGAAATAGCCCGGCGGCGGCGACTCGTGTTTTTTCAACACCAGCAGCTTCCGCAACGCTTCAAAATTGTCTGACTCCGTGCTCATAATCTATTTCAAATAGTCCGCCAAAAATCCCTGCAACTGCTGCCGCGCATAAAACAACCGCGACCGAACCGTGCCGACATTGCAATCCATGATCTGCGCGATCTCCTCGTGAGCCAGACCCTGCACGTCGTGCAACGTCACCACGAGCCGATGTTGTTCCGACAGCTGCTGCATCGCCTCGTTCAATTTTTCCTGCAACTCCGTCAAGCCCGCCTCGCGCCTCGGCGTCTTCTCCGAAATCAGCGCCACCAAGTCGGGATTATTCTCCGCGTTGAAATCCACGTCGTTCAGGCTGAACATCGCGCGGTTCTTCCGCGATTTGAGAAAATTCAAAGTCTTGTTCACCGCAATCCGGTAAACCCACGTGTAGAAACTCGACCCGCCCTTGAACGACTTCAATGCCTGAAACGCCTTGATGAACGCCTCCTGCGCCAAGTCGTTCGCATCCTCGTGGTTCGAGGTCATGTGATAAAGCGTGGCGTAGATGCGCTCCTGATAACGCCGCACCAAATCATCGTAAGCCGCCAGATCGCCGCGCCGAGCGCGCCTGACCAGCTCGGACTCGTGGACTTCCGGGGCGGCCTCCGGGGGGGAAGATTCGGCGCTCATCGTCAGTCAGGGCTAGGCAGAAATGGTTTCCGTCTGGCGCGCGAGAAAATCCGTGAGCCGCACCAGACCCGCGCTCCCCTCGTCCAATCCCCGGACCAGCAGCCGCGCCGCCGCCAGCTCCAGTTGGATGACCGCCAGAGATTCCTTGAGGATGTCGTGCCGCGCCAGCAGCGAGCGCAATTGCGGCATCTCGCCCGGCTGCCAGTCCGTGATCAACGCCTGCAACTCCGCGCGCTCTTGTTCGCTCGCCCGTTCGCGCAGCAGCAGCACCGGCAACGTCAGCTTGCCCTTCATCAAATCCGTGCCCAGCGTCTTGCCCGATGAAGCTTCCGAGCCGAAAATATCCACGCAGTCGTCATACATCTGGTAGGCCAGACCCAGCCGGCGTCCGAATTCACGCAACGCCGCCCGCCGTTCCGCCGTCGCCCCGCCCAACAGCGCGCCCAAATCGCACGAGAGCGAGAACAGCTCCGCCGTCTTCATCTCCAGAATCTTGTGGTAATCCGCGAGCGCCAGTTGAAAATTGCTCCGCTGCCGCGTCTGCATAATCTCGCCGGAACAGACCGTGTTCGTCGCCGACGCCACCGCCCTGCAAATCTCCGGAGTGGGAAAGCTCGCCGCAAGTTTCAGCGCGTGCGCAAACAGGCAGTCGCCCAGCAGCACCGCGATCTCATTGCCCCAGTTCGCCGCGAGCGTGCGCCGTCCGCGCCGGATCTCCGCCTCGTCCATCACATCGTCATGCACCAGCGTCGCCAGATGCACCATCTCGATGATGACCGCCACGGTGACATGGTCGTCGTTCAACTTGCCGCCGGCTTCCGCGCTCAACGCGACGAGCAGCGGGCGGAGTTGCTTGCCCTGACCGGTGAGCGCGTATTCCGCGTAGCCCTCGATGCCCTGGTCAAATTCCTTAATCTGCCTCTTCAGACGCAAGTGGACAGCCTCCAGAAACGGCTCCGCTGGCTCAACAATCTGCCGCCAGGCAAAGGGGGAATCGTCGTTGGCCATTTCGATCTTGGGGACGTTTGCTACTCTGGTTGCCGCTGCGGACATGGGCGGCAATTTAATTGCCGCCAGCAGCCAAGTCAAAACCTAACGGACGCCAAGGGTCTAATTGGGCGCATCTTGACACTGCCCCCGTCGAACGCTGGTGCTGGGTTTGGAGTTCCGCATTTATGCGGCCCGGGTGGGTGAACGCACCGAACCGCCTGAAGGCGGAACTCCAAACGGGGGCAGTGTCAAGATGCGCCCAGTGAGGAGGGTGGCGTTCCGCCATTCCAATATTTGGGTCGGCAACATGCCGACCCTCCCGGTCACTTCTGATAAACACTCACCCGCGCCGGTGGGAAATTCAGCCAGACGATGTTCGAGTGCAGGAAATCGAAATGCGCGGCGCCGTGCGGATGTGCGTTGCCGAGGTGGTAGCTGTATTGCACCCACTTGCCGTCAGGTTGCAGCACCGACTGGATTTTCCGGGCCAGCGCCTCGGCCTTGTGCGGGGGGAAATTCAGCAGCGGCAAACTCGAGATGACCGCACCGACCGACTGGATGCTCTCCGCGTGATCGTTCAGCAAGGTATCCATATGCCACGCATCACCGGTGATGATGTGCGCCCGAGGAAAACGCCGGTGCAGCACACTCGCCATCTTGGGATTCCGCTCGATGGCCACGATCCGGTCCTCGCGCAACCCCCGGTTCAGCAGCGCCTGCGTCACCGCCCCCGTGCCAGGCCCGAGTTCCAGCACGAACGCATCCGGGTCCGTGGGCAGCCAGCGCGCCATCGCGGCGGCGAGCTTTTTGGAACTGGGCGTGACCGACCCCATGCGCTTCGGATTGGCGAGCCATTCCTGCACAAACAAAGTCTTGTCGTTCAACGCTGCTAGGAATTTTTTCGCCATTGCCTCAAAACCAGTGTCCGAATCAGCGGGAAACTACTCCAGACCGCACAGAGCTACCATAAGAAATTTCAGCCGACGGCCGCAACGGGCGCATCTGGCAGTGACACTGTTTGGAGTTCCGCCTTTAGGCGGCCCGGCGCATTCGTCCACCCGACCGCGTAAATGCGGAACTCCAAACGGAATGCCAGTTCGCCTCGGTGTCACCTGCCAGTTGCTCCCGGTCGTAACCCCACCCGCAGCCCGGATTTTTCCGCCGCCGCTGCGAACGACATCACCCCGCGCACCGCCGTCACTCCGCGATACGGGTCGTCCGTGACCAGCAGGTTGCCATCGAGGTCGAGAAAGTCCGTCAACTCCGCCAGATGCGCCGCCGCGCTGATGAGCAGGCTGCTCTCGATCATGCAGCCCAGCATCGTCTGCAAACCCGCCGCCCGCGCCGCGCCCAACGCCGCCACCGCCGCCGTCACGCCGCCCGTCTTGCACAACTTCACGTTCACGCCGTGAAAAAATTCCGCGCAACGCGCCGCGTCGCCCGCAAAATGAAACGACTCATCCGCGAACAGCGGAAGCGGCGACCGCGCCTTCAGCCAGCGCAAATCCTCCGCACTCGCGCCCGCCGGCATCGGCTGCTCCACGAACTGCACGCGCCCGTCCGCAGCGAGCCACTCGATCATCTCCAGCGCGTACTCCTTGGTGCGCCACGCCTCGTTCGCATCCACGCGCACCGGCTTGGCGGGCGCGGCCTCGCGCAACGCGGCGAAATTCTCGCGGTCATGCACACTGCCCACCTTCATCTTCAACACCGGAAAATCCGCCGCCGCCAAAACCTTCATGCGAATCACCGCCGGACGGTCAATGCCGATGCTGAACGA
>JANMJO010000287.1:0-10291 GCA_031371425.1 Verrucomicrobiales bacterium | reverse complement strand
ACGTCCAATTCGTCGGCAGTTCGCCGGAGCCGTTCGACGGCAAATTCAAGGCGCCGCCCAACACACCCAAGTTCGACCTGCGGCGCATCAACCAAGATCATTGCCGCGGCTACGGCGGCTGGGGGACGAAACAGATTCTCGCGAACATCAGACCGTGGCTCGCAGCGGACCAGCCGGACATCGTCCTGCTCATGGTTGGCATCAATGACATCCGCAAACGCAGCACCAACGCACCCACCGCAGCTGAGGCGAACTTGAGCAACATCGTGCAGGCCGTGGTTGACCACAGCCCCGGCACGCGCATCATCATCGCGCAGATCACGCCCTACAGCGCGCACACCGAAGCCATCGTCCACTACAACGACTACATCCGGAACAAACTTGTTCCCTTCTTTGCTCAGCGCGGCAAACACGTCAGCACGGTGGATCAATCCGCCATCCTTGGCGATGCCGCCAAGCTGACCGTGGACGGCACGCTTTTCTCGAACCACAACAACCATCCGAGCAGCGCGGCCTACAACCGGATGGCGCAGACATGGCTGGCGGGCATCAAGGCGCTGAGGTTGCCAGCCAATGCGCCGGCCAGACTACGTTGAAATCAGCCGTTGCGGGACGGCATCACCAGTTATTTTTTCCTGACAACGACCGCCGCCGTCCGCTACATTCCGCGCCGATGTCAAAACCACCGTTGATCCTCGTCAGCGCCAGCACGGAAAAGAAAGGCGTCGAGTTCGGCGACATCTCCTTGAGCCTCTCCGAGAATTACCCGCGCGCCGTCGCGCTCGCGGGCGGCCTGCCCGTGGTGCTCGCCTGCGCGCCGGAACGCGCACTCGTGGCCGAGAGTGTGCGTCGTTGCGATGGCGTGCTGCTCACCGGCGGTGATGACGTGAATCCCGGACTCTACACGCGGCACGTTCCGGCGCGGTTGCGGCGGACGGTCGGCACGCCGGATCGCCCGCGCGATTTGCGCGAGCTGCTGGTCATCGCCGAGGTGTTGCGGCAGAGAAAACCGCTGCTCGCGATCTGCCGTGGGCAACAGCTTTTGAACGTGGCGCTGGGCGGGACTCTGCTGGTGGACATCGCCGGACGGCTGCCTCGGGCCATCAACCACAACCGTTCGGACCGGAAGGGCGCGGTGGTTCATGAAGTGCAATTGACAGCGGATTCGTTGCTCGCCAAGATTATCGGCAGCCGCAAGCTGGGAGTGAACAGCTCGCATCATCAGGCGGTGGACAAGGTTGCGGACGCGCTGCGGGTGACGGGCCGGAGCGCGGATGGGGTGGTGGAGGTGATGGAGTTGGCGGCGTTTTCGGCGGGCTGGCTGCCGTATCTGATGGCGGTGCAGTTCCACCCCGAGCGGCTGGTTCAGGCGCATCCGGAGCATGCGGAGATTTTCAGAAGTTTAGTTCAGGCGTGCGGAGATGGGAATCGGGAATGATTATGAAAGGTAAAATTCTGGTTGTGGATGACGACGCCGGCATTCGCGAGATGCTGGTCCAATCACTCTCCTCGCAATACACTCTCACAGAAGCGGAGGATCTCGCCGCCTTGAAGATTGCATTTGGCCAGGCGCAGCCCGACCTCGTGTTGCTGGACATGAATCTGCCGGACGGCAGCGGCTTGGACACCTTGCCGGTCATCAAAAAGCAGTGGCCGGAGACGGAGATCATCATGATTACCGGCGATCCTAGCTTTGACGCGGCGGTGGAGGCCACCAAGCGGGGCGCGTTCCATTTCATCAGCAAACCTTTCGAGCTGGCCAATCTTCTCGTCATGGTCAGGCGCGCCCTGGAGCACAAGGAACTGCGGGAGGAAACCAGCGCGTTGCGAGAGGCGCTGATCTCGGGTGGCGGCGGGATGTCGCCGGTCTTTCACAGCCAAGCCATCAAGGCGGTTGTCCGCACCATCGAGCGCGTCGCGCCGAGCGATGTTTCCATTCTTATCACCGGCGAGAGCGGCACGGGCAAGGAAGTCATCGCCGACCTCATCCATACTCTGAGTCCGCGCCGGCGCGGGCCGCTGGTGAAGATCAATTGTGCCGCGCTGCCTCGGGAGTTGATCGAGAGCGAACTGTTTGGCTCGGTCAAGGGCGCCTACACCGGCGCGCACGCGGATCGCGACGGGCTTTTCCGCCAGGCAGAGGATGGGACGCTGATGCTTGATGAAATTTCCGAGATGCCGATTGATACGCAGAGCAAGCTGCTGCGCGTGTTGCAGGAGAAAGAAGTGCGACCGGTGGGCGGCAAGACGAGTTTCAAGACGAACTGCCGCGTGGTGGCGGCGACGAACCGTCCGACGGACGACGCGATTAAGAATGGCAAGCTGCGCGAGGATTTATTCTACCGCATCAGCGCCATCACGGTTCACCTGCCGCCGCTGCGGGAACGGCGGGAGGATATTTTGCCGTTGGCGGAGTCGTTTCTGAAACGTTTTGCGAGCCAGGCGAACCGGGTCATCACGGGTTTCACTCCGGCGGCGATGACGCGGCTGACGAACTTCGATTGGCCCGGCAACGCGCGGCAGTTGCAGAACGAGATCCAACGCGCAGTGCTGTTGAGCGAGGGCAGTGTGATTGACGCGGCGGATCTTTCCATCACCTCATTCAAGGTGGTGGGGCCGGAGACGGCTGGCGGGATTGAGATGGTGACGAGCGATGTGAATTACACCTTGCTCGAAGGCGTGGAGCGGAACGCCATCGTGCAGATGCTCAAGGAAACCAAGGGCAACAAGCTGGATACGGCCAAGCGACTCGGCATCGGGCGGCAGACGCTCTACAACAAGATCAAGGCTTACGGCATCGAGTAGGACAGGGCAGGGGAAAGACCCGCTGTGTGCCGGCAAAAAAACTCCATCGCCGTTGCCAGCGATGGAGTTTTTGATTTTCGGAGAATGATTATTCGGCTTTTTTCTTTTTGCCGCCCAGTCCAGCCTTGGTCATCTTTTCTTTATCTTCGGCGCTGATTTTGGCCTTTTCTTCCTTGTCGAGTTTGCCGTCCTTGTTGGCGTCGTATTTGTCCGTCATTTCCTTCATGACGGCCTTCTGTTCGTCGGTGAGGGCGTGCTTGCCTTTGTCACCTTTGGCCTGGGCGGTCTGGGCCACGAGGGCGAGGGCCGCAGTGAGGCAAAGTGCTGTGAGTAGTTTTTTCATCGTTATTCCGTTGTTTTGTTGTTGTTTGTTTGGCCGGCTGCCGGCTGCAAACCCAGACGGAGGCTTGCCGATGGTGGTTACACGATTGTTTGGGTCAAAAACGAACGTTGCGGAGGGCCAGGGCGGTGATAGTCAGCAGGAGCATGAGGCCGGCGGGCATGAACTTCTTCGTCTTGGCCAGACGCACGGCGAACACCACGAGCAGCGCGGCCATGAGAATATTGGCGAGGTTCTTCCTGAAGTTCACATCGAACACACCCGGCACAGCGCACAGAACCAGCGCGGCGGCGAACGCGGATGACATGATGAGGGAGATGGGACTCTTGGCCTTCAGAAAACCAATCAACCCGCCGACGAGCAGCAGCACGATGTAGATCCAGAGAACGGTGTTTTGTGTCATAGCGGGCGCAGATTGCCTCAACCGGCGGCGATGTCCAAGCAGAGAATTCTGCCGGGCTCGCATTCGGCGGTGACTTCGAGCGGGCGGCAACAGACTTCGCAATCGGTGGTGAACTGCTGGCTCGCCGTGCTGGTGTCAATCACCAGATCAAACCGCTGGCCGCAATACTGGCAGACGATGGATTCGGAAACTTCCATGGCGAAATCTAGCCCGCGTCCGGGGAAAGGCAAAGGGCGGAGTTCAACCGAGTGTGACTGGAAATGACTCATAGCGATTGTTGGAGTTCACGCTTTAGCGTGTCGGGGCGGAGTCCAGCGTGACGGGAACAAGCTAAAGCTTGAACTCCAACTTGGGGCTGGCCTCCGCCGGGTGCGCTTCCAATCACACTCGGTTCAATCCCGCTTGCCCCGGCACGCGGCGTTCCTATACTTCGCCCGTGCTCGACATCAAATTAATCCGCGAAAAATCCAACTTTGTCCGCCAACGCCTCGCCACACGCGGGGCCGGGGATGAGAAGTTGATTGATGGAATTCTTCAAGCCGACGAACTCCGCCGCAAGATGCTGAGCGAGGTGGAGACGTTGAAGGCCACGCGCAACCGCGTGTCGAAGGAGATCGGCGCGCTGATGGGCCAGAAGAAACTCGCCGAGGCGGAGGCGAAGAAGGCCGAGACGAAGGATCTCGGGGAGAATATCACCAGGCTGGATGCCGAGGCCAAGGCGGCGGAGGCGCAGCGGGATGAATGGATGTTGCGCTTGCCCAATCTTCCGCATGAGTCGGTGGCCTTGGGGAAATCGGCGGAGGATAATCCGGTCGTGCGCGTGCACGGCGCGAAGGCGGAGTTCGCTTTCAAGCCGAAGTCGCATGTGGAGCTGTGCGAGTCGCTCAAGCTGGTGGATTTCGCGAGGGCGGTGAAACTTTCCGGCAGCGGATTCCTACTCTACACAAACTGGGGGGCGCGATTGGAGCGGGCGTTGATCCAGTTCCTGCTCGACTTGCACACGACGCAGCACGGCTACACGGAGGTTTCGCCGCCGCTGTTGGTCGGGCCGCAATGTCTCGAAGGCGTGGGGCAGTTCCCGAAGTTCAAGGATCAGTATTACGGCGTGGCGGAGGGCAATGATGCGGGCAAGCTCGGGCATTTGTATCTGATTCCCACGGCGGAGACGCCGGTGGCGAACATTCATCGCGAGGAGATTTTGCCGGAGAAAAGTTTGCCGATTTTCTACTGCGCCTACACGCCGTGCTTCCGAGGCGAGGCGGGCGCGGCGGGCTTGGGGACGCGCGGGATGATCCGCGTGCATCAGTTCGATAAGGTGGAGCTGATCAAAATCGTGAAGCCGGAGGACGGCTACGCGGAGCACGAGAAGATGGTGGCGGACGCGGAGAAAGTTTTGCAGTTGCTCGGCTTGCATTATCGCGTGGTGCAGCTCTGCACGGGCGACATGGGTTTCGCGAGCGCGAAGACGTATGACATCGAGGTGTGGTCGCCGGGGCAGGGGGGCTATCTGGAAGTTTCGAGCGTGTCGAACTGCGAGGATTTCCAGTCGAGGCGGATGAACCTGCGGTTCAAGAGCGCGACGGGCGAGAACGCGTTGCCGCACATTCTCAATGGCAGCGGCACGGCGCTGGCGCGGTTATTCGTGGCGCTGATCGAAACGCATCAGCAGGCGGATGGTTCGGTGAAAATTCCACAGCCGTTGCAGCCGTATCTGAAGACGGACTGCATCAAACCCTAGATGAAAATTTTGCTGGCAAGCAGTGAAGTCCATCCGTATTCCAAGACCGGAGGTTTGGCGGACATGGTCGGCGCGCTGGCGAAAACATTGGCGGGCTGCGGACATCGCGTGGGGCTTGTGACTCCGTTTTATGCGGGGCTACGGAAGCGGTTTCCGAAGGTTAAGAAGCTGGATTGGAAACTGGATTTGCCGCTTGGCCAGCAGCGGGAGTCGGCGGAGGTTTGGACGCTGTCCGTCAATGCGCGGCTGACGATTTATTTCATCCGGCATCCGGTTTTTTTTGAGAGGGATGGATTGTATCAGGAGGAGGGGGTGGATTATCCGGACAATGCCGAGCGGTTCGTGTTTTTCTCGAAGTGCGTGGCGCAGCTTGGCCGCCATCTGCCGTGGAAGCCGGAGTTGATCCATGTCCACGACTGGCAGTCGGCACTGGTGCCGCTGTTTGTCCGCCATCAGAGTTTGAGCGAAGGCTGGCACGATGCGCCGAGCACCTGTCTGACCATCCACAATCTGGCGTATCAGGGAAATTTTCCGGCAGGCGCGTTTGATCTGACGAATCTGCCCCCGGGCTATTTCAATCCGAAGGGTGTGGAGTTTTACGGTGCGTTGAATTCCCTGAAGGCCGGCATCGTTTTTTCGGACATCGTCACGACGGTGAGCCCGCGGTATTCCCGGGAGATCATGACCGCGCAGTTCGGTTGCGGGCTGGAGGGTGTTTTGCAGCAGCGGCGCGAGTCTGTTTTCGGAATTCTTAACGGCGTGGACTACTCGGAATGGAGGACGACTCAAAATCCGTTTTTGGATCATGCTTTCTCAATCCGCAGCCTGAACCGAAAGGCCAGACAGAAGCTGGCGTTGCAACAGGAGCTCGGCCTGCCGGTGGATGTGACAATCCCGATGTTCAGCACCATCACCCGTCTGGCAGACCAGAAAGGTGTGGACATTCTTCTGGGGGCATTGGAGGAGATGCTGGTGAACCGGATGCAGTTCGCGCTGCTCGGAAGTGGCTCGCCGTATTTCGAGAATGCCTACCGCGACCTAGCGGCGCGTCACCCGGACAAGGTTGCCGTCCGGATTGGCTTTGATCAGGGCTTGTCGCATCGCATCGAAGCTGGCAGCGATTTCTTCGTGATGCCGTCGCGTTACGAGCCTTGCGGACTAAATCAGATGTATAGCCAGCGATATGGAACTATTCCGATAGTGCGGACGACCGGCGGATTGGATGATTCGGTCGTGGATGATTCGGTGGATCACGGTGATGCAACAGGGATAAAGTTTGCAGAATATTCCGCTCCTGCATTGGCACGGGCGATTCGTCGGGCGCTGAATATTTTTCAAGATGCCGACGGTCTCCGTGTATATCGAATTAACGGGATGAGCGCGGATTTCTCTTGGAAACGAACAGGCGAACAATATTTAAGAGTCTACGAACTAGCCCTCGACCAGCATTTGTAGCCTTCTTTGATAAGTATAACACACATTGTGGATACAATACACACTGCCTCCCTTCTTTGCCTTGATTCCTGATTTGGGAGCTGTTGCCTTACTAGTCGTAACCCCAGCCGAACCTGCTGCTGATCGGCCAATAGACGAACGAAGATTTCCCAATGATATATTCGCGGCTGAAATCTCCGATATATCGCGAGTCGAGACTATTCCGGGTATTATCGCCCATCACCATGCAGTGATTGGTTTGGACTTCAAATTGTTTGGAAACATCCGAAAGCATTTTTGTCTGAACGTGGCCGAAGTATTCATTCTCGCCGGCGTTATTGCGGAAATTGTAGATGTTCTCAAAATGCGGCGTGCTTGAATCGAGCCGGCGGCCATTGATGATCAAATGATGATCGTCGCCGATGCGGACGCGTTCTCCGCCCAACGCAACGAGTCGTTTGATGTAATACTGGTTTGTATACACCGGCTCGACCTGATTGCTAATCGCGACTTCAGGGTCAAAGCCCTTGGTTGAAAACACAATGATCTCCCCGCGTGCCGGGTGACGGAAATTGTAGGTGATGCGGTTCACAAACAAATGGTCACCAGCGATGACCTTCAGCCGGAACAAATCTTCGCCACGAAGGAACGTGCGGTCTGCCAATTCTCCGTTGCGCGCGGCCAGTCCGACTCGTGCGAACAAATCATCGACCGGAAACCAAACCGTGTGCCACTCGCTGTTGAATTGGTATTCCTGTTTCAGATTGAAGAGCAACAGCTTTACCGGCTGTTTGAAAGCCATCAACCTGCCGTCCTCCGGCGCGACCTCGTGAAAATATGAAACTCCGTGCGCCCAATAATCAACAAACCGCGCCAGCCGGCCTGGCGTTTGCGCGTCCGGCTTGTTCGTGATATTTTCCTGCGTGATGCCGTAAAGCGTCGGCTGCATTGATCCCGTTGGAATCTTGAATGGCTGGAGAAAGAACGTGCGAATTGCCATCGCCACGCCAAGCGCCACCAGCAGAACCTCCACATTCTCACGCCACACGGCATGAGGGTAAGGCCGCAGCCATTTGTTCGCCTCGGCTTCCAGCTTTTCCATCTGCGCCAGCAACATCGGCCTACTAGTCCCCTGCCCCACCGAGTTTCTCAACGCGGCAACGGCCGTGTCCATGGCAGCGACCGCCTGTGGCGACAGAATATCCCGTTGCGCCGCGACGAGCTTGCTCACATGCCGCCGCATGGCGACCGCCCTGCGGACGGTCGGCGAAATGAACCAGCGAACTATCGTCATCATAATCACGCTTTCAACACTTCTATGAACGCCTCCTGCGGAATGTTCACGCTGCCGATGGATTTCATCCGCTTCTTACCTTCCTTCTGCTTCTCGAGCAGCTTACGTTTGCGCGAGACGTCGCCGCCGTAGCATTTTGCCGTCACGTCCTTCCGCATCGCGCTGATAGACTCCGACGCAATGATCTTCCCGCCGATCGCGGCTTGAATCTTCACCTGGTATTGCTGTTTCGGAATAACCTCCTTCAGCTTCGCCGCGAGCACCCGTCCCCTGCCCTCCGCCTTGCTGCGATGCACGATGCACGAGAACGCGTCCATCGGCTCGCTGTTCACCAGCATGTCCAACTTCACCATGTCCGACGCCATGTCGCCATCGAACTCGTAATCCATCGAGCCGTAACCGCGCGTCATACTTTTGATGCGGTCATGGAAATCTATCAAAATCTCGTTCAGCGGAATGCGGCTCGTTAGCATCACGCGCCGCGAATCCAGCGTCTCCGTGTGATCCACATTTCCGCGCTTCTCAGACAGCAACGACATCATGTCGCCGATGTTCTCGTTTGGGCACATCACGAACGCCTTCACCATCGGCTCGCGGATCTCGATGATGAAATTCGGCTCCGGCATGAACACCGGATTATCAATCTCCTTCTTCGTCCCGTCCGTCATCGTGACCTGATACACCACGCTCGGATACGTCGCGATGATGTCCATGCCATACTCGCGCCGCAACCGCTCCTGCACGATCTCCAGATGCAGCAGGCCGAGGAAGCCGCAGCGGAAACCAAACCCCAGCGCCAGCGAACTCTCCGCCTGATACACAAACGCCGAGTCGTTGAGCTGCAGCTTGCCAAGATTCGCCTTCAAATGCTCGTAGTCCGCCGTGTTGATCGGATAGATGCCGCTGAACACCATCGGATGAATCTCCTTGAATCCAGGCAACGCCGCTGACGGATTACGCGCATCCGTGATCGTATCGCCCATCTTCACTTCCTTCGCACTCTTGATGTTCGCCGTGAAATAGCCCGTCTCGCCGACCTCCAGCTTCTCGCGCGTGTAAGGCTTGGGGTTGAAACTGCCGACCTCCTTCACCTCCACATTTTTTCCAGAGTGCAACAACTTCACCTGCATGCCCGGTTTCAACTCCCCGTTGAACACCCGCACGTGCGTCACCACGCCCTTGTAAGTGTCGAAATATGAATCAAACCCAAGCGCCTGCATGGACGCCGCCCCCGTCGGCTTCGGCGGCGGAATCCGCTCCACGATCGCTTCCAAAATCTCCTCGATGCCGATACCTTCCTTCGCGCTCGCCGGAATCGCCGTCTCGCCGGGGATTGCCAGAATATCCTCCAACTGCTGCCGCGCCAGCGGCACATCCGCATGCGGCAGGTCAATCTTGTTGATGATTGGAATGATCGTCAGCTCCTGCTTCATCGCCAGATGCACGTTCGCCACCGTCTGCGCCTCCACACCCTGCGCCGCGTCCACGATGAGCAGTGCGCCCTCGCACGCGCTCAAGCTGCGCGACACCTCGTAGGAAAAATCTACGTGACCCGGCGTATCAATCAGGTTCAGCTCGTAAGTCTCCCCGTTCTTCGCCTTGTAGAGCATCGTGACCGGATGCGCCTTGATGGTGATGCCGCGTTCGCGCTCCAGATCCATCGAGTCCAGCAACTGCGCCGACATATCGCGTGTGGCGATCGTGCCAGTGCGATGCAGGAGGCGGTCCGAGAGCGTCGTCTTGCCGTGGTCAATGTGGGCGATGATGCTGAAATTTCTTATGTGTTCTGCGTCCATTATTCAAATAAATCAGGGACGGAGAAGATAAACGCAAACTCACTTAAGAAAAGATAAAACTCCGGCAGACACGGCACATATGACGATTTACAGGATTCGCTTCCGGGTCGGAGCGCCGGTTTCCAAACCGGCAAGCAGTAGGTATTGCGCCAGCTTGCCGATTAGGAAATCGGCGCTCCGCTTGCAAGCCGAGGTTTCGGAAATTCATTTCGGCAACCGTTATAGCGACTGGATGAAACGGATGCGCCACGAAATGAAGAATGGCATTCGGACACGCACAACCGCCGTTGCGCCGGAGATTTAACTTGCCGCGCAACCGCGCAACCGCAAAATATCGGCGCTCCCGGGCCTGTAGCTCAATGGTTAGAGCAGAGCACTCATAATGCTTTGGTTCTCGGTTCAAGTCCGAGCAGGCCCACCACTTTCTCCCGGAGCATTCGCCTTCAGAGAACTCCCAACTCGCTTCCCTAGGTGTGATTGA
>JANMJO010000232.1:0-3334 GCA_031371425.1 Verrucomicrobiales bacterium | reverse complement strand
AGCTCTCCCTCTCCCATCGGATGGGAGAGGGGTGGGGTGAGGGCTGGTCGCACGACCGTTCCAGAGTAGAGTTCATTCTGCAAATCGGCTCCACCGAAAACAGCGAAGAACCAACAGGGCAATGACAACACGCTGTTCGGTAATCATATCCCCACAGAAATTCTTTGCGCCTCTCCGCGTTCTCTGCGCCTTTGCGTTTGTTCCGCTCCCATTGCAACTGCATGGATTCAGCTAAAACCGCTTTGACCCTGCCGCGCTGGAAGCCTACGCTGCCCCCGTGCAAACCGGAATTTCCAGCGTCCTCGATGAATCTCCCGTGCGACTCCTGCGCCGCGCACCGTTGCCGAAATCCTACACCGCCACGCTGGCGCGCTCGGTGTTCCGCTTCCTGCTCACCATCCAGGGACTCGGCGCGTTCGCCCTCATCACGCTCGGTGTGCTGCTCAAAAAATCCCACGTCGCCCGCCCCGTCATCGCGCCGCTCGTCCGCCATGAAATCTCCCGCGCCGGCGTGAAGCTGCTCCCGATGTTCGCGTTCCTCGCGCTCGCGCTCGGCTTCCTCGTCATCGGGCAAGCTGTCTCCTGGCTCACGCGAGTCGGCGCGTTCAGCTACCTCGGCACGATCATGGTCGTCGTCGTCGTGCGCGAACTCGGCCCGTTGCTCGCCGCCGTGCTGGTGCTGGCGCGAGTCGGCACGGCCAACGTCATCGAACTCGGCACCGCCCGCGCGATGGGCGAGGTGGAGGCGCTCGAGGCGCTGGGCATTGACCCGATTCATTACCTCGTCGTGCCGCGCGTCATTGGGCTGGCGTTGGGAATGTTTTCGTTGACGGTGTATCTCATCCTCGGCGCGCTGTGCAGCGGTTATCTCTGGGCGTTCTTGCAGGACGTGCCGATTCTGCCGGGCGATTATTTCCGCCAACTCGTCGGCGCGCTGCGCGGGCTGGACTTCGCGCTGCTGGCGCTGAAGACGTGTTCGTTCGGTTTCATCATCGCCATCATCACTTGCTACCACGGGCTCGCGCAGCCGCTGCGGCTGGAGGAAGTCTCGCGCGCCACGGTTCGCGCCGTGGCGCAGGGCGTCATCGCCTTCGTCGTGTTGGACGCGTTGTTCATTCTGATTTATCTGCTCGCGTAAATGACCACTGCACCTACAACCCAACCCGTCATCGAGATGACCGGCGTCGCAGCCGTGGCGTTGCGCGATGCGGACGCCGTCGTGGTCGAGGGCGTGGACTGGACGGTGGCGGCGGGGGATTTCTGGGCGGTCGGCGGGCGCGCGGGTTCGGGCAAGAGCGATTTTCTGATGATGACGGGCGGGCTGTTGACTCCGTTGCGCGGGCGGTGCCGCATCTTCGGCGACGACTTGCCGATTTTCGAGGAGGAGCGTTTGGAGCAACGGCTGCGGCTCGGTTTTGTTTTTGACGGCGGGCATTTATTCAACAACCTGACGGTGGCGGAGAACGTGGCGTTGCCGTTGCGGTATCACGCGGAGTCAACGGCGGCGGAGATAGCCGCGCACGTGGAGCGCCTGCTGGCCGCGACCGAGCTGACGCCGTGGACGAACAGCACGCCCGGCACGATGGGCCGCAACTGGCAGAAGCGCGTGGGCTTGGCGCGCGCACTGGCGCTGGCGCCGGAGGTGTTGCTGGTGGATAATCCGCTCGGCGGCGCGGACGCGCAGCACACGGCGTGGTGGCTGGAGTTTCTCGGGCGGCTTTCTGCGGGTGACGACTTGATGCCGGGCAAGCGCGCTGTCACGCTGGTGGTGACGGCGGATGATTTGCAGCCGTGGCGCAACCGTGCGCGGCAGTTCGCCGTGCTGCGGGACGGACGGTTTGAGGTGGAATAATAAATTTACGATTGGCGATTTACAATTTACGATGCCGCAGATTTTTCCGGCGGCGCGTCAATCATAAATCCAAAATCCCAAATCAACTATGGCCTTGAACGATTTGACCCCGCAACTGCGCACGCGCCTGAGCCGGATGGAGCGCGCGGTGGGTTGGTTTGTATTTCTGGCCACGGCGCTGCTGGCGTTCGGCTTCGCGTATTACATCTACCACACGGCGGAGCGCAAAGGGTGGTTCACGCCCAAGTTCAAATACCAGACCTCGCTCAACAACGCCGCCGGCATCAAGGTCGGCGACCCCATCAAGCTCATGGGCTTCATCGCCGGCGAAATCACCGAGATCATCCCCAACGCGCCCGACGCCTACTACGGCGTGACCGTCAACTTCACCATTCTCAAGCCCCACTACGGCTACATCTGGGACGACTCCGCGGTGAAGGTCGGCTCGGATTTGCTCGGCAACCGCTTCCTCGAAATCACCAAGGGCGCAGCAGGCATCGCGACCATTGACGAGGGCACGAACCAAGTTCCGCAAGCGCGCCTGCGCTGGACCGCCGTGCGCGACGCCCGCAAAACCGTCCTCGCCGCGACGCGCACCGCGTATCCCGGCCTCGAACAATCCGATGCCGCCAAGTTCAACTGGTTCATGAGCGACGGACTCAAGCGCCACGTCGAGGCCACGCGGCAGACCGCCTACACGAACTTGGCGGAGATTTATTGGATCGCACCGCTCGAAACCGCCGCGTTGAACGAGCGCCTCGAGCGCGTCGCCACCCAGATCGAGCAAGCCATGCCGAACATCCTCAACCTCACCAACAAGATTGCCGCCGTCCTCGACAACAGCGCGCAACTCACATCGAACCTGAACGCCGTCGCCGTCAACGTGCAGCCCGTCATCCAAAACATCTCCGCGCTGACCGCGCAACTGCGCGGCCCCGGCGCCCTCGGCAACTGGGCGCTCACCTCCAACATGAACGCGCACCTCGAAGCCGCGCTCGCCCGCGTGGATTCCGCTTTGACCACAGTGGATACCAACCTGCCGGCCACGCTGGACGGCATCAACCGCTCCCTAGAAAACCTCGCCGGCATCACCAGCAACCTCAACGCCCAAGTGCAGGCCAACACCAACCTCCTGACCCACGTCTCCAAAACCATCGTGGACGCCGATAGCATGGTGCAAGGCCTGAAACGCCATTGGCTGCTGCGCTCCGCCTTCAAGCCCGCGAAGACAAACACCCCGCCCGCCGCGCCCCGGCGTTGAGTTGCCGGGACATCGGGCTTCCCTACGGATCTTTGCTGTTTGGAAGTCAGGCCGGCTTTGGGCGGAAGCTCCAATTACCAGGTTCTTCGCTGTTTCCGGTGGAGCCAAACCGCCCTCACCCCTAACCCCTCTCCCATCCGACCCGCCTCGCTCGCGCTCCGGCGCGGCGGGTGGGAGAGGGGGACAGCGGGCGGACGTTTGCTGGGCTGCGGATGCCGGCT
>JANMJO010000212.1:0-5554 GCA_031371425.1 Verrucomicrobiales bacterium | reverse complement strand
TCCACCTGCGACACGATGTGCATGACGTGGCTGTAACGCTCGATAATCATCAGGTCCTTCACCTGCACCGTGCCGTAATCGCAGACGCGTCCGAGGTCGTTGCGCGCGAGGTCCACGAGCATGACGTGTTCGGCGCGCTCCTTCGGGTCGGCGAGCAATTCCTTTTCCAGCGCGATGTCCTCGGCTTCGGTCTTGCCGCGTTTGCGCGTGCCGGCGATGGGGCGGATTTCCACTTTGCCTTCCTCGCAGCGGACGTGGATTTCCGGCGACGCGCCGACGAGCGAGAAGCCGTCCAGCTCCAGCAGAAACATGTAGGGCGAGGGATTGATGCTGCGCGCTGCGCGGTAGATGTCCAGCGGCGGCGCTTTGACCGGCGTGGAGAACCGCTGCGAGCCGACCACCTGAATGATGTCGCCGCTGGTAATGTATTTTTTTGCGGCGGCGACGTTGGCGAAAAACTTTTCCTTCGTCACGTTGGACTCGAACGGCACGGACGGCACTTCCGCCGGCAGGCTCACGGGACTGTGCTCGCACGGCTGCTCCAATTGCGAGACGATGCGCTCGATTTCGTCGGTGGCCGCTTCGTAAGCGTCGGCGGGACTCACGCCGTCTTCGAGGATGGCGTTGACGAGGATGGTGATGGTCTGCGCGACGCGGTCGAAAATCAAAAGCTGGTCAGCCACGAGGAAATACATCGTCGGCGTCTGCAACTCATCGTGCGCCGGGCGCGGCACGATGGGCTCGACGTCGTGGATGAACTCGTAACCGATGAAACCAATCGCGCCGCCGGTGAACCGTGGCAGCCCCGACACAGCCACAGGCCGGTAACGCTTCATGATGCGCTCGACGACTTCGAGGCCGTCCTTCACGCAATTCTCGCACGGCTCTTTGCCCGGCGCGGGAATCGCGAACTTCTCCACCACCTTGCCGTTCTCGATGACCTCGATGCGGTTGCCGGTCTGCTTGATGATCGCGCGTGGATTGCAACCCACGAACGAGTAGCGTCCGATATGCTCGCCACCTTCCACGGACTCGAACAGGAACGACTCGCCTTGTCCGCGAATCTTGCGATACGCCGAGAGCGGCGTTTCAAAATCCGCGAGGATGCGGCGCGTGACGGGAATCAAGTTCCCCTGCGTCGCGAGCTTCAAAAATTCTTCCAGCGATGGCGTGTGCATAAAAATCTTGGGGAGTTATAGCCGGAAGTTAGGTGTCACTGCCAGACTGAAAGCGGCGCGAGGCTTTTCTTATTAACACCGGGCTTCAGCCCGGTGAAATTGCGGCCCTTGCAGCCAGCCGTTTCAACGGCTTTTATTCGCGCACAAAACCGCTGAAGCGGTTGACATTCTCCGCCGACCGGTCACCGGGCTGAAGCCCGGTGTTAATGAGAGGAAACTCAAACGCGCATCGGCTTGGCGAATCACTTCTTCCCATAGATCTGTTCCGGCGTTTCGAGTTGGGCTTCGGTGACCTTGAACTGCTCGCCGCCTTCAACCGAGCGGAAGAAACAGGATTGATAACCCTCGTGACACGCCGCGCCGACTTGCTCGACTTGGATGAGCAACGTGTCGCCGTCGCAATCGAACGCGATGTCCTTCACCGTCTGGGTGTGGCCGCTGCTCTCGCCCTTCATCCAGAACTTCTGCCGCGAACGACTCCAGAAATGTGTCTTGCCGGTCTTGATGGTGGATTCCAGCGAGGCGCGGTTCATCCACGCCATCATCAACACGCGCCCGGTGGCGTGCTCTTGCACGATGGCAGGAATGAGTCCGTTCGCGTCGAATTTCAATTTGTCGTAGAAGCTCATGCGGTGTGGATTCTAGATTTACGATGGGTGATTGACGATTGAAAAAGTGACACGGATTGACACGGATTCAGAACGGCGATTCCCATCCGTGCAAATCCGTGAAATCCGTGTCACTCCTTCAGCAGAAACACAAACGCCCACACCGCGGCCTGTCGTGCGTTCCGTTCGGAATCAGAGTTTTTCAGTCGGAGTAAATGGCAGCCCGCGCTCACCGTTGAAAAGTTTCTTCAGCACCGGCGTCGGCACCCGCAAGGTCACAGACCGGCGCGACGGCTTGAGCCGGGGGAAAATCACAGCGCGCGACTTGGTGATGTCGCTGCCAATTTCGTCCGCCGCCGTCATTTTACGGACGGCCTTATGGTTGTGACTCATAGAATGTCCTTTCCTTTTTGTTCATCGCCCGCGCCGAGATGACGCGGAGTTTCCGCCTCTTTCACGGTGACGCCACGTTTATGGCTGTGGTATCCACAAGTCAATCATGAGGCGGCGTAGCGGCGTGTCGGCAGACCGCCGCAATCTTCCACGAGGATTTCAACTGGCGGCGCTCTGCCGAGACGCCGCTACGCTCTAAATCCGCACTGGAATATTCTTCGCCGCCAAAAATTTCTTCACGTCGCCGACGGTGTAGGTGCCGAAATGAAAGATGCTCGCCGCCAGCACGGCGTCGGCGCGGCCTTCCAGCAGCACTTCGGCCATGTGCTCCAGACTCCCCGCGCCGCCGCTGGCGACGACCGGCACGCCCACGCTCTCGCTGATGCGCCGCGTGATGACGAGGTCGAAGCCCGCCTTCGTGCCGTCGGCATCGATGGAGTTCAGCACGATCTCGCCCGCGCCGAACGCGACAGCTTTTTTCGCCCACTCAATCGCGTCTAGGCCGGTGTTCTTGCGGCCGCCGTGCGAGAAGACTTCCCATTTGTCCGGCGCGACGCGCTTGGCGTCAATCGAGACGACGATGCACTGGCTGCCGAATTTCTCCGCGCCTTGCCGGATGAGTTCGGGGTTGGCGAGCGCGCTGGAGTTGATGGAAATCTTGTCCGCGCCGGCGCGCAGCATCGTGAACATATCGTCCACGGACTTGATGCCGCCACCGACGGTGAGCGGCATGAAGCATTGGTCGGCGGCGCGCTCGATCACGTCCACCATCGTGCCGCGACCGTGCGCGGTGGCGGTGATGTCGAAGAAAACCATTTCGTCCGCACCCTGTTCGTTGTAGCGCAGCGCGAGCTCGACGGGATCGCCGACGTTGCGCAGGCCGCCTTTCTCGGCGACGCCGAACTGGACGCCGCGCGTGACCTGGCCGTCGTGGACGTCCAGACAAGGGATGACTCGTTTTGCAAGCACGCTGTATTTGAACTTCAAGCGGCGCGGGAATCAAGGCGGCGTTTGCCGTGAAAATTATTTCAAAGTCTTGACCGCCTCGTTAGCAAGATTAAGCGCCCAGTTCGGCAGCAGCCCCAGCCAGAACATCCCGATGATGCACACGCCGAGGCCGAACTGCATGGGCTTGGAGATGGCAATCGGCTCGCGGCTCGCGGTGTCCTGACTCCAATAGATCGCGCGGATGACGCCGAAATAGTAGTAGAGCGAAATCACCACGCCCACGAGCGCAGTGAACGCGAGATAATAGTAGCCATGATTCGTCGCACCTTGCTCGATGACGGCTTTGAGCAGAAGAAACTTTCCGAAAAATCCCGCGAGCGGCGGAATCCCCGCGAGCGAAACCATCGCCAGCGTCAGCGTCGCGGCCAAGAGTGGCGAGCGCTGGTTCAAGCCTGCCAGCCCGCCGATGTCTTCGCTGTCGAGATGCCGCATGACCAGCGCGATGACGGTGAACGCCGCGAGCGTCGTAAAGAGATAGCCGCTCAAGTAGTAGAGCACCGCCGCCGCGCCAGCATTGGCGATTGGGGATTGAGGATTGGCGATTTCGCCGGCGAACGCCGCGACGCCGAGCAGCAGGTAGCCCGCGTGGGCGATGCTGGAGTAGCCAAGCAGGCGCTTGAGATTGCGCTGCGGAATCGCGCAGAGGTTGCCGTAGAGAATCGTGACGCCGGAGATGACGATGAGCAGCTTGTCCCAATGCGCCGTGACGCTCGGAATCGCAGTGAACAGAAAACGGAGCAACAGAACAAACCCCGCCGCCTTCGAGCCGACGGCGAGGAACGCGGTCGTGGGCGTCGGCGCGCCTTGATAGACATCCGGCGTCCACATCTGGAACGGGAACGCCGCGATCTTGAATCCCAACCCAACGAGGATGAACAGCACACCGAACAGGAAAACCTTGTTGGTCGTGAAATTTCCAGCTACCGCCGACAGTTCTGTGAAGTTGAACTTGCCCGTGACTCCCCAGACCAACGCGATGCCATAAACCATGAACGCAGATGACAGCGCGCCGAGAATCAAATACTTCACGCCCGCCTCCAGCGACGCCACCTTGCCGCGCGTGAAACTCGTCAGCACATAGAACGTGACGGTGATGAGTTCAATAGAAACGAACAGCATCACAAAATCATTCGACGACGCGGCGAATAACATCCCCGCCAGCGCGAAGATGATGAGCGAATAATATTCCGACACGCCCGCCGCAATGCGGTCCGAAAACTCGACAGCGAGAATCAGCACCAGCACCGCCGCGAGCAGGAAGAATCGCTTGAAGAAAACCGCCAGCGCATCCTGCACAAACATGCCGCCGAACGCCGTGCCGCTCGAACTGCAACTGCAATAGCTGGTGAACGTGCCCAGCAGCAGCAACCCCAGCACCGCCGCCGCCACGTAGCCGAGCGCGCGCTTGCGTTCCGCCGGCAGCCACAAATCCGCCAGCAGCACCCCGATGCCGAGCGCCACCACCGAGATTTCCAATGACATCAAAGAAAGGTTCATTTTGAAATTGGTGATTGGCGATTGCCGATTGCCGATTGGCTAACGGCTATCGGCGTCTTGCCGCTAGTCGCCATATTCACAATCTGCTCCGTCACCGGCTTGATTTTGTCCGTCAGGAGGCGTGGGAAAAATCCGAAGACGAGCAGACTTGCGAGCAGCACCGCGTAGGGCAGCTTGCGCCAGAGGTTCGCATCGGAAAGGTTCGCCCATTTCTCCGGCATCTCCCCGTGCATCGTCGCGCGAACAGCACGCAACATGTAAATCGCGCCGATGATCAACGCGCCCCAAACTGCCAGCGTCGTAACCACGCGCAACGCCGGAACTTGCCACGCGCCGAAGAACACGCTCACCTCACCGACGAAATTCAGGAATCCCGGCAGACCGCAGCCCGCCATCGCCGCCATCACGAACGCCACGCCGATGAAACGCAGTTTCTTCGCGAGCCCGCCGAGCTCGCTCATCTCGAGCGTGCCGGTCTGGTTGTAGATGTAGCCGCTCAAGCCGAACGTCAGCGCGGCGAGGAAACCGTGCGCCACCATGATGACGACCGCGCCCGTCACGCCGATGAGATTCAGGCTCGCGATGCCGAGGAAGATCATCCCCATGTGCGCCACGCTGGAATTGCCGATGAGCAGGTTCAGATTCTTCTGCCGCATCGCCACCCAGCCGACATAAAGCACATTGCCGAGCGCGAGCCAGGCGAGGATTTGCATCCAGCTTTGCGCCGCTTGCGGCATGAACGGCAGCGCCACGCGGATCAAACCGTAAAGTCCAAACTTCTTCACCACGCCCGCGTGCAACATCGCCGTCGCAGTGGGCGCAGAACCGTATCCCAGCGCCGCCCACGAATGAAACGGCCAGAGCGAAACG
>JANMJO010000196.1:0-3308 GCA_031371425.1 Verrucomicrobiales bacterium | reverse complement strand
CCAAAGGTGATATTTGAGCCAGCAAATAGTATTGGTGGTCGTGAACACGTCGCTCTTGAAAGCGGCGGGCTGCTCGGCGTAGTAATCCGTGCCCAGGTAGAAGGTCGCCCGCGCTATATCCATATCCCCCGCATGATAATTTTCGATGGGAGTGACGACATAGGGCAAATCAAAATGGCCCAGCAAGTTGGCGAGCATCTGGGCGTGGAGACCGCCCGGCCACGTTGAAGGATTTGTGGGGCTGATAGAATTATAAAGCACCAACACGCCACCCGGCGGAACGTTTTGCGCGGGCGCGGGGCAGACGAGAGCCAGCCCGGCGAGGGCGGCGAGCACTGTTTTTTTCAACTTCAGCATGAGCTTTTACTTCTGACAAACTGCGGTTTCGAGTCGTTCCAGTATATCAGATTACAACTGATGCACAATCAGGGGATTTCCCGGTTACGACGCCGGGCAAACCTTCTCCGGGCGGGTTTTGCAGTGTGTAGGGTCGTGGAAATTTCCTAGCCGCTCGTCTAATCCCGACTTCCGAAGTTAGCAGCGCGGATGGAACTGTAGCGCAGGCTTTCCAGCCTGCGGGTTCTGGCGACTTTCCAGTCGCCAGTTTCTTGGAACACGGGACAAGAATGTCCCGTGAACCCGCAGACAGGAATGTCTGCGCTACATCCAGTCGCCGCTCGCTCCTCATTCCAACTTCGGCGTTCGGGCTAATCCTTGCTGCTGTGGCCGGGGACGGCCACGCTCCGCCCGCTTTGAAATTCCACTTCGGAGTTCGGGTTGAAGCGGACTAGCGTCCCAGCCGGTAGATTGCTTGGGGCAGTTCGTTGGTGTTGCCGTATTTCACTTCGGCAGCGGGCGGGGCGGAGTTCGTGGTGGCGGCGGGATTTTCTGCGGCGGCAAGATTGCGGGTGAGGCGCTTCTTCAACTCGGCATACATCTCGTTGGTCACGGAGTCGAGGTGCGCACGGACTTCATCGTAGCGGCCAGCGGCGAGCTTCACGCGGGCGAGGTGCAGATAGACGCCTTCCCGCTCAATCTCGTCGCGGGCGAGGGCGAGGGCGTTGGTCCACGATTGCAAGGCCGCTTCCACGCGCAGCGGTTTGATGCCGTAGTAAGTCTGCGCGATGTCGGACGCGAGCGGAAAATTCTCCGGGTCGAGCCGCAGCGCGTTGCTGTAAAGGTTGAAGGCCTTGGCGAAGACCTCCGCCTCGGTGAGCTGAAAAAATTCCATCGCGTCTTTGCGGAAGAGATACACCGTCGTGCCGAAGTTGTGGTGATAGACGGGCTGGAGCGGGTTCAGCTCGATGGCTTTTGTGTAGAAGGCGAAGGAGTTGGTGACTGGCCCGTGCTCGCCGTAGTAGTTGGCGAGGTTGTTCCAGACGGCGGGATTTTGCGGGTCGAGTGCGCGGGCTTTCTCCCATTGCTCGGCGGCGGCGTCCTCCTCGCGGGTGTCGTTGAGGAAGCTGCCGTAGGCGATGCGGGCGCGGGCGTGGTCGGTGTGGAGCGCGATAAAATTCTCGTAAGCTTGCCGCACGGGCTTCAACCGTTCCTCGATGCGCCGGTTCAACTCGGCATCCGGCACGCCGCCGCCGCTGGCGAGGAATGATTGGTTGTCGCGAATCCACTTGTCCACCTCGGCCTGCGCGGCGTCGTCGGCGGCGAGTAGTTTCTGGTAATCGTTTTCCACCGGGTCAACGGCGGCGGCCACGAGCGCGGGCGCGGGCGGATTGGTGACGGCGTCCACCGCGTTGGTGGGGGTGATGGTGGGGGAGTCGTTCGTTGCGGCGACGAACACGCTCAACATTTTGGCGAGGAAACTCACGCGCTGAAATTAGCAACTCAGCTGCGGGAGTCGAGACGCAAGGGGCGGTGCTGGCTCACCGTTTCAGCCGGTAGAAGGTATTGGTGGCGGGCAGCGGGAGGTCTTGGACGATGAGATTGAGTGAATTGTAGGAAGGATAAAGGTTGCCATCCACGTTGACCCAGTTGGCTGGATTGAAACCCGTGTTCTGCTGCAACACGAATCCCGTCGAGGCCGCCGTGTTCACCCACGAGAAGCGCAGCGTGCCGGGCAGATGTTCCAGATTCAACCGCGTGGGGGTTTCCCAGTTGTAGATCGCGCCGCCGTAGGCCACGGCGATGTATCGGGTGGCGTCCGACGAAACCGCAACGGAATGCCAGTCCGCAGCGGGCGCGGCGGTCAAACTCCAGGAGTCGCCCCTGTCGGACGAGGTTTGGACGTTGCCCTCCGAAGCGGCCACCAGGAAGTCGCCGGTCACGGAAGATGCGAGCCCCCGCCAGTTCATGTCCAGCGCGGAGGATTGAAAAAAGCTGCTTTCAAAATCCGATGCGTTGTAAATGCCGCCGCCCAGAATGCCCGCCACTGCCAGTTGCACCTCGTTGAAGTTTGCGGCGAGGGTCAGGCAGCTCCAGTTATCAAAACCTTCCGTGTCGGTGCCGAGGCTCAGATTCCAATTCACCCCCGAGTCGGTGGAAAAATAAATGCCGCTGCCAGACGCCGTCGCCCCCAACGTGCCGCCGGGGAATGTCCCGGCCATGGCCGACCAGTTCAAGGCGGGCGCGGAGGTCTTCCGCCAGCTGAGTCCACTGTTCGTCGAGGTGTAGATGCCATCGCCGCGCGATGCCGCCGCTAGTTTCACGCCGTTGAACGAGGCCACCATCGCAACCCAGTTTGTGTCGGGCGCGACGGTCTTCTGCCAGGAACTTCCGCGATCGGTGGAGGTGTAGATGCCCCCGCCCTGCGCCGCCGCCGCAAGGAAGTCGCCCTCGAATGAGGCCACCACGGAAACCCAGTTGCGGTCCGGCGCGAGGGTTTTTTTCCAAGTGCTGCCGTAATTCGTGGAGGTGTAGATGCCACCGCCGAAATCCACCACCGCCATCAGATCGCCCGCCTCGGTCATGGCCACGGAATGCCAGTTCGTCGCCGCCGTGATGGTGAAGCTCACCGTGCCCGTCGTGTAGAGTGCGCCGTCGGACGCGGTGAATTTGAAGCTGTCCGCGCCGCGATAATTCGCCGTCGGGCTGTAAGTCACCGCGCCAGTATCAAGATCGAAGCCGGACAAACTTCCGTGCGCCGGAAGCTGCGCGATGGCGTAGGTCACGACCAAGCTATCGGCATCCGTCGCGGTCAGAACCAAGTTCGTGGCGGAGTCTTCGAGCATCCGGATCGTCTGACTCGTCACCACCGGCGCGGCGGCGACCGTGATGTTCACGAGTCCGCTGGAGTCGAATTCCCCGTCGCTGGCGATGAAGGCGAAACTGTCATCGCCGTAATAATTCGCCTCCGG
>JANMJO010000082.1:0-4169 GCA_031371425.1 Verrucomicrobiales bacterium | reverse complement strand
ACCCGACACACATTGCCGCCGCCAATTTCTTTTGTGTCCTACAGGTCTTTCGTGGTTTAATTTTCCCGCAATGATTCAATACCTCGACCTGCTTCGCCACGTCCTCGAACACGGCAAGTTCAAGGCCGACCGCACCGGCACCGGCACCGGCACTTACTCCGTGTTCGGCGCGCAGACGCGCTACTCGCTGCGCGACACTTTCCCGCTGCTCACCACCAAGAAGACGCACCTCAAATCCATCACCTACGAACTGCTCTGGTTTTTGCGCGGCGAGACGAACATCAAATTCCTCACCGACCACGGCGTGACAATCTGGAACGAGTGGGCGGACAAGGACGGCAACCTCGGCCGCGTCTATGGCGCGCAATGGTGCGACTGGCTCACCGCCGACAGCCGCCACATCCACCAGATTGACGACGTCATCGCGCAGATCAAAAAGAATCCCGACTCGCGGCGGCTCATCGTCAGCGCGTGGAATCCCGGCGAGGTGGACAAGATGGCGTTGCCGCCGTGCCACGCGCTGTTCCAGTTCTACGTCAGCGACGGCGAATTGAGCTGCCAGCTTTACCAGCGCAGCGCGGATATTTTTCTCGGCGTGCCGTTCAACATTGCCAGCTACGCGCTGCTCACGCTGATGGTCGCGCAAGTCTGCGGCCTGAAGCCCGGCGACTTCGTTCACACCTTCGGCGACCTGCACCTCTACAGCAACCATGTGGAGCAAGCGAAGCTGCAACTCATCCGCGAGCCGCGTCCGCTGCCGCAGATGAAGTTGAACCCGGCGGTGCGCAACATCCACGACTTCAAGTTCGAGGATTTCACGCTGGAAGGCTACGACCCGCATCCCGCCATCAAAGCGCCGATTGCGGTGTAGTTGGAGGTTGAAGGTTGAAAGTTGAAAGTTGCAGGTTTTTCCGACTCGCAACCGAATGTCAGAACCTGCAACCTTCAACTTGCAACTTGCAACCATGAAGTATTTCCAAGCCATCGCCGCTATGTCTCTGAACCGCGTCATCGGCGCGGGCAATCAAATCCCGTGGCATCTGCCGGAGGATTTCAAGTGGTTCAAGGCCACCACCACCGGCCACGTCATCGTGATGGGGCGCAAAACGTTTGAGTCCATCGGCAAGCCCCTGCCCAATCGCACCACCATCGTCTTGAGCCGCTCGGCGTGGGCGCATCCGGGTGTGACGACCGTCAGCAGTCTCGACGATCTACCCGCGCTCGTCGGCGAGCAGCAGGTCTTCATCTGCGGCGGCGCGCAGATTTACGAGCAGGCGTTGCCGCTATGCTCGGACTTGTTTCTCACGCTCGTCAAACGCGAGGTCGCGGGCGGCGATGCCTTCTTCCCACCGTTCGAGGACAAATTTGAACTCGTCGAGGAACTCCGCGACACGCCGGAGTTCAAGATTCTGCATTACCGTAAAATTTGTCTAAAGCCCAAGGTCTAACGTCCAAAGTCCGTTTGGCGGCAGTCAACTTTGGACTTTGGACTTTGGACTTTGGACTTTAACCTCCGCGCGATGTCGAAGATGCTGAAATCCTCCGGCTCGATGGCTGCCGCCACGATGACCAGCCGCGTGCTGGGCATGGTGCGCGAGATGGTCTATGCCCGCTTCATGGGCGATGGCTGGGTGGCGGGCGCGTTCCAGCTCGCGTTCACGATTCCGAATCTCTTCCGCCGCCTGCTCGGTGAAGGCGCGCTTACGGCGGCGTTCATCCCGGTCTTCAAGGAGAAGGAAAAAAATCACGGCGAAGCGGAAATGTGGCGCGCATCCAACGCCGTCATCTCCGGCCTCATCATCGCAACGGCGGTCGTGGTGGCGCTGGCGCTGGCGGGCGTGTCCATCGCGCTGGGCGTGCATCAATTTTCAGCGCAGACCGACCTCATGCTGCGGCTGCTGCGCGTGATGTTCCCCTACATGTTGCTCGTGTGTCTCGCGGCGGTGTTCATGGGCATGCTCAACGCTCGCGGACATTTTTTCATCCCGGCGATGGGCGCGACGATGTTGAATATCGTGATGATCGCGTCGGTCTTGCTGCTCGCGCCACGGATGGGAACGGAATTGCCGCAACAAATTTTCGCGCTCGCCATCGGCGTGCTGGCGGCGGGCGTGGCGCAGGCGGCGTTTCAATTGCCGACGCTGCGGCGCGAGGGTTTCCGCTATCGCTGGGTCTCGCCGTGGCGCGATGAAACGGTGGGGCGCGTGGTGCGGCAGATGATTCCCGGCACGATCGGCGTGGCGGCGTTTCAGATTAACGTGCTGCTGACGCAGAGCGTGGCGTTCTGGGTCAGCCCGCAGATCGTGGCGTCGTTCAACTACGCAGTGCGGCTGATGGAGCTGCCGCAGGGCGTGTTCGGCATTTCGCTGGCGACGTATCTGCTGCCGACGCTTTCCGGCATGGCGGCGGAAAAGAAATACGATGACTTCCGCGCGACGCTGCGGAGCGGGGTCAGCACGCTGCTCTTCTTCAATGTCATCGCAGCCATCCTGCTTGTCGTGCTGGCCGAGCCGATTGTGCGGTTGCTGTTTGAGCGCGGGCTGTTCACCACCGAGTCCACCGACCGCGCAACGCTGGCACTGGTCTGCCTCGCGCCGGGACTGGTGGCGTTCTCCACGGTGAATGTGCTGGCGCGGGCGTTCTACGCGCTGGGTGACACGACGACGCCGATGAAGATTGGCGTGGCGTGTCTAGCGTTGAACCTGGTTCTGGCCATTGCGCTGGTGCATCCGTTGCGGCAGGGCGGGCTGGGCATCGCGAACACGGCAACTTCCATCTGCAACGTCAGCCTGCTGCTGTTCGCGCTGCGCAAGAAGATGGGCGGGCTGGAGATGGGTTCGCTGCGGGCTTCGCTGCTGCCGCTGTCGCTGGCGGGTGCGCTGGCGGGGGGCGCGGCATTTTTCGGCGCACGATTTTGGGAAAATTCGCTGGGCCACGCGACGGTCGCGCTGAAGATGGGCGCGGTGTTCGCGCCGGCGGCGGTGGCGGGTTTGATTTACTGGCTGGCGGCGTTGCTCTTGAGGATTCCGGCGGCGCAGGAGATGAGGGCGCTGGTGCTGCCGAAGCGGAGTTGAATCACGGCACGTCGGCGCGGACGCGGTAGTAGCGGAGCGCGGGCGGCGTGTTGGTGTCGGTGAGGGAGATCTGGTTGCCATCGCCGCTGGCGGTGGCGTTGGTGATCCACGCGGCACTGACGAGTCCGGTGGTGGACAGCAGGCGGTAGGTTGCGCCGGTGACGCTGTTCAAGAGGACGATGGTCTGGTTGTTGGTGCGCAGGAGGGAGAGGATTGGCTGCGAGAGTATGGTGACGGTGGAGCTGATGCTATCCACCACCGATTTGTTTCCGGCGGCGTCCACGCTGTAGGCAGCGAAGATATTTGTGCCGACAATGAGAGTCACGGGTGCAGACCAATCGTTCGTGCCGGCGGCAATCATCCAGCCGCCGCTGTTCAACTGATACATGTTGGTGACGATGCGGTCGTTGTCCGCTGCGCTGCCGCGCATGGTGGCGGAAAGGCTTGTGACGACGGTGGGCAGGGCGTTGGTGATGATGAGGGTGGGTTTCTGGATGTCGTAGAAGTTGGCTTGGACGGTGAGGTTGGACTTCATGACAAAGTTAAGCTTGGCGGTGTTGGTCATCATGGCGAAGGTGCTGTTCGTCCCGCCGGTCCAGTTGGTGAAGGCGAAACCGCTGCCGGCGTTGGTGGCGGCGGTCATGGAATAAGTTTTGCCGAAGATGAGGCTCTGACCGTTCAGATTCGTGAGGATACTCCCCTGCCCGTTCGTGTTCACGATGAGCACACCGATGGAGGTGTCCGTGAAGGAAAGGGTGTTGGTGGTGGAGTAGTTGATGGAGTTGTCCACGCTGTAGGCGCGGAAGAGGTTGGTGCCGTATGCGGGGGTGACGGTGGCCGACCAGTTGTTCGTGCCAGCGGCGGTGGACCACGCACCGCCGTTGAGTTGCCACATGACTGCGGCGACGCGGACGTTGTCGGTGGCGGTGCCTTGGACGGTGACTACGCCGTTGTTGGTGAGGTTGGCGTTGTTGGCGGGGTTAGTGATGGCGAGGGTGGGGCGGTTGGTCTCCGCGAAGTAGGCGGTGATGGTGAGGTTGGTCTGCATGAGGAAGGTGAGGTTGGTGCCGGTGGTGGTGGCTAGGGTGACGCTGT
>JANMJO010000061.1:0-4811 GCA_031371425.1 Verrucomicrobiales bacterium | reverse complement strand
CGAAGCCGCCAAGGCGCTCGCCGTCTTCAAGGACAACCCCGAGCTCGCCGTGTTCCTGCTCAAGATCAACGCGCTCGAAGAATCGCTGAAAGAACGCTCCACCCTGATCCTCGACCAGCGCACGCCGCCGTTTGATTTGCTCGATGCCGGCGCGAAGAGCGGTTTCAAGTCCGGCGGCCCGGTGAAATGATTTGGCGATGATGACGCAACATACAACCAGCGTGAGCGGTCCGACGATTCATTCGTCGCGTTCCCTCTCACCCCGGCCCTCTCCCTCGGGGAGAGGGAGAATCGCATCCCGCCGCACCCGATGCCTTGCCGCTCGATTTGCCGTTGCGAGATTTGCTGCCGCCAGTTTTGGCGATTCGGCATTTTCGGTTGCGGGATTTGACAACCAAGTCGTGAATCAATCCGCGAGCGCCGCAACCTGTTCCCTCTCCCCGAGGGAGAGGGTTAGGGTGAGGGGGAACGCGACACCCTGCTCCGCGTCACCGGCCAATTTCAAGTGAGTTCAAAATGAGCGAACACCACCACCATCACGACCACGACCCCAAAGCCGCGCCCGCCTTGCCCGTGGATACCGGCTCGCGCGCGCTCGAAGAGGCGTTGCGCAGCAGCTTCTTCATCGTCAAGGCCGTCATGGCCATCCTGCTCGTCGCCTTCATTTTCTCCGGCATGAAAACCGTCGGGCCGCAGGAAAAAGCCGTCATCCTCCGCTTCGGCAAACCGCTCGGTGCGGGCGCGGAACAACTCCTCGGCCCTGGCCTGCACTGGGCCTTCCCGTATCCCATTGATGAAGTCGTGCCCATCCAGGTCGGCCAGATTCAGACCGTCACCTCCAGCGTCGGCTGGTATGCCACCACGCCCGCCATGGAAGCCGCCGGCATGGAGCCGCCCGCTGGCCCCTCGCTCAACCCCGCCATTGACGGCTACACCATCACCGGCGATGGCAACGTCCTTCACGCCCGCGCCACGCTGCGCTACCGCATCACCGACCCGCTCGCGTATCAATTCAACTTCACCAGCGTGTCCAATATCGTCCAGAACCTCCTGAACAACGCCCTCGTCTTCGCCGCCGCCCGCATCACCGTGGACTCCGCGCTGCTGAACAACGCCGGCTTCAAGGAACGCGTCCTCGCCCGCGTCAACGAGCAGATTGATGCCCTCAAACTCGGCGTCACCCTCGAGCCCAGCGACGTGAAAGTCATCCCGCCGCGCTTCGTGAAGACCGATTTCGAGGCCGTGCTCGCCGCCGAACAGGACCGCAGCAAGGCCGTGCTCGCCGCGCAGGGTTACGCCGAGACCACCGTGCGCTCGGCCGAGGCCGAGGCCAACTCCCTCCTCAACTCCGCCGAGGCGCAGCGCGTCAGCGCCGTGCAATCCGTGTCCGCCGAGGCCAGCTCCTTCACCAGCCAGTTGCCGCAGTATCAAGTGAACCCCGAACTCTTCCGCCAGCGGCTGCTCACCGAGACGTGGGCGCGCATCCTCGCCGGCAAGTCCGACAAATTCTTCCTGCCCGAACGCGCCGACGGCAATCCCAGCGAACTGCGCCTGCTCCTGAGCCGCGAACCGCAGAAGGCCAAGCCCACCGCCAATCCGTGACCAAAATGGACGCGACGCTCAAACGAAGAATGTGGAAGGTGGCGATTGTCCACTTTGTCTTGAGCGTTCTCGTGATTTATTTGTTTGGGAAGTTTGTTCTTGTTGGCCAAGGTGTATATGGAGACATGAAATTCCAGTTGTTATCGGAACGGTCTGCCGTGTGCAGGTTTTTTTTGTCACCGCCTCTTGTTGTTCTTCAACCGTTGATGTGTTTGGCAAATAAACGCTGGCCAGAAATGGTCATGGCAGGAGGAGCGCCGGTTTGGGTGGTTCCGCTTTGTATGGCTTCAATTCCCGTTTGGAGCATTTGCTTCGGGTGGATTGTTGTTTGCGGCAGAGATTGGCTGAACCATTTCCCGACTTTGGGCAGAAAGATTTTTTGATATGCAAGTCACCTCACTTTTAAGCCAGCACGATAAAGTAGGGCAGGCGTCCCGCCTGCCCACCGCCGGCGCAAGCCGGCGGCCAGAAACCGCCTAAGCGGAATCGGGTTCGCGCTGGCGCGCGAACCGGGCAGGCGAGACGCCTGCCCTACGTCAAAACAGCGAACGAATTTTTATGCAAGTCACGTCATTGTTAAGCCAGCACGAACACACGCACGACGACTCGTGCGGTTGCGGCCACGACCACGAGCATTCCAACGTCAGCCTCCGCTGGCTGTTGCTCGGCCTCGTGCTCGTCCTTAACGCCTTCGCCGTGGACTGGCTCTTCGAGGCCGGCGGCACGGTCGCCAGCTTCAGCGCGTTCTTCGGCTCGCTCATCCTCGGCACGCCCATCGTCATCACCGCCGTCAAGGACCTCAAACGCGGCCGCATGGGCATCAACTCGCTCGTCGCCATCGCCGTCCTCGCCGCGTTCGCCTCCGGCGATTACAAGACCGCCGGCATCGTCGCCTTCTTCATGCTCACCGGCGAACTCATCGAAACCCAGACCGCCGAGGGCGCGCGCGCCAGCATCGAGTCGCTCATCAAGCTCACGCCCACCAAGGCCCGCCGCATCAAGAAAGACGGCAGCGAGGAGGAAATTGCCGCCAGCCAGCTCGCCGTCGGCGACATCATCCGCATCCGCCCCGGCGACAACGTCGCGGCGGACGGCCTCATCGTCAGCGGCCAAGGCTCGTTCAACGAAGCCACTATCACCGGCGAATCGTTGCCCGCCGACAAGAAGGCCGGCGATGAAGTTTTTGCCGGCACACAGAATCTGACCGGCGTGCTGGAAATCAAAGTCAGCCGCGCCGGCATGGACACCACGCTCGGCCGCGTCCGCGAACTGATTCTCGCTGCGGAAAAAACCAAGCTGCCCATCATGAAGATCGTGGACCAATACATGAGCTTCTACACGCCGCTCGTGCTGGTCATCGGCGCGCTGGTGTGGGCATTCACGCACGACCTCAGCCGCGTCATCGCCGTCCTCGTCGTGTCCTGCCCGTGCGCGTTCATCCTCGCCACGCCCACCGCCATGGTCGCCGCGCTCTCCGCCGCCGCGCGCCTCGGCATCCTCATCAAGAACGTCGCCGACATCGAACTCGCGGCGAAGATCAACGCCTTCATCTTCGACAAGACCGGCACGCTCACCACCGGCCAGCTCGCCGTGAGCCGCCTCGCGCCCCTTGGCGAAACGAAACCCGCCGAGCTGTTGCTGCTCGCCGCCAGCGCGGAAAAATATTCCAACCATCCCACCGCCAAGGCGCTCGCCGCGCTCGCGGGCGAAGCGGGAGTTCCCTTGACCGAGCCGAAGGATTTTGCCGAAACCGCCGGGCGCGGCGTGAAGGCGCAGATCGGCGGCGCGAGTGTGCTCGTGGGGCGCGCACAATGGCTCAAGGACAACGGCATTGATGCGAGCTTCGAGAAATCCGTGGACCTGAAGGAGACGGAAGGCTGGAGCTTGATTTTCGTTGCGCAAAACGGGAAGTGCGTCGGCTGGGTGGGCTTGCAAGACCAGACGCGCGCCGAGGCGCGGGAGGCGCTCGCCGAATTGAAGGAAGCCGGCGTGCGGCGCATCGCGATGGTCAGCGGCGACCGTCAGGTGGTCGCCACGCGCGTGGCCGCCGAGATCGGCTGCGAAGAAGCGCAGGGCGATTGCCTGCCGCAGACCAAGGTGGAATTTGTCCGCGCCATGAAAGCCAAGGGCTACAAGGTCGCCGTCGTTGGCGACGGCGTGAACGACGCCCCCGCGCTCGCAGCGGGCGACATCGGCATCGCGATGGGCGCGGCGGGCAGCGAGGTAGCCATCCACAGCGCGACGATTGCGCTCATGAACAACGATCTTCGGCGGCTGCCGTTTCTGGTGAAGCTCTCGCGCAGCACGCGGGCGGTCATCAACCAGAATTTCATGTTCGGCATCTTCTTCATCGTCGCCGGGCTGTCGCTCGCGGCGCTGGGCTACGTCGGGCCGATCGTGGCGGCGATCCTGCACAACGCCGGCTCGCTCATCGTGATTTTCAACAGCGCCCGGCTCGTCCGCAAAGGCGAGGAGCTGGAGCATTTCCACCCCGAACCCTCCGCGCCCAAGTCCGGCAGCGCGCCGGCTCCTCGGCTGACGCCGAAGCTGGCGTGAACTCATGAATGCATTTCAGGTCGTCCTCGACACGAGCGTGCTGGTCGCGGCAGTCCGGTCGTCGCAGGGCGCTTCGTTTCGGATTCTGCAACTAGTCGGCGATCCGCGCTGGGAATTGAACCTGTCGCCGGCCCTGCTTTTTGAATACGAGGAAGTCGCCGCCAGCCACGCGAAAAAGTTCTGGGCCGAGCCCGAACGCTTGGGCGACCTGCTGGACTTTCTCATCGCAAACGCAAACCGTCCGCGAATCTCCTATTCCTGGCGGCCGCTATTGCGCGATGCGGACGACGACATGGTTCTGGAACTGGCCATCGCCGCCCAAGCCGGATTCATTGTGACGCATAATGTCCGTGACTTTACGGACACCGAACGATTTGGTGTCGCCGTATTGACCCCGGCAGAATTTCTGCGAAAGTTGGAGCGAAGATTATGACCGCGATAAACGTAAAACTGCCCGATTCAATCAAGAAGAAGGCCGGCGAACTAGCCGCCAAGGACGGCGTGTCGTTTGACCAGTTTGTCAGCGCCGCCGTGGCGGTGAAAGTTTCCGGCTGGCTTACGGTAGCCGATCTGGACCAGCGCGCCCGGGGGGGCTGTCGTAAAAAATTTGCGGCGGCGCTGGCGCAAGTGCCAAACGTCCGGCCCGTGCCGGG
>JANMJO010000045.1:0-15170 GCA_031371425.1 Verrucomicrobiales bacterium | reverse complement strand
CCCGCCTACTTCCCCGCATCGCGCAAACCATCGGCGTATGCTCCGAACACGCGGCGGATTTCGTCGCGCACTCGGCGGAAGACTTGCATCTGCTCCTCCTCATTGCCGGTGGCGTGCGCCGGGTCGGTGAACGGCCAATGGTGGCGGTTCACCTGCCCCGGAAACACCGGGCACGCCTGATCCGCGTTGCCGCAGACGGTGATGACGGTGTGCACCGACTGGCTCAAAAATTCATCCATGTGCTTCGAGTGATGGCCGGAAATATCAATGCCGATCTCCGCCATCGCCTTGACCGCGAGCGGATGGACGTAGCCCGCCGGTTTCGAGCCGGCGCTCTGGACATTGGCGACGTCGCCGACGGCGGCGCGCAGAATTCCTTCCGCGAGATGGCTGCGGCAGGAGTTGCCGGTGCAGAGGATGAGGATGGTGGGTTTGCTAGTTTGCATGGGCGGCGCAGCAACAACCTTTTTCGCGGACACAACAACACGCGCCGACCGCCACGAGCGCGCCAAGAACTGGCGCAGCGAGATATATCCACGGGTCGGCCATATGCCCGGACAACAGCGCGGGCGCGAACGAGCGTGCGGGATTCATTGAAGCGCCCGTGATCGGCCCGGCGAACATCGCTTCGAGTCCGATGACCGCGCCGATGGCAATGCCTGCTGTGACTCCTTTTTCCTTCGCGCCCGTGGAGACGTTCAGCACTACGAACATGAGCAGAAAGGTCAGCACGGTTTCGAGCACGAAAGCTTGCATGGCCGAACCTGCGGGATGCGTCGCGCCGAGATTCTGGTGCGCCGGGAAAAGGAGTTTCAAGATTCCGCTCGCGAGCAAAGCGCCGGCGCATTGGGCGAGAATGTAAGGCAGAACATCGCGCGCGGGGAAACGGCGGGCGGAACAGAAGCCGAGCGTGACGGCGGGATTCAGGTGCGCGCCGGAAATGTCGCCGAGCGTGTAAATCATGGCGAGCACGACGAGTCCGAAGGTGAGCGCGATGCCGACGTGGGTGATTGTGCCGCCGCTGACGTCGTTGATGATGATCGCGCCCGTGCCGGCAAAGACGAGGGCGAATGTGCCTAGAAATTCAGCGGCTATTTTTTTCATTTCAAGATTGTAGGAGGCGGCGTGAGGAATCTCAAACTCATTTCCCCGCGTGCCGGATGTCCTGCGCTTCGCAGAGATAAACAACTTCCTCGGCAACGTTCTTGGCATGGTCGGCGATGCGCTCCAGGCTGCGAGCGACCACCATCAGATGCAAACAGCGTGTTATAGATTCGCAGTCAGCCATCATGAACTCGGTGATCTCGCGGTTGATCTGCTTGTGCAGCACGTTGATCTCCTTGTCCTGCGGAATGAGTGCGCGGGCGGCGGCGGGATCGCGGTTGACAAAGGCATCCAACGCGGCCTTCAACTGGCCGAGCGCGAGAGCGGCCATCCTCGGGAGTTCAAGATTAAGTTTGAGCGGCTGTTCCTTGGCAAGGTCGCGCGCACGCTTGGCGATCTTGGTGGCTTCGTCGCCGACACGCTCGAGGTTCTGAGAAATTTTCATTGCCGCGACGACAAGGCGGAGGTCGCTGGCAAGCGGAGCTTTGGAAAGCAGCGCGATGGCCAAATCGTCAATCTCGATCTCGAAGCGGTCTAGCACCTCATCATCGTCCTTCACAGTCTGCGCGAGTTCGTAGTTGCGGCTGACGAGCGCCTCCATGGATCGGTTGACGGCGCTCTCGGTGTGGCTGGCCATGGTGAGCAGCCGCTGCTTGAGTTCCGCGAGTTCTTTTTCGATGGGAGTATGCATGTTAAAATCAGCCGAAGCGGCCAGTGACGTAATCTTCCGTCTGCCGGTTCGCGGGGTTGGTGAAAATCTTCGTGGTGGTGTCGAACTCAATCAGTTCGCCGATGTAGAAGAACGCGGTGTGGTCGGAAATGCGCGCGGCCTGTTGCATATTGTGGGTGACAATGACGATGGTGAAATCGTTTTTCAACTCCAGAATCAACTCCTCGATGCGCGACGTGGCGATAGGGTCGAGCGCGCTCGCCGGCTCGTCCATCAGCAGAATCTCCGGTTGGATGGCGATAGCGCGGGCGATGCAGAGCCGCTGCTGCTGCCCACCTGACAATCCTAGCGCGCTGGCATGAAGGCGGTCTTTGACCTCATCCCACAGTGCAGACTGCCGCAGGCTTTTCTCCACGGCGGTGTCGAGATCGGATTTTGATTTCACTCCATGGAGTTTCAGACCGTAAGCAACATTATCGTAGATGGATTTCGGGAAAGGATTTGATTTTTGAAAGACCATGCCGACACGCTTGCGGAGTTCTATCACATCCACATCGTTGCTGTAGATATCGTGTCCGCCGATCTTCACGCCGCCCTCGATGCGGACATTGTCAATGAGGTCGTTCATGCGGTTGAGGCAACGGAGGACGGTGGACTTGCCGCAACCGCTCGGCCCGATGAACGCGGTGACGACCTTCTCGCCGAGCGTGACAGAGATGTTCTTGAGCGCCTTGTTGCTCCCGTAAAAAAGCGAGAGATTGCTGATCTCGATCAACGGCTGCGCCGACAATCCTTTGCCGACAGGTTGTCCTGTCACGGCGATTTTTTGTAAGGTGGTATCTGCCATAAGAATTAATTTCAGCCTAGGGCGCGAAGCTTCTTGCGCACGCGGGCGCGGATGATGACGGCCACAAAGTTCAGCGAGAACGTCAGCACCAACAACACCAGCACCGTGGCATACAGCAGGGGTTTGGTCTGCTCAATGTTCGGCGATTGTGTGGACAGCACAAAGACGTGATAGCCCAGATCCATGAATTGGTCACTCAACTTGTGTGGCAGCGAGGCCATGTAATACGCGACACCGGTGAACAAAATTGGCGCAACTTCCCCCGCTGCGCGGCTCACGGCGAGAATGCCGCCCGTCATGATGCCCGGTAACGCCTGCGGCAAAACAATCTTCAAAATCGTCTCCAGCTTCGTTGCGCCGAGCGCGAGGCTGGCTTCGCGCAGGCCAGCAGGAATCGCCTTCAGGGATTCTTCCGTAGCGACGATGACCACAGGCAATGTCATCACCGCTAGCGTGAGCGACGCCCAGATAAGCGCGGGCTGACCCCAGACCGGGCCGGGGTTGTGCAGCAACGCGTCGAGATTCTTGCCGATGAAATTGATAAAAAAGCCAAGGCCGAAAAGCCCGAACACGATGGACGGCACGCCCGCAAGGTTGTTGACGGCGGCGCGGATGACGCGCGTGGTGAGCGCGGTGTTAGGCGCGTATTCAGTGAGATAGATAGCCGTGATGACGCCAACAGGTATGACAAAAATCGTCATCACAAAAACTCGGATGGTCGTGCCGACGATCATCGGCAGGACGCCGGTGGTTTCGAGGTCGAAGAAATCTTTCTTCGGAATCGTGGAGACGAAGTGCCACGAAAGCCCGCTCCAGCCGTTCACGACGATGTTGAGGAGAATCACGGCGAGGATGGCGAGGATGAGAAGCGTCGCCAGACCGGTGAGGCCGGTAAAAATGACCGAGGCGAAGTCGAACTTTTCCCGGCGGAAATGTCTGGTGGACGATGTGCTCATGTAATTTGAAGAGCCACCGACAGTTTGATTGACCCGTTACCCCTCACCCTAACCCTCTCCCTCGGGGAGAGGGAACAGCCGTTATTTCCGCCCTTGTTGTTGGGAGTGTGCCGAGCTGAATACAGCGATGGATTTGCCATGCGGCGGCGAGCGTTTCTCCCTCTCCCCGGGGGAGAGGGCCGGGGTGAGGGGGAGGGCAACGCAACTCGCGTCAAAGGTTGGAGCAGTTTCATCGTTTGCCCTCAAGTTTGTTTTTGAAACGGTGGATGACGAACTCGCCAATCATGTTCGAGATGAACGTGGCGGCGAACAGCAGCGCGCCGAGCATGAAGAGAATCCGGTAATGCGCTCCGCCGGAAACCGCCTCGGCCATTTCGGCGGCAATGGTGGTGGTGATGCTGCGCGCAGAATCAAAGGCGCTCCACGACATGACGCTCGCCGAGCAGACCATGAGGACGATCATCGTTTCGCCGATGGCGCGACCGAAGCCCAGCACTGTCGCGGCGAAAACGCCCGGCAGCGCGGCGGGCAGGACGATCTGCCACGCGGTCTGCCAACGGCTCGCGCCGAGCGCGAGCGCGGCCTGCGTGTAGCTGCGCGGCACGCTCGTCAGCGCATCCTCCGCGATGGAGAACACGACGGGAATCACGGCGAAGCCGAGCGCAATGCCGGCGACGAGCGCGTTGAGCCGGGTTTGATAATGGAAAATGTTTTGCAACACGGTGGCCATGATGAGCAGCGCGAAGAAGCCGACGACGACGGATGGGATTCCTGAAAGCATCTCGATAGCGGGCTTGACGATTTCTCGGACGCGCGGGCGCGCGAGTTGCGAGACGTAGATAGCCGCGCCCACTGCGAGCGGCACGGCGAACAGCAGGCCGATGAGCGTGATCTTGAGGCTGCCGACGAAGAGTGGGATGATGTTGAACTTCTTGATCTGGCCGACGGGCTGCCAGATGTGTTCCGGCTTGTCGTAGCCATGCCATTGGTGCGGTGAGAGCAGGTAGTGCCACTCCGTCGTGTTCGCGCGGGCGTCGGGGTCGTTGCGGAACTGCGCGGGGATTTCGTCCTGCTCCTGCTGCTTGACTTCCATGAGCGATTTCAGAGTTTCCTTATCCATCCCGGCAAACTGCTTCGGCGTCAGCGCGAGGTAGCTCTGGATTTTTTCAGGTGAAAGACTTTCGATCTGATCCGGCGGAATGGCCTCCTGCACCAGCGCGGTGTCTGTCCTGCCGAGGAAGACGGGCAACGCCTCGCGCGCGACGAATAGGAAGATGAGCAGCACGACGAAAATGGCCGAGAGCGAGACGAGGAAGATGAATTTCTCGGCGAGCCATTCGAGCGGGCGCGCCTTGTGGCCGCGGTGAATGCCGAGCCAGCCGTGCGGGCTGTTGGTGTTGTGCGGTTCGTGTTGCACGCAAAAAAATCAGGCAGGCGGAGCGAGAATCACGTCGGATGATTCCCGCCCGCCTGCGCGGAACGATCTCTGGAGGAACAGAGGATCAAATTATTCACGGAGTTTGGCTGGCAGCGGATAGTAGCCGACTTCTTTTACGAGTTTCTGGCCAGCGTCGCTGCGCATCCAGTTCAGGTAGGCGGCGATCTCGCCCTTGTCCAGAGCAGGGTTCACATAGACGTAGAGGTAGCGCCAGATGGGGTAGCTTCCTTTGACGACGTTCTCTTCGTTGGGCTCGATGGCTGGAGCGGAATCGTCTTTTTTGATGGCGAGGTGCTTTGCGCCTGCACCGTAAGCCGCCCCGCCGTAGCCGATGCCGTTCTTATCCTTGGCCACAGCTTGTAGGATTGCCGCCGTGCCGGGCATGGTCTGCGTGCTCGCCGCGAAGTCCGATCCCTTGAGAACGCTTTCCTTGAAGAACTCGTAGGTGCCGGAGCTGTTCTCACGACTGTAAACCGTAATGGGCGCGTCCGCTCCGCCGACATCCTTCCAGTTTTTAATCTTGCCGGTGAAGATGCCGCCGACCTGATCCATAGTCAGTTCCTTGAGTGGGTTGCTCTCGCTGACGTAAACCGAGAGGCCATCGAGCGCGACCTTGTATTCGGTGGGGCGCTTGCCGAAGGCTTTGATGCAATTGGAGATTTCCGCAGCCTTGATCTTGCGGGAGGCGTCGCACAGATCCGTGGTCTGGTCCTGCAAGGCGGCGAAGCCCGTGCCGGTGCCGCCGCCAGTGACCTGTATCTTCACGCCGGAATGCGCGCCCATGTAAACCTCGGCCCACTTCTGCGCGAGGATGACGAGCGTGTCTGAGCCTTTGACGGTGATGCTGCCGGCGAAGGCCGGGGCGGCGATGCCTGCCATCAAGACCGCGACACCGAGTTTTTGAATGATGTTTTTCATGATTTGATTTCGCTGAATTGTTTGATGTTCGAGTTGCGTCGTTGCGTGGGATCAGAATTTCCAGAGCGCGTCTACCTGGATGCGGTCCATCCCGCTCTTGGAGCTGGTGGGCGAGGGGTTGATGAGCGAGGTGTTAAACCATTTCGCCGAGAGCGTGAGCGAGTCCGTCGGAGAATAGGCGAACTTGACGATGTGGCCTTTGACGTTCGTGCCCGAGGAGTAGCCGCCGCCGGAGAAGCCATCGTGGGACAGTGCGGTCTGATAGTATGCGCCGAAGTCGGAGTCGGTGAGTTCTTCCCACTGCGAGTCCGCCCCGAGGTATTTCCAGGTGTAGCTCAACTCCCATGTGTGCCGCTTGCCAGATTTGCCGAACGTGACGCCGGCATTGTAGCCGTAGTTGTCGGCTTTCGAAGGCGCGGCGGGGTTGTTCATGTATTCGCCACCGACCTTGATGGGGAACGCGCCGGTATAGAACGGAAAGCTATCAAGCTTATATGTGAGCGCGGCGTCCACGATGATGGGGTTGTGTGCGTAAGTGGGTTCGCCATTGGCGAGGCGGGCGTTGCCTCGACTAATGTTAGGCACGGAGGAGTTGAGCAGCGTGCCGGCATTCTGCATGGCCAGCGCGGTCAGGCCAGCGGTGCTGCTGAATTTGGAGTTCCACGCGGCGTCCCAGCGAATTTGTGCGCCGAAGAAATACGGGTCCTGCAACGTGCCGCTGTTTTCGTCCAACACAAACCAACCGCCGTTCAACTTGAGGACGTGCTTGTCATTGAAGCGATAGCCCAACTGCGCCGCCAAACCTTCCGGTGTGTAATCGCCGTCGAACACCATGTCGGAAACCACAAATGGATTTTCCATCTTGCCAAGAGTGAAGCTACCGGTGAAGTCCGGCCCCTTGAACGGCGTCCACTTTGCGTAAGCCTGATCAAAGTAGATCAATTTCTTGGAGCCATTGTCGGCGAAAGTCGTGTTGCCGGAAATCGGGTCACCGCCGGTGCCGGTATAACCATTGCCAGTGCCAGGCTCGCCCGAAGTCAGCTTGAAGCCCACCTCGAAATCATCCATCAACGTTGCCGTCACGCCAAACCGCACGCGGTAACGCAGCCGGTCGCGTTTGACGAACAGCGGGTTCTCGCCGTAGAAACCCTCGAAGCGCCCGCGCACATCGCCATTGAACTTCAGCGCCGTCACCCAGTCCGACATGCCGGTCTTGGACGCGAAGGCCGTGGTGAAATTCTTGTCCGCTTCGTCACGCAAGTCTTGCGCCTCCTTGACCGTCAGGATTCCCTTGTCCACAAGCTTGTCAATAATCGCGTCTGCGGATTGGGCGTGGGCGGTTGTGCTAAGTGCGGCGAAAGTGGCCGCTCCGATTGCGAGTGTCTTCAGTTTGTTTTTCATCTTGTTGGTTTGGTTGAACGACTGATTAAAATCTGTTACGGGGAAATTACACAGCAGGCCTGTTACGGACAAAGGTCGGAATTGTTACAATCGCGTGACAGCAAGCCCCCTTGCCGCCGGCGTCAACTCGCGGAATGCAATCAGCCGCCGTTAGCCGCTGCGCTGATGACGGCGATGACTGCGGACTCTGGTTGCAGATATTTTTGCGCGACGGTCTTGATTTGCTCCGCCGTCACGGCCTCGTATTTCGCGTCCTCGGTGTCGCTGGAGGCGTAGCCGAGACCGTAAAGCTCATCCAGCGCGGTCGCCATGGCGAGGCCGCCGAGTTCCTGCCGCGCAATTTTCTTCGAGCCGATGATCTTGGCTTTGGCGCGCTGCAATTCCTCTGCGCTCAACCCCTCGGCGCACAGCAACCGCGCCTCTTGCAGCATCTCGGTCTCGACGAGCTTGGCCTTCTCCGGCTCTGTCCCCGCGTAGAACGCGAAGTAACCCGGCACAACTCCCGGCATGTGCTGCGCGCCGACGTAATACGCCAGCCCCAGCTTCTCGCGGATTCGCAGAAACAGGCGCGAACCCAAATCGCTGCACGCTTCCTGCAACAACTCCAGCGCAAACCGGTCGGCATCAAATATCGTCGTCCCCGCGAAGCCGATGACGAGCACGGCCTGTTTCTTGTCGCACGGCTCGCTGACGCGGCGGAGAAGTTGGGAGCTAGCAGTTGGAAGTTGGGAGTCAGCATTCCAACTTCCATCTTCTATCTTCCAACTTCCAAATTCTTTTTGCACCGCCGCCTTCACCGCGTCTGCCTTCACGTCGCCGTAGATGGCGAGCACGCAATTGCCCGGCACGGCGAGCTTGGCGTGAAATGACTTCAAGTCAGCGGGCGAAAGTTTCTGCACGCTCGCCTCCGAGCCGAGCGCGTCGAGGCCGTAGCCAGTTTCACCGAACAGCGTCCGGCGCATGAGCTGGCCGCAGAGCCGGAGCAACTCGTCCTTGCGCCCCTTGATGGCGGCGAGCTGGATCTCGCGCTCGCGCTCCAGGGCGTCGCCGGGAAATTTCGGATTCAGCAGGACGTCCGCGACCAATCCGAGGCCGAGCGCAAAATCTTCGGCCAACACTTCCGCCGAGATGCTGAAGCTGTTGTTGCCGCCGGACGTGTCAATGTGGCCGCCGACGCACTCGATCTCTTCCGCAATCTGCTCCGCGCTGCGCGTGGTCGTGCCTTGCAGGAGCATCTTGCTCATGAGTTGTGTGATGCCATTGTCGGCGGGCGTCTCGGCGAGCAGGCCGCCGCGCAGCGCCATGCGGAAATCCACGAACGGCAGCCGGTGGTCTTCCTTCACGAGCAGGCGCAGGCCGTTGGGCAGGTCAAACTTCTGCACGGCGTTGTCGGTGGAACTCTCGCTGTGCGCGGCTTCCTTGGGCGCTGCGCCTTCCGGCAACAGCGCGTAGAGCGTGCGATTTTCCGGGGTGAGATAGTCGCGGGCGATGCGTTGCAAGTCGGCGGGCGTGATGCGTTTCACGGCGGCGAGATAGCGCGCGGAGAAGTTCAGATCGTTCGCCGCGAGCCAGCCGCCGCCCAAATCCTGCGCCTGCCCCTGCATCGTCTTGCGCGATGAGAGTGTGGCGGAGATGAATTGCTTCACGGCCTTGCCGAGTTCTTCCTGCGAAACCAGCGTCGTCTTCATGCGCTCGACTTCGGCGAGCATGGCGTCACGCGCAGCGGCGAACTGGTCGCCATCCACGACCGCGCTCAAGCCAAAGATGCCGGGGTTGCCGGGGTTGTAAGTCCACGCGTCGGCGTGATGCACCACGCCCTGTTTCTCGCGGACTTCGCGGAAGAGACGTGAGCTGCGCCCGCTGCCGAGCAGCACCGCGAGCACGTCCAGCACCGGCACATCGGGATGGCGGATGTCCGGGATGTGCCAACTGATGTGCATGTGGCCGAGTTCAATCTTCGCTTCTTCGATGACGACGCGCGGGGCGACTTGGCGCGGTTCTACTGGCAAGACGACGGGCGGGAGCGGCTTTTCCTTGGCGTCGGCAAACGCGGCTTTGAGTTGCGCGATGACCTCGGCTTCCTGCACATCGCCGGTGACGACGAAGAAAATGTTGTTCGGTGCGTAGCGTTCCTCGTAGTAGGCGCGGATGTCGGCGGGCTGAAGGCGGTTGAAGATGTCGAGGTAGCCGATGATGGTGAAGCGATACGGGCTGCGCGTGTAGGCGACTTCAAAAAGCCGGCGGCTCGCGCGCTGGCCGGGATCGTCCTGGCACATGTCCATCTCGCGGCGGATGACATCCAGCTCCTTCGCCAGTTCATCGGGCGGCAAAGCGGCGTGCTGCATGATGTCGGCAAGAATATCAATAGCCACGCGCGCGCCGGTGTTGGGGACGTTGATCCAATACACCGTGCGGTCGAACGACGTGTAGGCGTTCATGTAGCCGCCGGCCTCCTGCACTTCCTGATCAATGCGCCCGGAGCCGCGCGACGTCGTGCCTTTGAAGAGCATGTGCTCCAGCACGTGCGAAAGGCCCGCGCCGAGCCAGCGGCCCTCGTCAATGCTGCCGGTCATGCACCACGCCTGCGCGCTGACGACAGGCGCGGAGTGGTCTTCGCGGACGATGACGTTGAGGCCGTTGTCGAGGCGTGTGATTTTGACACCGGGCGGGAGGATGGGAATTTCAGTCATAGTTGTTGAAAGGGTCATAATAAATTAAAGGTGCGGAATTCCGCGCGCGCCATGCCAGAAACGTGACACTTCGATTCTTCGCTGCTCGTGACGGACCCGGTAAACAATCCTATACTTTTGGTGAATGATTTCGCGGATGTCCGGCGCGTCAAATTCGGGAACGACCCTGCCCACTTCCGGGAAAGCAACCAACTGGCGGGTTTTGGCGATGAGTTCGCGCCCGAAACTTTCGGCGCGGACGGGATTGTCGAATGAAATGTAGCGGACAATCTCCTGTAAGTCCTGAATCGCGCGCGGCGATAAGATTACTTTGAAATCCATGAAGACAATTGCTTCTCGGCTTCTTCCAACGGGACGCCTTGACCCCGGTCCAACTGGGCAAACCCTTCGCGCACCCCGGCAATAAACTCAATTTCGCGCGCGATGTCAGTCAGCGAAGCGTCGGCGGGCAATCGCTCCATCAAGTCGGCCACGAGTTGTTTATTGCTCATGGGGCAATCCTACCATCACAAGCGAACGGCGCAACGGGCTTTTGCGGACGATGATGTTGAAACCGCCCGGCAAATTTCCATCAAGGATTATCCTCCGCAGATTTCGCCGATTTCTGCAGGTTGGTTTTCATCTGCGTCCCTCTGCGTCTCTCTGCGCCATCTGCGGATTTTCCCTCACCCCGGCCCTCTCCCATCCGATGGGAGAGGGAGAGCGGGCGGACGCTGTTGGAAAGTTCGTAAGATAAACTGGCGGCGACGCGGGTCGTTTTTTCTCGTGCGAACCTAAACGCGTCCGCAGTGCAGATGGCGTCCAAACATTTGCGCAACGCCCATTGCTGTTCCCTCTCCCATCAGATGGGAGAGGGTTAGGGTGAGGGGAATCCGTGCACAACTGCCACCGCAAGCGCGTCAAACGGCGGACTTGATTTCGCCCGTCGGTCGGGCTTGCGGCAGGAACGGTTTGCAGAAGGCTTCCGCGAAATCATAGCCGTCCTTGAAATCTTCGCGGCTGTCGTGCTCGGTCTTCGCGAGCAGGCTGCTCTCCACCATGTTGAAGACGATCTCGCCGAAATCGTGGCAGGAATGGATGCCCCATTCCTCAAACACGGTGATGGTCATGGGGCCGAATTGTTCCAAGGCAAAAGTGCGGATGCCGCCGAGCAGTTCCTGGCCGGTCACATGGCGCAGCTTCCCCTGCCCGCTCTTGATGGCGAGCTTCTGCGTGTGGTCGAGCGCGTCCTTCACAAAAAAATACGCGTCACGCTGATACCGCGCGTCTTTGGCGAGAATTTGTTCGAGGACTTCTTCTAACAAGACTTCGTGCATATCAAGGTTTCGTTGCTTCGACAGGAACGGACACGGGATGCGCCTGCCGATACGCCCGCACCATCCAACCGCTCAGCAGCAGGCTGACGATGACACACAGCACGAGCTGCTCTTGTTTGGTGAGATGGTTCACGCGGGCAACTTAACCGAGTTTTCAGGCGACCGCAATGTTCACGAGTTTCTTCGGCACGACGATGATTTTCTTGATGGTCTTGCCGGCGAGGTAGGGCTTGGCTTTCTCGCTGGCGAGCGCGGCGGCTTCAATCGTGGCGTTGTCGGCGGCGGCGGGCACGCGAATGACATCGCGCAACTTGCCGTTCACCTGCACGGGAATTTCCAGCGTGTCTTCGACGAGCAACGCCGGATCAAACTTCGGCCACGGCGAATATGGCAAAGAGTCCAATGTCCAATGTCCAATGTCCAATGTCGTCGAACCAGCGTCCGTGACTTTGGACTTTGGACTTTGGACTTTGGACATCTTCTCCCACAACTCTTCGGCGATGTGCGGCGCGAATGGCGCGAGCAGAATCAGAAACTCGCGCAGCACGGCGACGGGCTTCGTCTCCCACGCGATGGCGTCGTTCACGAAGACCATCATGGCGGAAATGGCGGTGTTGAAGCGCATGCCGTCGAGGTCTTCGGTGACTTTCTTGATGCAGGCGTGCAGCGTCTTGAGTTGCGCGGGCGTGGCGGCGACGTCTTTGATTGCGGCATTCAGTTTGATGAGGTTCAGCAGCTTCGTAGCCGCGCTTGTCAAAGCGCGGGACTCCGCGGATTCACATCCGCGGCTACAATCGGCGGTGGTCTCGGCTTGTTCAAACTCCGTCTCACTCGGCTCGTCCACGAACAAGCGCCAGACGCGCCCGAGGAATTTGTAAACGCCGGCGACGCCGCTGGTGTTCCACGGTTTCGTGTCCTGCAACGGGCCCATGAACATCTCGTAAAGCCGGAACGCGTCCGCGCCGTATTCCTCAATCACGTCGTCGGGATTCACCACGTTGCCGCGCGACTTGGACATCTTCTGCCCGTCCGCGCCGAGGATGAGTCCTTGATTGACGAGCTTGAAGAACGGCTCGGCTGTGGAGACGTGGCCGAGGTCGAAGAGCACCTTGTGCCAGAACCGCGCGTAGAGCAGATGCAACACCGCGTGCTCCGTGCCGCCGACGTATAAATCCACTCCGGGAGTTGCAGGTTGCAGGTTGCAGGTTGCAGGTTGCGGCGCGCTGGAGTCCGACTTGCAACTTTCAACCTTCAACTTGCAACCCGTCGTGCCCATCCAATAACTCTCCGCATCCTTGCCGACGAACGCGCCGCCGTTCTTCGCGTCGAGGTAGCGGAGATAATACCAGCACGAGCCCGCCCATTGCGGCATGGTGTTCGTCTCGCGCACCGAGCCGTCGGGAAGGTTCAACCAATCCTTGGCGCGTGCGAGCGGCGGCTGGCCGTCAGTGGTGGGCTTGTAATCTTCCAGCGACGGCGGCAGGAGCGGCAACGAACTTTCCGGCAACGCTTCGTGGTAAAGATTCCCAGCGGCGTCTTTCTTCCAAACAATCGGGAACGGCTCACCCCAATAACGCTGCCGGCTGAACAGCCAGTCGCGCAGCTTGTAGTTGATGGACTTCTTGCCGAGATTTTTTTCTTCGAGCCAAGCGGTGATTTTCTTTTTGGCTTCAGCGGTGGGGAGTCCGTTGAGGGAAAACTCGGTGCTCGATGAATTGATGGCGACGCCGAGTTCGCAGAACGCTTCCGCCGGAGCGCGACCGGTCCCCGGTCGCAGCGCGTCGTTTGGTACGGAGTTTTTGGAATGTTCGTGAGTTCCACTTCTGACGGGCGCGCTGCGGGCGGGGACCGCCCGCGCTCCGTCGCATTCGGACGGCTTCACGACTTCGATGATTGGCAGCGCGAACTTGGTCGCAAACTCGAAGTCGCGCGTGTCATGCGCGGGCACGGCCATGATTGCGCCTGTGCCGTAGCTGGCGAGAACGTAGTCGGCGATCCAGATGGGAATCCGCTCGCCGTTGACGGGATTGATGGCGTGAGCGCCGGTGAACACGCCGGATTTTTCCTTGGCAAGTTCCGTGCGTTCGAGATCGGACTTCCCGGCAATCTGGGTTTTGTATCTCGCAATCGCCTCGCGCTGTTCGGGCGTGGTGATCTGGTCAACGAGTTTGTGTTCCGGCGAGAGCACCATGTAAGTCGCGCCGAACAACGTGTCAGGCCGCGTGGTGAAGACACGGATTTTGGAATCGGCAATCGGCAATCGGCAATCGGCAATCTGAAAATCCACCTCCGCGCCCTCACTCCGGCCAATCCAGTTCCGCTGCATTTCCTTGAGCGAATCGCTCCAGTCAATCGTGTCGAGGTCGGCGAGAAGTTTTTCCGCGTAGGCGGTGATGCGGAGCATCCATTGGCGCATCGGCTTGCGGACGACGGGAAACCCGCCGACTTCGCTCTTGCCGTCAATGACCTCCTCATTGGCGAGCACCGTGCCGAGTTCAGGACACCAGTTCACCGGCGCTTCGCTGACGTAAGCGAGACGCTTGGAATCGCGGTAGGCGCGACGCGCGGATTCGAGTTCCAAAGTAGGGCAGGCGTCTCGCCTGCCCGCGTCGGCGCAGCCGACGCGGTCTCGCGCTTCGCGCTCGCTGGGCAGGCGTCTCGCCCGACGTTATCGGCTTTGTTGACTCGAAATTCCTCTGGATATTTCAGCGTCTCAATCGGCTCGGCTCTGTTCGTCTGGGGATTGAACCACGAGTTGTAGAGCTTGAGGAAAATCCATTGCGTCCACTTGAAATAATCGGGGTCGGTCGTGGCGAGTTCGCGCGACCAGTCGTAGCTGAAGCCGAGGCTTTTGATCTGGCGCGTGAAGTTGGCGATGTTCGCCTCGGTCGTCACACGCGGATGCTGGCCGGTCTTCACGGCGTATTGCTCGGCGGGCAGGCCGAACGAATCCCAGCCCATCGGATGCAGCACGTTGAAACCGCAGGCGCGGCGGTAACGCGCCAGAATGTCCGTAGCCGTGTAGCCTTCCGGATGCCCGACGTGCAAGCCCGCGCCGCTCGGATACGGAAACATGTCGAGGATGTAGAACTTGGCGGGCAAGGCCGTGCGGTCGGCCACCTTGCCGGAAAGGCCGTGGCGGATTCCAAACGGATGACCCACCGGCACGGCATCGCCGGGGTTGAACGCGCGGAAAGCCTGTTCTTCGTCCCAAGTCTGCTGCCACTTGGGTTCGATGAGATGAAATGGATATTGTCGGCGACTGCTTGCCATAGAGCGGCGGATGTTACGCGAAGCAGAGCCGGACTCAATCGCGGAGTTGAGTTTTAGCACCGATGACGTAGCTTGCGCGTGTGAAACCGTTCTACTTCTTCGCCGTTGGTGCACTTGTAGCATCTTTGTTGTCGGCAGATGCGGCGGACTTCAGCGTGACTTCGCCAGCATTTTCTTACACCATCAATAGCATGGGACCCAATCCCACGCTCACCCTTGTGCGCGGGCGCACCTACACGTTTGCCATCAGCACGAGCGGCTCTCACCCATTTCGCATCCTCAGCACGGGCGTGGTCAACAACGACATTTCCTCCGGCACAATCACCTACACCGTGCCGAACCTTGCCACCAACTACACTTACGAATGTTCCGTCCATCATTTCAACGGCAGCATCATCACGATTGCCCCGCCCGTGCCGCCCAGCCCGCGCATTCTCAAACTCACCCTCGGCACAAACATCGCCCTCAAGTTCACCGGCTCAAACGCGTTCTCCTACTTCCCTGAGTTCAACACCAACCTCACCTCGACCAACTGGTTCGCGCTCACTGTGCAGTCC
>JANMJO010000279.1:0-5520 GCA_031371425.1 Verrucomicrobiales bacterium | reverse complement strand
CATCACGAGCGTGACGGGCATGGTGGCGGCGGGCGAAACTTTGCCGGTGCTGGTCTTGATGAAATCGCCGCCGGCCTGCATGGCGATTTCGCTGGCGAGGCGGACGTTGTCGTAGGTGACGAGTTCGCCGGTTTCGAGAATCACCTTCAAGTGCGCCGGGCCACAGGCTTCTTTCGTGGCGGCGATTTCGTCGAAAACTTTTCCGTGATCGCCAGCGAGGAAGGCGCAGCGGTCAATGACCATGTCAATTTCATCCGCGCCATCGCCGACGGCGCGGCGGACTTCTTCAAGCTTGGTGCGGAGCGGAAATTGGCCGCTGGGAAACCCGGTGGCGACGGACGCGACGTGGACGGCGGAGTTTTCGCCGAGAAATTTCCGCGCGTATTTCACCATGTTCGGATAAACGCAGACGGCGGCGCAGCTCGGCACATCGTATTTCGCCTCGATGGGCTGGAGCGCCTTGCGGCAGAGGTAGGCGACCTTGCCGGGAGTGTCTTTGCCTTCGAGCGTGGTGAGATCCATCATGCTCACGGCGAGCTTGAGCCCGGCGAGCTTGGTGCTGGTCTTGATGCTGCGCTTGGTGAAGGACGCGGCGCGTTCCTCGGCCATCACCTGATCAACGGTAGGAATGGCGAGCGGGCGGTTGGCCGACGGTCGCACGCTGGTCCTTGGCGCAGCTAGAGCTTTCATGGTGGCGAAATCTGTCCCTACTGCCACGCGGAGTCAATCTAGTTTCGGTGGGCGCAAGTTGCGGAATGAGACTTGTCAAACTTCACATTTGGCGTCATGGTTTCCCCGTTATGAACGATAAAAATAATACTTTCCGGAACGTAGCCATCGGCCTCGGCGTCGCCGTCATCGCTCTCGTCATCATCATGATCTACCGCGGCAACCAGGCCGCGACGCAGATTGAGCAGGACCAGGTTCAGATCACCACCTTCTCCAACAACCTCCAGCAGACCACCGCCGACTTGGAGCAGCACAAGGTCGTCATCACCAACTTGGAAACCGAAGTCACCCTCCGCAAAACCGACATCACCACTCTCTCCAACACCCTCGCACAGACCAGCGCCTCGCTCGCCGAGATTGAGTCCTCCCTCAAATCTGCGAAGGATGAAATCGTCAAACGCGACGAGACCATCGCCAAACTCGAGGCCCACAAGACGGTCATGGAACAGGAAGCCGCCGCCTTGAACTCCACCATCGCCGCCCTCAACGGCCAGATCGCTGACGTCAGCGCCAAACTCGTCGCCGCCGAGGGCGACAAATCCGCGCTCACCAAGGAACTCAAGAAGCTCCTGCGCGAAAAGGCGGAACTGGAACGCAAATTCAACGACATCACCGCGCTCAAGGCGCAGATCAGTAAGATCCGCACCGAAATCAACGTCGCCCGCCGCCTCGACCGCGCCGCCGAAGGCTTGCCCGCCAGCTCCGATCTCAAGGGCGCGCAGCAGCAGATGCGCGGCCTCGTCACCCCGGCCCCGCGCCCCCGGCACTACGACCTCAACGTGGAAGTCAACACCGACGGCTCCGTGAAGGTCATCCCGCCCCTCGAAAAAGCCCCGGCAAAATAACGGCAGCAGCGCAACACTCCGCGCGGACCGCCGTCGCAGCCGTCCAAATCCAGTTGTAACTGAACCGCCCCTGCGCGCGTCTGTTTCCCTTGCATGCAAACAGCCAGCCGCAAAACAGCCTTCACGCTCATCGAGCTCCTCGTCGTCATCGCCATCATCGCGATCCTCGCGGGCTTGCTCCTGCCCGCCCTCGCCCGCGCCAAGGAAAGCGCCCGGCGCATCGCCTGCGTGAACAACCTCCGCCAGCTCAGCCTTTCCCTCGTGATGTATCTCGACGACAACGAAAGCCGCTACATGCCGCACTCTTCAACCAACCGCTGGCCCAGTTCACTCCGCGACACCTACAAGGATTTGAAAATCCTCCGCTGCACCAGCGAGTCCGGCATTGATAGCTTCGGCCCCATGACCCAGACCAACGCCCCCAACGTGGCCGACGCCTCGCCGCGCAGCTACATGATCAATGGCTGGAATGATTATTACGACGCCAACACCGGCGGCAACCGCTACGTGCCGATGCCCGAGACCATCATCAGCCAGCCGACCGAGACCATCACCTTCGGCGAAAAAGATTACACCGCGATGGACTACTACATGGATCTCTCGAACATGGACATCGAACTCAAGTTGGATCAAAGCAAGCACTCCACCGCCCGGCACGCTGCCGGCGATAGCGGCGGCGGCGGCTCGAACTACGCCTTCGCCGATGGCGGTGCGCGCTTCCTGAAATTCAAGCGCGCCCTGCGTCCCGTCAACATGTGGGCCGTCATGCCCAATGTCCGCAACGCTCCGTGAAGATGGAAGACTGTCTCCGCGACCTACGGCTCGGAATCGTCCGACTGCACGCCGCTCAGACTGAAGTCATGCTGCCCCCACACTGAACCCGCTTTGATGTAGAGTCGGTAGGTCACGTTCGTTTCGAGCGGGTGCGGGCGGGTGCCATTCACATACGGCTCCATGCCGCGGATGGGGTCGCCATACAAAAAACCTTTCACCGGCACGGAATTGGATTTGGAAACCAGATGCCAGACTGCCAGCGCCGCCGGGTTCGTCTGACCGGCCACCAGCGGGACAACCTTCACCTCGGTCAGTTTTAATTTCTGCTCCAGCCCGAAAGAAACCGTCAACTCCGGGGCAATTGTCTGGAGATGCCGCCTGCCACGGAACGGCCGACCTGCGGTCAACCGGTGGAATATCTGCACCTGCGCCGGTTTGAACCAATCCGCGTAAACGAAAATGTAAATCCCGGCCACCAGCACGGCAGCGAGACCGACCCATGTTTTTTTTGTGACGGTCATAGAAGTAATTCTCCGAGGTAGGACGCCGTTCGCCGCCAAATGGTTTCGGAAATTCCGCCAGCACATCCGCCGCGCCGCTCGCCGCAGGCTAGGGCTTCGCCACAGCGACCGTGCCGGTGGGCAGCAGCCCGAGGTAATCCACGAGCACGCGCTCCGCCTCCTCCAGATTCACATCCACGGCGGACGGCTTGGCGTCCGCCAGCGCGTTGTCGGCAGTGTCGCCCTCGGCGGCAGCGACCGCCACGGTGTTGGTCTTGCCGACCGGCGCGGGCAAGCCGGGAATGTCCGTCTGCTTGAGGCTGATTTCGTAAACTTTCTGCACAGCTTCCTTGCGCGCCGCGATCTCGGCATCGCGCTTTGTTTTCCTCGCCTCGGCCTCCTTCACTTCCTTGAGGCGTTGCGCTTCGTTGAGGGAAACGGTCTTGTCGGCCTGCGCCTTCTGATAAAGAGCCATGTCCTCGCGCACGTAGTCGAAATCCTTCGCGCGGGTCACGCGCTGGGCGGAACGCCGGCGGAGTTCCTCGATGAACGGCGACACGCGGTTCATGTGGTCGTAATCGCTGCTCGCGATGCTGTCCCACGGCAGCGGGTTCTCCGACGCGCTCTCGCCGATTTCGGCGATGTTGTCAATGGACGGCAGCACGATATCGGAGACCACGCCTTTGAGCTGCGTGGACGAGCCGCTGGGGCGGTAGAATTTGCTGATGGTCACCTTCAACGCGCCGGGGTCGTTGGTCGTGTAGAGGTTGCCGCGCAGGTAGGGCGAGAGCTGCGTGAGCGTCTGCACTGTGCCTTTGCCGTGCGTGGTGGTATCGCCCACGATGACGGCGCGGCCGTAATCCTGCAGCGCGCCGGCCACGATCTCCGAGGCGCTCGCGCTGAACCGGCTCGTCAGCACGATCAGCGGGCCGTCATACAATTCGGACGGGTCCTCGTCTTCCTTGATCATCACTGTGCCGGCGGGATCGCGCACTTGCACGATGGGGCCGCGGCGGATGAAGAGGCCGGCGAGCCGGATGGATTCCTCGAGCGAGCCGCCGCCGTTGTGACGCAGATCGAGGATGATGCCGCTGACTTTCTCCTCGGCGAGTTTCACGAGCAGTTTGGCGACGTCGGTGGTGGTGCTGCGCGGGGTGGATTTATCCTTGAGGTTCTGCACTTCCATCGTGGCGTAGAACGAGGGCAAATCAATGACGCCGAGCCGCAGCTTGCCGCCCTTGCCGTCGGGCAGTTCCACGAGCTTGGCTTTGGCGGCGGAGTCCTCGAGTTTGATTTCGTCGCGGATGAGGGAGACGACTTTGCGGGTGGCGGTGTCGGTGGCGTCGGCGGGGATGAGGGTGAGGCGGACTTCCGAGCCTTTCGGTCCGCGGACGAGCTGGACGATCTTGTTCAGCGGCATGTCCACCACGTCGGCAGGTTCGCCCGCGCCCTGAGCGATGGCGACGATGCGGTCGTTAGTCTTGATCTTGCCGCTGCGGAGGGCGGGGCCGGGCTTGACCTCCTTGATTTTGCAATAGCCATCCTCGTCGGCTTGCAGAAGCGCGCCGATGCCGAACAGTGAGAGGTTCATGCTCATGGAGAATTCTTCCAACTGCGCCTTGCCGAAATAATCGGAGTGCGGGTCGTAAACGTGCGCGAGCGTGGTGAGGTAATATTGCAGCACGTCGTCGTTGTCCCATTCCTTGAAGACTCGCAGGATGCGGTCGTAACGGTGCGTGAGCGTCTTCACGATGCCGGCGTGGATTTCGGCGGCGGTCTTGATTGGCTTGGGCTTGGTGCCGGGGGCGTTGGTTTCTTTGGAGGGGATGGCGGCGTTGAGTTTTTCCTGGAGATACTCGTAGCGCACGCGTTCGCGCCAGAGTTTCCGTGCGGCGGCGAGGTCTTGGGGATACGGCAGTGTGTGGCGGTTGGCGGCCACGCGCTCGTCGCTGGTGAACTGGAACTTCTCGGTCTTGAGCAGTTCCTGCGCGTAGGAAGCGCGTTGGATGAGGCGTTCGAGAAAGCGCCCGAAGATCTCGTAGGCCGGGGTGGTATCGCCGTAACGCAGGGTCAAATCGTCCAGCGTGGTGCGATAGCGCGCGAACTCATCCGCGTCGCTTTGCAGGAAATGCAGGTGCTGCGCGTCCAAGTCGCCCATGACGCGCGCGAGGAAATTGCTGGCCACCGTGTCGTTGAAGACCTGGTGCTGATATTGGAACTGCTGCAGCACCCGCGCCGTGAGCCGTGCGATGGGCGCATCGTCCTGCCCGGGCGAAAGCTGGATGACCGCGTTGGACTTGATGCCCTCGGGCGTCAGCAAGGCCTTGTCCGCCGACGGGCTTGGCGGCGAAACCTGCGCCGTTTCTCCAACCGCCGCGTTTGTCGCCCGCGCGAGTTGCAGGCAAATCAGCAGCAAAGATATTTTTAATAATGACATGGCAATGATGGTTCTTGTTCCTCGCCGTGTAGGCGCACAACTTTGACCCAAAATAACAGGGAATGTTCACAGCGAAAGCAGATTTGCCACGATGGAACGGTTCTTCGCTGTTTTCGGTGGAGCCGATTTGCAGAATGAACTCCACTCTGGAACGATCGTGCGACCAGCCCTCACCCCACCCCTCTCCCATCCGATGGGAGAGGGAGAGCTTGCGAACGCTTTCGGGAACTCGGAT
>JANMJO010000262.1:0-2168 GCA_031371425.1 Verrucomicrobiales bacterium | reverse complement strand
GTTTTTCGCCTCGTAGATGCGCTGGCCCGCTGCCGTCGTGCAAGTTTCCGTGGGGGTGAGCATGAGCACCAAAGGATTGCTGGAGTTGAAGCGGATCACCTTGCCGGCGGGCGACTCGACTTCGATCCACGGTTGGAAGTGGCAATTATACGGCATCGTGCAGACCAGCTTCCAGGCATTGGTCTCGGAGTGGGGCAAATCTCTGGACACGCGGACATACTTTTTCAGCCCGTAGTCTTTGATGGTGGACGCCTGCGCGGCGGAGTCACTGGCGTCGGCGGGCTGCGCCAACATCAGACAGGTGACCGCCAAGAACAGAGTTGCCGTCCGAGTGATTGCTGACGCTATAAGCTGATTCATTTTTTCCGTGTTTATCCCGTGATGACGTTGGCTTCATGGTGATTGACCGGTTCGGCATACGCTCCCGGCCAACCTAGGGCGAAGACGGTGGCGGCCATCCGCCCACAGATTCGTTGAACACCGAAGTCCGCTCAACTTGTTCCCGATCAAACTACCCAAGTCAGATTCCCGCACGAAGTTTGTGCAGGAATCGCTACCGCCAATCCGTGGACCAATAGAACTTCCAAAGATTGTTCAACTTGGCGGATTCAACGTGCCCATCCGCGCAGCCCACGTTGTTTCGTCCCGGCAAGACGCTGCCAGCCGGAACGTTTTTGGGCGCGGTGGCGGCGTTCTTCCCTCCATGCCGGGCTATGGCAAACCGGCCCAAGCCATCATCATCTTTTCCATTGTATAAATCGGTGTTGGGTACGTTGTTGGTCGCCGGCCAGCCATCCACCCAAATCGCATCCGCAAAAAACGGCGTTTTGGAGGGTGCACGCATGGAGGATTCTTTATTATAAGCTGTGCCGTTATACGCCGGTGGCAGGTCTGAGTAATAGAAACCGTTGTATCCATAACTTCCTTCGGTCAGAAAACTCATCCATGTGGCGCAGCTCCACGGGCCATCCGCCGTTCCAAATGCAGCCGAAGCGACTGTCGAAGAGGACGACCAAGGTTTTTTTTCCGGGGCGGCAGGGCAATACCGCACTGCCTTGATTGTCGAATAATTTGTCTGGAGCTGCCCAACCCATGTGAACGTGCTGTTGTAGAGCAATGCACGGCCTCCATTGTCATTGATATACATCGACATGGAGAGGCAGATTTGTTTTTCGTTACTGACACACTGAATGTCCTTCGCCTTCTGTTTGGCCTTGGTCAGCGCCGGCAACAACAAGCCCGCCAGAATCGCAATGATCGCGATGACCACAAGCAATTCGATGAGCGTGAATGCCCGGCGGTTTGGGCTGCGCTGGGACTGGAAGAGGTTGTTCATTATTTTTTTCACGGTGATTAATTGATGCTTCACACTACCACGGCCAGAAGTTTGTCAACGACTTCCATTTTGCGTTATACGCAGTCCCATTTTGCGTCTCAAGCCAGTCACCGTGCCAGCACATGGGAGTGACCTTAAAACTTTATCCGGGAAGCTTGCCGGTGTTGCGCCGCAAAATGGGATACGAGGTAACGCAAAATGGTAGTCGCCCAGAATCCTTCGGCTGCGATACGATTTCCCCCTCATGGCAACCCTGAAATCACAAACAAGCTTCGGTTCACAAAACACTGGAAGTCCTTATCCGCCCGTTTGTCACAGCCGTGGGGCGATGGCCTTTGGCAAGCGCATCAGCTTGGTGGCAGCCGTGGTGGCCGGCACGTTCTCCGGCGGGGTTTCCTTGAGCGGGGAAAACGTGGCGTCGCATCCGCTGGCGGGTGCGGATGAAAAGACGCCTTCGCGCAGCCATTATTTTTCGTGGATTGATAATACGAATGAAGGCGCAACCGAGCGGCAGACTTTGGCCAATCTGGATTTCTTCAAATGGCTTCATGACGAATACGGCATGGACCTGGACATCTACGCGCTCGACGCCGGGGCCATTGATACGCCGGGCGGCTACGGCAGCATCTACTCGGACCGGTTCAAGCAATATTTCCCAAACGGATTTGGCCCGATTGCCGAGAAAGCCAAATCGTTCGGGTGTCGCCTCGGCGTCTGGCTGGGGCCGGATGGTTTCGGCAATACGCCGGAGGAGGAGCGGGCGCGCACGGACATGCTGGTCAAGCTGTGCCGCGATTACAATTTTCACCTGTTCAAAGTGGATGCGGTCTGC
>JANMJO010000259.1:0-1809 GCA_031371425.1 Verrucomicrobiales bacterium | reverse complement strand
GCAACAAAAAAGGCCGCCATCGCTGGCGGCCTTTAAGTTTTAAGTTTGGAATGGCAAATCAGGCGGCTGCAAGCTTGCCCTTTTTGTGCCAAGCGCGTTCCGCAAATTTGCGGGACTCCTTCGCGCCACGCAGCAAACAATCAGAACCGATGTCACAGTCCAGCTTGGGCCAGTAGACCGATGAGTGGCATATCTCAAAAATCGTACGTTCGCGGCGGGTGGCGAGTTGCAGCGTGGGAAAAAATGCGAGCGGCACGCTCACGGTGCGGCCATCCTCCAGACCGAACGTCAGCCGTTCGTCTGTGATTTCGACTGTCGTCACATCCGGCGGTGGCGTGTTATTCAGTTTCATTCCAAGCCTCAATCAATTTTGTCTCATGCGCTGCGAGTATCCTAGCAATCTCCTGAAGGTCGCTCTCACGAAAGCCCTTGTTCCAGCTCAACTGCACCGGCTCAAGCCAGAACTTGGCCTCGTGTCCACCCTTGTGCACATGCACATGAACCGGTTCATCAGGTTCGGAACTGTAGAACCCAATCCGATAACCTTTGAAGCGCAATACGGTCGGCACTGAACGACATTACGACTGCACTGGGCGATTTGCAAGGTGTCAACGCGGGCAACAAAAAAGGCCGCCATCGCTGGCGGCCTTTAAGTTTTTGGGACGGCATCATGCCATCCTTCTCGCGCTAGTTCAGCTTCGCCAGTTCGGCGTTGAGCAACTCGCGGGTCTTGGTCTGCGCGTCGGACAACGCGATCTCGCCCTTGTCCACCTTCGCGAGGAAGGCTTTCTGCGCGAGGTAATCCTTGTTCACCACGCCGGCTTTGCTCTGCAACATGCGCCACGCTTTGCGGCGTTCCACGGCGAACAGCACCATCTGGCGCGTCACGGAGAAGTATTTCAACTTACCGTTGATGTCGGCCTTGATGTAGCAGCCGAAGTTCGGGACGTTCGAGCGGTGGCCGGGTTGGAAAATCCGGCGCTGGATGACGTCGTCCTGCGTGATGAGCGCGAGCATGTCGTCGAGCAGGATGAGCTCACGGGCTTCCTCTTCCTTGATGGCCTTGACGTGCTTGCGGAAACGGCCTTCGGTGATGGCCCAATGCGCCACGGTGAAGTTGTATTCCTCGCCGCTGTCTTTGTATTTCGTGCGCCACCAGTCGCGGTTCGGGGTCGGGTTGCCCTTGAGGTCGAACACTTCCTGCGACGTCTCGCCGTTGCGCGGGTTGAAGACAAACTCCGGCATGCCACGCGCATCGCGCACCATCTTCGCCTGGTCGGCGCTCATGTTGTCGCCGACGCCGTGTTCGGGTTGGCAGGTCGTGTAAGCCTGGAAGAACGCCGTGCCGCGATATTCGAGACCGTCGAGCATCGCCTTGTAGAGCTTGGCGGCGTTGGCCATCGAGACCTGCGCGACGAACGGCGAGCCGTGACCGCTGGTGAACGCCTCGGCGACGTTCTTCTTCTCAATCAACTTGCCTTGCGACGCCGCGCCGAACTGGTTCATGTCGTAACCGCCGAGCATCGTCGAGGAGTCGGAATTTTGTCCGCCGGTGTTGGAGTAAACCTGCGTGTCGAGCATCAGAATCTTGATGTTCGGGCGGTTCTGCAACATGACCTTCGAGACGTTCTGGAAGCCGATGTCGCCGAGCGCGCCGTCGCCGCCGACGACCCAGACCTTCGGGAGTTCGCGGACTTCCTGATCGGTCATCTGCGCGTCTTCGAGGTGGGTGAGCGTGAAATAATTTTCTTCCGTCATCACGTCTTCCGTGCGTTCGAGCAACGAGTCGCACAAGCGTTCCGGCGAAAC
>JANMJO010000247.1:0-1505 GCA_031371425.1 Verrucomicrobiales bacterium | reverse complement strand
CACTACCACGCGAACCCCATCGCGCTCCGCTACCTGCTCGGCGACCATGTGGATTTCAATTCCACGACCAAGATTTATTCTGAATCCACTAACACCGCGACCAAGCACTCGCCCATTCTCGCTTGGGTGCGCGACGGCCTGCCGCTCTACGGGCCTTACGGTTATTCCACCGCCACGAATCCCGCCAGCGGCGTGCGCCGGATGTTGAGCGGCTATCAACTCCGCAACGGGCAGAACGGCACGGACAACCTCACCAACACCGCCCGCGCCACGATCCCCGCCTGGGCGCAACGCCTCTACAGCGTGGCCGCCGCGCAAGCCGGCCCGGCCATCAGCAGCACCTATCCCATCGCCCGCTACATGGAGGACTACGCGTATCTCGCCGACCTCACCAACGCCGCCACCGGCACCAACTACCGTCAAGGCCTCGAGTTCGACCTCAACGAATACAACGTCCGCTACTGCGTCACGCCCGAATTCCCCGGCGGCACCTACGCCTACTTCACTTCCATCGAAACCAACGGCACACCGAAATATCCCAACAACCTCGGACGCGCCTACTACGCCAACCCCACCGGCACCAGTATCACCACCATCAGCGAGACGGTGACCACCAACTTCCTCGGCAACACCAACCTCACCGATAAACTGAACGGCATCGCTGTGAGCAATAATCTTGTCACACTCACCTGGAGCGCGATTGAAGGCGGCGGCTATCGCGTGGACGCCTCGACCAATCTCACGGCGTGGACTCCGATTGCCTCCAACGTCGCGCCCACCCAGATCATCGGGAGCTACACCGACGCCACCGCGCTGAACTCCCGTTTCTACCACGCCATCCGCACATCCGTTGCCGCCTTCGACAACGCGGGCACAACGACCTTCTCCGGCGGTGGCGGCGGCGGCACATCCGTCGCGCCCGGCGGCAGCGCGAGCCGGGGCACAACCAACACCGTGACCATCACCATCACCGCCCCGCCGATGCTGCCGCCCGCCAATGCGCCCATCACCAGCGTCACGCTCGCCGGAACGATTGTTGGCACGAGTGTCTCCTATCCTTCCTCCGGCACGGTCATTGCCACCTTCGCCATCCCCGCCAACGCGCCCACCGGCGCGCAGAACATCGTCGTGCAATTCACCATGCCGAGCTACACGCTGACCGGCGGCTTCACGATCAATTAAAATGCCGCGCGCCGCGAAAACCTTCCTCCTGCTCGGCGCGCTCCTGCGGTTGACTGCAGCGAGCGCGGCGAGTTTGCAGGTGGAGATCACGCCGCGCTTCCACGGCCAGCCGCTCACGCTCAACGAACCTCGCTACGGAAATTCTGCGGGCGAAAAGTTTTCCATCACGCGCGTCAGTTGGCTCGCCAGCGGTTTTGCTCTCCAGCGCGGCGACGGCTCGTGGCTGGAACTCACCAACCGCATCGCGTGGTTCGATGCGGAGCGCGGACGCGATTCGTTCCGCTTGGAAAACCTTCCGGCGGAAAACTTCCGCAGCCTGCGCT
>JANMJO010000220.1:0-2964 GCA_031371425.1 Verrucomicrobiales bacterium | reverse complement strand
CCGACCACCAATGCGGCCAGACCAACGGCCAGCGTGGCGCGGGGCAGGATTTGTTTTGAGGACAACATGATTTTGCTCACTTTCGATTTAGGTTAAACCGGAACGCTGCGGCCAACGGCGCGCAACTGGAATCCCGGCTTGTCTATGTGAGCCGCCATGCGCCGGTCTATTCCGGGCGGGGCGGAAATAATTCTGAAAATTTCCCGGAATAACTTTGTGGCCCCGCACTCTTATCTGCGTGAAGCTGAACTCCCAGCCACCCGGAAAACGAATCCGGGTGGAGTGGCGCGAAACCAGTTTTCGGCCCATCATTAACGTGGGCAACAGGAATCAACGGACAGCAACATTGAATTGTGGACGAACCGGATTACGAACAGATCGTGGCCTTGCACGCGGACGACTTGTATCGGTTCGCGTTTAGCCTCGCGGGCACGCCCGACGAAGCCGGCGAACTGACGCAGGAAACGTATTGCCGCCTGCTGACCAAGGGCCAGCAGCTTCGCGACCGCGCCAAGGTGAAGGCCTGGCTGTTCACGACGCTCTACCGGATTTATCTCGGCTGGCGGCGGCATGAAACTCGTTTCCCGCATCTGGAGATCGAGTCGGTGGCGCACGAGCTGCCGCCATTCACGCCCGCGATGATCGAGACGCTGGATGGCGAAACCGTCATGGAACGATTGCTGGAAATCGAAGAACGCTACCGCACGCCGCTGACGCTTTTCTATCTGCAAGGCCTGGCGTATCGGGAAATTTCCGACCTGCTGGAACTGCCGATCGGCACGGTCATGTCGCGGCTGTCGCGCGGCAAAGATTTGCTGCGCCAACGGCTGACCGGGGGCGAGGAAGCCACGGCGGCGAAAATCGTGCCGCTCCGGCAGGAGCAGCCCAGAAGATCGGAGCAGTTATGAATCGAGACGAAGCAAAATATATTCTGCGCGCCTATCGCGCGGATGGACAGGATGCCAGCGACCCGCTCTTCCATGAGGCGCTGGAACTGATGAAACGCGACCCCGAGCTGGCGCAGTGGTTCGCACAGGAACAGGCGCTCAACATTCCAATCGCAAAAAAGATTCGGGAGTTCCCGGTTCCGCCCGGGTTGAAATCGCAACTCCTCGCGGCGCGCAAAGTCGTGCCGCTGCCCCGCTGGTGGCAGCGTCCGGTCTGGCGCGCTGCCGCAGCGGGCTTTGTGCTGCTGCTCGGCCTCGGCATTTTTCTGATTCAACAATCCGGGCACCGGGACTTTGGCCAGGGCCGCACCTTGTTCGCGCAGTATCGCGATACGATGGCGGATTTTGCGGGCAACAAACTTTTGCGCCTGGATCACAAATCCCGCGACGTAAAAGAAATCCGCCAATGGCTCACGCAGAAAAACGCCCACGGCGATCTGTTGCTGCCTGCGGGCCTCGATGGCCGGCCCGGCGTCGGCTGTCGCGTGCTGGACTGGAACGGCACGACCATTTCGCTCGTGTGCTTTGAACTGGCGGATCATCGGAAAGCCCACTTGCTCGTGATTGACCGCGCGACCTTCAAGGATGCGCCCGCCGAGTTGCCGCAGTTTGCCCGGGTGGGCAACGTGGCGACCGTCACCTGGAGCCGGGCGGACAAAACCTACGTGCTCGCCTGCAAGAACGGCACCGAACCGGAACTCCGCCGGCTGCTGTGATCTAATATTTTTTGTAAGGTAAGTGAACCCCACCCCGTCAAAGGTATAGATGCGAAGAGAAAGAAAATTTACCGCCCGGTCGCTGGAAGCGTGGGGCGGACAAGTCACCCTCGTCCTTTCCGGCGTGCTGACGCTGGTTGCGCTGCTGCTGCAGACGGGCTGTGCGTCGCGTGCCGTGCGGCAGCAGCGGATGGTGGCGAAGCCGAATATGATCTTCTCGGATTCGGCGGCGTTCACCTACAACTCCACCCGGTTGCTGCCCCAGCTCGCACCCGGCCTCGGCGGGTCCGGGGCGTCGCAAAACTCCGGCTGCACTTCCTGTCGTTGAACATGAAAAAAATCTTTTCCCATCGCCTCGGCATCATGGCCCTGTTCGTTGCGCTGCTCGCGCCCGGGTCAAATATCCGCGCGGAATCTGCGCCCGTCGCCGCGCCGGACTTCGCGCTTCCGAAATGGGAGTCCGCCGAGACCGTGAGGCTCGGGGATTTCGCGGGCGAGATCGTCGTGCTCGATTTTTTTGCCTACTGGTGCGCGCCGTGCCGCAAGGCGTCCGTCGAGCTTGAGGGCGGCATCCAAAAGTTTTACGCGACGAAGAAGGGCAATTCCTACGGCGTGCCCGTGCGTGTCGTATCCATCAACATCGAGAAGGATAATCCCAAGCAGACCGCGCAATACATCAAGGACACCGGCGCGGAATTTGTGCTGAACGACCGCGACGGCAAGCTGCTCGAAAAACTCGGCGGCGCGGGCACGCCGTTCATCGTGGTCATTGACGGCACGCGTGCCACGAAGGAATCGCCGGACTTCCGCCTGCTCTACAAGAACGCGGGCTTCGAGGGCACGAAGAAACTCCGGCAACTGATTGACGGCATCAAGCCGGTGCCGAAACCGGCGGCGGCGAAATCGCGTGACGGCGCGGCGGTTGACGCCGCCACCGGCGCGCCCGTGACGCGCACCGGGGAAATTTCCTTCGAGACCATGCTCGCCTCCGACATCCAACTCACGTCCACCGCCATCAGCTACGGCCAGCAACAGGGCGGCACGGAATGGAAGTTCACTTACACCCACAACACTTTTGGCGCGGACTACGAGCCGTTCAAGCTGTTCGACTTCTTCGGCTATTCCGAGCGCGTGGAGGAAAACTACGATGGCGGTTCGGCGTCCGTCCGGCAGAAGCTGGGCGAGCGGCTGACGCTTTCGGCAGCAGGCGGCGCTTACGATGGCTTCACGGATTTTCGTTCGGTGTGGCTGGCGAATTATTACAAGCAGCAGTTTTATTTCCTGCCCGGTTACGAAGCGCC